>NZ_JBANBJ010000016.1:0-138726 GCF_059803515.1 Bradyrhizobium sp. UFLA05-125 | reverse complement strand
TGTGTATAAGAGACCGGCCGTTACATCTATGCCATTGGCAACAAGGAAGCGGCGGCGTATCTGGCCGGCATCGACACGCGCCGCGTCACAGTGGTTTGCTTCGTCATCTGCGGTGGTGCGGCCGCACTCGCGGGCGTCCTGCTCGCCGGCTATTCCACAAAAGCCTATCAGGGCATGGGCGATGCCTATCTGCTGCCGTCGATCGCCGCGGTGGTGATCGGCGGCACCAACATTCTGGGCGGCCGCGGCCGCTATCTCGGCACGCTGATCGGCGTGGTGCTGATCGTGCTGCTCAACAGCGTGCTCTCGATCATGGAAATGCCCGAGGCCGGCCGGCAGGTGATCTACGGCCTCGTCATCATCTTCATGCTGCTGGTCTATGGGCGCGGTGAGCGCGTCACGAGCTGACGAATCTGAGTCCGTTTCCTGGCGCTCGAAAAGGTTAGGTGGGTCCGACTGCTCCCGTTGGGGGTCTGTCCATCCCACGGCCCGATGATGGCATCATGCCCCTGATTTGCCCGACGCGTCAAATGATTTCGTAAAATCGTAAATCATCGCGCCGTTCGCCACCGGCTACTTTGCATGGGGTTGTTTTCGATGTTTTTGTTGTGTGGTTGCGCGAGCCTCGCGGCGCTCCCTAAACCGCCGCGCGCGTGTTGAGATAGATCGAGTACAGCGAGGTCTGGCCGCAGATATAGAGCCGGTTGCGGCGCGGGCCGCCGAAGCAGACATTGGCGACGATTTCCCCGACCGGAACCGTGCCGATATGCGTGCCATCAGGCGCGTAGCAGAACACGCTGCGGCCTGCCGACGTCCAGATATTGCCATGGATGTCGCAGCGGAAGCCGTCGTAGAGACCCTCGCCACAGGTGGCGAACAGTGTGGCGTCTCCGGACGTCTGCTGCCCCTCCACCTTGTAGGACCAGATCGTTGCGGGCAGCCCGGGGACATGCGTGGCGCCGGTGTCGGCGACGTAGAGCCGCGTCTCGTCGGGCGAGAAGGCCAGCCCGTTGGGCTGCACCCGGTCGGACACGACGAGCGTGATCTTTCCGGTGCTGCCGTCGATCCGGTAGACGTTGCTCGCGCCGATCTCGGACGGGCTCTGCTGCCCCTCGTAATCGCTGTCGATGCCGTAGGTCGGATCGGAGAACCAGATCGAGTCGTCGGACTTGACCACGACGTCGTTGGGCGAGTTGAGCCGGTGGCCGTCGAACTGGTCGGCCAGCACGGTGATCGAGCCGTCGTGCTCGGTGCGGGTGACGCGCCGCATGAAATGCTCGCAGCTGACCAGCTGTCCCTGGCGATCGGTCGTATTGCCGTTCGAGTTGAAGCTGGGCGAGCGGAACACCGACACCGATGCATCGGTCTCGTCAAACCGCATCATCCGGTTGTTGGGAATGTCGGACCAGACGAGGTAGCGGCCGGCCGGGAAATAGGCCGGACCTTCGGCCCAGCGGCAGCCGGTGAAGAGCTTCTCGATATTGACATGACCGATGACCAGCCGCTCGAAGCGCGGGTCGTGCGTGACATAGGGGAGCATGGGTCCTCCGCGATGGGCCGCAGGTTCTTCAAGCTTGCCCGCGTGCTGCTTTCCGTCACTCTGATCGACCCTGCCAAATTTGCAAGTGGAGCTTCATCGGGCGGTGTACCGATGTAAGAAAGTGAATGCCCGGGACGAGCCCGAGCATCCGCGTTTGTAGAGCTCGTTGTGAGGCTTACTGCGACAGCTTCACGAAATTGGGAAACTTGAGCTGCCCTTCCGCGATCGCCTTCGGCCAGACCGTGATCTGCTTGCCGTCCTGCCACTGAAAGACCAGACCGGTCACCGCCCCGGGGCCCGACTTGATGCCGTGGGTGAACTCGTCGCTCTTGCCGTAGAACTGGATGCGGCCGATCGTGCCCTCGAAGTCGGTCTTCTCCAACTCAGCGACCATCTTGTCCGGATCGGTCGAGCCCGCGCGCTTGATTGCATCCGTGATGATGTAGACCTCGTCATAGGCCGTATAGCCGGTATAGGCCGGCGGCGTGCCGAACTTGGTCTTGAAGGCCGCCGCGAACGGTTTCGTCTTCGGTGTCACCGCGACGTCGGGCGTCGCAACCGCCAGCGACGGCACGCCGTCGGCCGCGCCGTTGGTGTCGTTCCAGAAGGTCGGGCTCAAGGCCTGCGCGCTGATGCCGAACATCGGGATCGGCACCTGCTGGTTCTTCCACTGCACCGTCGGCTGCACGCCGACATGCGAGATGCCGGTGACGATCACGTCCGGCTTCTTGCTCTCCATGTTGTTGAAGATCGGCGTGAAGTCGGTGGTATCGGGCGAGAAGCGTACGTGCTCGACGACCTTGAGGCCGGCCTTGGGCAGACAGGCCTCGTAACCGACGTCGAGCGGCTTGGTCCAGGCCGCGTCCTCGCTCATGATCGCGACCGTCTTGAACTTGAGCTGGTCGACGAGCAGGTCTTTTGCTGCATCGCATACGAGCTGCGCCTGCGCGGCCGAGGTCAGGTAGCCGTGGAATGTGTACTTGTTCTTGTCGTAGTCATTGTGGATCGCCTTGGTGATCTCGTTCGACGCAGCACCCGGCGTGATCAGCGGCATCTTCAGCCGCGCTGCCCACGGCTCCAGCGCAAGGACGACCTCGCTGATATAGCTCGCGATCACCGCGGAAACCTTGTCCTCGCTCACCGCACGCTGGAAGGCGCGCACGGAATCTGCCGAAGAGCTCTTGTTGTCGTAGGTGACGATCTCGACCTTGCGGCCGAGCACGCCGCCCTTGGCGTTGATCTCGTCAGCGGCGATCTGGGCGCCGCCCGGCGTCGCTGCACCCGCGATCGACTGTACCTCGGCAATCACGCCGATCTTGATGGGCTCGTTCGATTGCGCATAAGCGGGCGCGGCGAGGCATAGCACCAGCGCAGAGGCGAGAAGGAGGTTGCTGGTGAGGCACTTCGATAGTGGCATGCTTGTCTCCCTTGCTGTGTTTTTTGGTTGTTATGGCAATCGTCAGAGATAACCCGCGCCGGCTTCCGCCGCGAACCTTCCGGGATCGCCTTGCCAGACGATCCGTGCATGCTCGAGCACATAGACGCGGTCGGCGTGGGGAAGGGCGAAGGTCACGTTCTGCTCGCCGAGCAGAACCGTGATCGACGTGGTCTGCCGCAGCTTCTCCAGTGCCTTGGACAATTGCTCGAGGATGACAGGCGCGAGCCCCAGCGTCGGCTCGTCCAGGATCAGGATTTGCGGCTGCATCATCAGCGCGCGGCCGATCGCGAGCATCTGCTGCTCGCCGCCGGAGAGCGTCTGCGCCAATTGGCCCTGACGCTCTTTCAGGATCGGGAACAGCCCGAACAGCCAGGCGAGCTGCGCTCCGCGCGCCTCGTCGGTCAAATGCTGGCCGCCGAGATCGAGGTTTTCACGCACTGTCATCTCGCCGAACAGCTCGCGCGATTCCGGACATTGCACGAGACCGCTCCGCGCGATCTTTGCCGCGCTCGTGCCCCGCAGCTTTTCCCCCTTGCGCCGGATCTCGCCGTCATAGGGCAGGAAGCCGGAGATGGTGTTGAACAGCGTGGTCTTGCCGGCACCATTGAGGCCGACAATCGAGACGAACTCACCCTCGTGGATGTGGATCGAGACATTCTCCAGCGCCTGCGCCTTGCCATAGTGAACGCTGACGTTCTCCACCTGCAGCAGCGGCACCTTGTCCTTGAAGGTGGTTTCGGGCCGCGCGTGGGTCTCGATGGCGCCGCCGAGATAAACCCGCCGCACGGTCTCGTTCTTCATCACCTCGTCGGCCTTACCGGTGACGATCTCCTCGCCGAGATACATCGCGAGCACGCGGTCGACGAGCGCGGCGACGCTCTTGACGTTGTGGTCGACCAGCATCACTGCGCGGCCCTCATCGCGAAAGCTGCGGATCAGGTCGGAGAAGACGTCGACCTCGGCCCGCGTCAGCCCGGCGAAGGGCTCGTCGACCAGCACCACCTTCGGGTCGCGCGCGATCGCCTTGGCAAGCTCGAGCCGGCGCAAATCGGCAAAGGGCAGCGTCGGCGGGCGGCGGTTCATCACGGCGCCTAACCCGACGCGGTCGGCGATCCACTTGGCACGGTCCACCAGCGCCTTGTCCGGAAACAGCATGAACAGGCTGTCCGGCAACAGCGCGACCATGATGTTCTCCAGCACGGTCTGCCGGTTCAGCGGCCGCGAATGCTGGAACACCATGCCAAAGCCCTTGCGCGCGATCTTGTGCGCGGGAAGGCCCGCGACGTTCTCGCCCTCGAAGATCACTTCGCCGGCGCTCGGGCGCTCGATGCCCATCACGCTCTTCATCGCAGTGGATTTGCCCGAACCGTTCGGCCCGATCAGGCCAAAAATCTCGCTGCCGCGCAGGTCGAAGCTGAGGTTCTTCACGGCCGTCAGGCCGCCGAACCTCTTGGTCAGACCGCGAACGGTGAGAACGGAGGTGGTGGCGACGGTCTGATCCATCATGAACGCGCCTCGCGTGACAGGGCCGCTCCGAGGAACCCGCCGGGGAAGAAAAGCACCACAAGGAGCGCAACTGCCGAGACGATGAAGGTCGCGAGCTCGCCGGTCGGCCGCAGGAACTCGCCGGCGACGATCAGGAAGATCGCGCCCAATGCCGCGCCGAGCACCGTGCGGCGGCCCCCGAGCACGGCCGAAACGATGACATTCACGCCGACCGCGACGTCGACCACGGTTCCGACCGAGGCGGTGCCGAAATAGAACACCAGCAGCGCACCCGACAGTCCCGAGAAAAACGCGCTGACGACGAACGCAGCGAGCTTGTGCTTGACGATATTGAACCCGAGCGCGCCGGCCTGTACCGGGTCCTGGCCACTTGCCTGCAGCACGAGCCCGATCGGCGATTGCGACAGGCCGTAGAGGATGGCCGCCGAGATCGTCATGAAGCCGAGCGCGATCCAGTAGTTGGCGCCGGCGTTGATGGTAATGACGTCGGGGATGGTCAGTCCGATCTCGCCGCCGGTGAGATCGGCGAACACCACGATGAAGTTCTGGAGCATGAGCACCGCAACCAGCGTTGTCAGGCCGAAATACGGCCCCCGCACCCTGAGCGCGGGCAGCGCCAGCACGAGGCCAGCGATGACGGAGGCGAGCGCGCCGAGCACGATGCAGAGATAAACCGACCAGCCGAACTGGTTGTTGAGAATGCCGGCCGTGTAGGCGCCGACGCCGATCAGGAAGGTCGGCCCGAAATTGACCTCGCCAGCGAAGCCGAACAGCAGGTCCCAGGCCATGGCGAAGACGCCGAAATAGAAGGCGACCGTGAGCAGGCCGAGGACATAGCCGGAGACGTAGAGCGGCAGGGTCGCTGCGATCAGGACGAGCGCGAGCGAGACGAAGAACAGGCGAGAGGTGAAGAATCCGGCCATATCAGCGCCTCCCCAGAAGGCCCTGGGGCCGGATGTACATGACGACCACCAGAAGCAGCAGCGCCGGAATGGTGCGATAGGCCGGCGAAATCAGATAGGCCGTGATGGTTTCGAGATAGCCGACCACAAAGGCCGCGATCAGCGAGCCCGAGACACTGCCGAGCCCGCCGAGCACGACGATGGAGAACGCGCTCGCGGTCAGCGGTCCGACACTGTAGGAGCTGACGCCCAGGAACATCCCGAGCAGCACGCCCGCGATGCCGGCGAGCACGCCGTAGATCGCCCAGACCACGATGTAGATGTTGGTGAGCTCGAGGCCGAGCAGGGTGACGCCGCGCGGGTTCATCGAGGCCGCCAGCACCGCCTTGCCGGTGCGGGTGCGGTTCACCAGCAGCCACAAGAGCGCGATGACGAGGCAGCACACAACCGCGGTGAAGATCTCGTTGCGCGGCGTGCGCACGCCGAGAATGTCGACGACGCCCTCGACGATCGGCAGCACGGTCTTGGCATTGTTGGTGAAGAAATAGGCGATCAGCTCCTGGATCATGATGCCCCAGAGCAGCGTGCCCGTGAGGACGAAGATCTCCTTTTCCTCGTTGGGGATACGGCGGGAATCCTGGATCGGCTTCACCACCGCGAAGTAGGTGGCAAAGGCGGTGATGAGCGCGACCCCGACTCCGATCAGCGCGCCGAAATAGGTGTCGACATGCAAAATGCTGGCTGCGGCCCAGGCCGCCACCGCTGCCGCCACCATGATGGCGCCGTGGGAGAGGTTGAGCACGCCGGAGACGCCGAAAATCAGCGTGAATCCGGTAGCTCCGAGAGCGTAGAGGGCGCTGATGGCAAAGCCATCGATCAGGATCTGGAGTGCTCGCATCTATGATTGGCAATCTGGTCTATGAGAGGCGGTCTCACGCGCCCTCTTCGGAGAAAAGGTGCTGCGTACGCCGCATGTGAAAGCTCCCGGGAGGTGGCCCGGGAGCAGTTCCGACTAGTTGGTTGTGAGCTTGATGAAGCTCGGGAACTTGACGTCGGTTTTGGCGACGTCCTTCGGCCAGACCGCAATCTGCTTGCCGTCCTGCCATTGCAGCATCAGGCCGGTGATCAGACCCTTGCCGTATTTGATCGAATGGGTGAACGGATCATCCTTGCCGTAGAACTGCACGCGGCCGATGGTGCCTTCCCAATCGGTCTTCTCCAGTGCGTCGACCAGCTTGTCGGCGTCGGTCGAGCCCGCTCGCTTCACGGCGTCGGCGATGTAGTAGACCTCGTCATAGGCGGTGTAGCCGGCATAGGACGGATAGTTGCCGTACTTCTTCCGGAAACCCTCCGCGAACGGCACCGACTTCGGTGTCACCGCGACGCCGGGGCCGGAGACGCCCTGGTAGAGCACGCCCTCGGCGGCCTGGTTGGTGTCCTTGCCGAACGTCTCGTTGGTGGCCTGCGAGGAAATGCCGAACATCGGAATCGGCACCTGCTGGTTCTTCCACTGCACCGTCGGCTGCACGCCGACGTGCGAGATGCCGGTAATGATCACGTCGGGCTTGGCGCCCTCGATCTTGTTGAAGATCGGCGTGAAGTCTGTGGTATCCGGCGAGAAGCGGATGTGGTCCAGCACCTTCAGCCCGATCTTGGGCAGGCATTCCTCGTAGCCGACGTCGAGCGGCTTGGTCCAGGCGGCGTCCTCGCTCATGATGACCGCCGACTTCATGTGCATCTTGTCGACCAACAGGTCCTTGGCGGCGTCGCAGACGGAAAGCGCCAGCGCGGCCGAGGTCAGGTAGCCGTGGAAGGTGTACTTGTTCTTCGCGTAGTCGGCGTGAACGCTCTTGCTGATTTCGTTGGAGGCGGCGCCCGGTGTGACGAACGGCGTCTTCAGGCGCGAAGCCCAGGGCTCCAGCGCCAACACAACTTCGCTGATATAGCTCGCGATGACGGCGTTGACCTTGTCTTCGTTGACGGCGCGCTGGAATGCGCGCACTGAATCGGCCGAGGAGGAGTGATTGTCGTAAGAGATGATCTCGATCTTGCGACCGTCGACGCCGCCCTTGGCGTTGATCTCGTCGGCGGCGAGTTGCGCTGCCTGCGGGATCGATGCGCCGGCGATCGCCTGCGCCTCTGCGATCACGCCGATCTTGATGGGATCTGCTGCAAGTGCCGTGCCCGATCCGGTGATCAGCACGTTGAACGCTGCCGCACCGAGGAATATCCGCAATGCACCAGGGAGTATGCTTTTCATTCTGTTTCTCTCCTCTTAAACAAGCCTCTTTTGAGCTATTGGGCGCGACTATAACGGCGACGCCAGTCTCGGCAAGCGAAACTGCATTCAGGATTGTGAGAGCCGGACTAAAGTCTAGCGCTGCGCAAATAGAGTGCAGGAAAGTTCGCTGCAGGCATGCAGAATTTGCTGGTGGGCATGCGTTCGCGCCCGCCGCGAGCCGCAGGTCGCCCGTGACGCGAGCAGGCACCAGTCGACGCCCGCCTCAAGCGCAGAGACACGAGGGCGGTCGCCTGGCCGGCATCGTCGGGATAACGTCGCGCGGTCCAGGAAGGTCCTATTGATGGGTCAACTCGTTCAATGCCGCCTCGTCAATGAGCCATTCGCCGATCCCGGACTGCTGGCCGATTTCAGGTTCGGGCGGCGCGCCATGTTGTTTGACCTTGGCGATCTGTCTTCCCTGGCCAATCGGGAATTGCTGCGCATCAGTAACGTCTTCGTCAGCCACCGTCACATGGACCACTTTGCCGGCTTCGATCAGTTGCTGCGGGTCAGGCATCATCAGCCGGGCCGTTTGCGCGTGATCGGGCCGCCTGGTCTCGTCGCGGCCATCGCCGGCAAGCTAGCGTCGTATAGCTGGAATCTGCTGAATCAGGAGTCGCCGGAGTTCGAGATCGTCGCCGCCGAATTCTGTGATGACCGGCTCGGCGAGTGGACCAGCTTTTCTGCGAGACGGCAGTTTCACCACTCGCCGATTGAAGCGCCGTTCGTTGCACCGGGGCTGGTGTTTGCGGATGGCGATCTGCGGATCGAGGCTGCGACCCTCGATCACGGGATTCCCTGCCTTGGATTTGCGCTGCAGGAAACCCTGCGCGTCAATGTCTGGACAGCCGGGCTCGCCGAACTCGGCCTTCAGGTGGGCCCGTGGCTCAATGCGGCCAAGAGCGCGGTGCGGATGGGCGCAGATGAGGACACATCGATCGAAGTTGACAGCGGTCGCACGATCCGGCTTGGCGAGCTGACCCGGCACGCGCTCAAGGTCGCGCCCGGACAGCGCATCGCCTACGTGACCGACGCCGCCTTCACCCGGGCCAATGCGGAAAAGATCGTCGCGCTCGCGCGCGGCGCCGATCACCTGTTCATCGAGGCTGCCTTCGCCGGCGACGACGCGCAACTTGCTTCCGAGCGCCGTCACCTGACCGCGGCGCAGGCCGGATACCTCGCGCGCGAAGCGGGCGTGAAGCGGATGACGACGTTTCATCATTCTCCGCGCTATCTGGAGACGCCGGACAGGCTGCGAGATGAGGCAGAGGCTGCATTTGCAGGCCGGAGCGCCCCCGTGGCATGAGCCGCGTCGTCGGCGTGATCATCGCGCCTGCAGCAGCGACGGATCGAGCGGTCGAAGCCGGGCGGGATCGAATGCCGTGAGATCGATGCAGCGTGCTGCGCCCTCAGTGATCACTTCCGCCAGTGCTTCGCCGGTCGCAGGCGCATTGAGGATGCCCCAGACATTGTGCCCGGTCGCGACGTAAAGGCTCTCGCTGTTCGGCACTTTGCCGATCAGCGGCAAGCCGTCTTGGGTGACCGGCCGGAAGCAGGCTTGCCGGGCGATGATCCTGTTGGCGCGAAACAGCGGCGACAGCCGTCCAGCGATCGCTTGCAGGCGGTCGATCGCGTCCTGATCCGGCGTTACGGTCGCAGGGTCCATCGGTAGCGGTGCGACGTCCGAGAACGCGGTGATCAGCGTGCTGCCGTCCGCGCGCGGAAAGACCTCGAGCGATATTGCGCTGCCGCTTTGCTCATGCTCCAGAAACAGCGCATCGGCTGGAACGTCCGTGCCGGTGTCGTACACGAGGCTTGGACTTCGCTGCCCATACACGGCGGGCAGGGTCATCCATTGGGTCGCCAGCAGCGACCATGGTCCCATGGCGATGACAACCGCATCCGCCTCGATGACGTCGCCTTCGATCTCGACGCTCTTCACGGTCGTTCCGTCCGCATCGCGCGCGATACCGGTGACGCATCCCCGGCGCAGCTCGACGCCTTGCGCGAGCGCCGCGTTCATTATCGCTGAGGTGAATTTGCGCGGATGAACGATGGCCGTCGTATCCGTCGTGCCGAGACGGTGCGCGATGACGACGCCATTGGAGAGCCAGCCGAGCGCAGACGGCGTGTCACGCTGCGCGTCGTTGCCGGCAACGAAGCCGCCATAGGCGGTCATGCGGCGGTAGGCCCAATCGCCTGCGACTTCGTGCGGCAGTTGCGCGTGAAGCGCAAAGCTGCGCCGTGCCAGCGCATCGAGTGGCGTCCCGGCACACCAGTCGAGCGCCAAAAATCCGCCGGCCTTGCCGGATGCCGCCGCAGCTACCTCGGTTCGCTCCACGACGATGACGTCGATCCCGCGGCGGCTGAGGAAATAAGCGGTGCAGGCGCCAATCACGCCGCCGCCGCAGATGACAACGCGCATTGTGTCTTCCCTGGCAATCCCTCGCGCATCGAGGCGAGGATCGAAACAATTCGGCGCCGGCGGGGCACGCCGGCGCCTCGTCGTGGTCCGGCTCGCGCCGCCTCAGCCCGGCCCTGCGCCTTGCGTCGCCGTGTACACGGCGTAGAGCGACTGGCTCGCAGCCATGAACAGGCGGTTGCGCTTGGGGCCGCCGAAGCAGACGTTGCCGCACACCTCCGGCAAGCGGATGCGGCCCAGCAGCTTGCCATCGGGCGACCACACCGTCACGCCGTTATAGCCGACCGCGCGGCCCGCGTTGCTGGAGGCCCAGACATTGCCGTTGACGTCGCAGCGCACGCCGTCCGGCCCGCACTTCACGCCGTCGATCGTGAAGTCGCTGAACAGCTTTTGATTGGAGAGCTTGTTGTCGCTGCCGACATCGAAGACGTGCACGTCGCCCTTGCCGCCGGCGCCCGTATCGCCCGGACCCTTGCCGGTAGAGACGACGTAGAGCTTCTTGAAATCGGGCGAGAAGCAGAGGCCGTTGGGATCGGGCACCTGGTCCTCGCTGACCACGAGGTCGATGCGGCCAGTGGGGTCGATGCGATAGCAATTGGTCGGCAGCTCGCGCTTGCCAGGCGCGAAGCCGGCCGGCTGGCCGATCCGCGGATTGATCTTGCCGGCGGCGTTGCTCGGACCGCCCGGACCATCCGGCTCGCCCTCATAGAGCTGGCCGCCATAGGGCGGGTCGGTGAACCAGTAGCTGCCATCGGGATGCGCGACGACGTCGTTCGGCGAATTCAGCTTCTTACCCTGATAGGAATCGGCGAGCACGGTTGCGGTGCCGTCATGCTCGTAGCGGGTGACGCGGCGGGTCAGATGCTCGCAGGAGAGCTGGCGGCCCTGGAAGTCGAAGGAGTTGCCGTTGCTGTAGTTGGACGGCGTGCGGAATACGCTGACATGACCATCGTCCTCGCTCCAGCGCATCTGCCGGTTGTTGGGAATGTCGCTCCACACGAGATAGCGGCCTTGCGAGCTCCACGCCGGCCCTTCGGCCCAGAGCAGCCCGGTATGAAGCCGCTTGATCGCCGTGTTCGGTTGCGCGAGGTCGTTGAAGGACGGATCGACCGCGATGATGTCGGGGTCCCAGAAATAGGTGGTCGGCGCACCACGCGGGCTGAAGTCGCGAGGCGGATTGGTGATCGTCGTCGGCGGGGCCGCAGGCGCATTCTGCGCCAGCGCGGGGCCGGCGCCCGTCATCGTGGCGCCTGCAGCAATCGCAAGGCCCTGGACAAGTGATCGTCGTGAAAGCGTGGTGTCTGGATCGCGCTGCTCGGAATCGGACAGTTGGCGTGTCATCGCTTCCTCCGGGTGGGGGTTCGCCGGCCGGTTGATTCCGGCCGAGCGCGAGCAAGTTAGTCCGGCCGGCGTCGAGTTACGAGTGCGGCCGTTCTTCTTCGCATGGCGTGAAAGCAGGTTCGCGGGAAAGCGGGTAAGCCTTGTTGACGTGACGGGTTCCGGGACGTGCCGATCTCAAGGAAAAAACAAGCGCTTCTAAAGCCAAAAACACATGAACGTGCAGTCTCTTGAGACGGTTCCGTCGACTAATGAAGGAGATCGCTCCTTCGGCAGCTCAATATTCAGGGTGCGAGAGAATCGAGACCCTGTCGGTCCGCTAGCCGACAGCTCGGCGAGCCTCGAAAGTCCGAGGGCAAATTTCAAGACCACTGGATGGCCTGTTCCGTGCAGCCTGGTCGTAACGGTGGTTGCCATGAAACGAAGGGACTTTATTCGGCTTGTTGCCGGCGCAGTGGCCTTTCCTGTGATTGCGCGCGCGCAAGAGGCACGGAAGGTCTATCGCATTCTCTGGATCTCCACGGGTTCCGAACCGGATCCGTTCCTCGATGGCTTTCGAGAGGGGATGCGAGTGCTGGGTTACGTCGAAGGCAAGAACGTGGCCCTCGAGACGCATTATGGAAATCCGTCGGCGCTGCACCAGGTCATTTCCCAACTAAGACGCGGTGACGTGGACCTTGCAGTTTCCAGTGGTCCGGCAACGCGTGCCATGGCCATAGTAAAGGACATACCCGTCCTGTTTGCACTCAGTGGCGACCCGGTGGCTTTGGGGGTGGTCAAGAGCCTGGCTCAACCTGGCACTAATTTCACTGGCAGTACGTTCCTCTCGCTTGAGTTGGCGGGAAAGCGGGTTGAGTTGCTCAAGGATATTTATCCCAGAGTTCGCAGGCTCGCCGTTCTCTCGAACACGGACCATCCGGGGGAACCATCGGAGTGGCGCGCGACCCAGCAGACGTGCGCCGGGCTGGGCATCCTGCCGATCTATGTCCCCTTCTCCGGCGTGAGCGAACTAGACAATGCGCTCGAGGTTGCGGGTGGCTCGGGAGCCGACGCTATGCTCGTATTTCCCGACGTCGTGACAATGGTTGATCGAACGAAACTCGCGGAGTTCGCGCTGGCGCATCGGCTCCCTTCGATGTTCGGCTGGTCCGAGTATTGCGAGGCCGGCGGACTTTTGAGCTACGGCGCCAACCAGCGTGCGACCTATCGGTGGCTTGCGAATTACGCTGACCGGATCCTGCGCGGCGAAGATCCTGCCGTTCTTCCCGTCATGCGGCCCGAAAAGTTCGAACTGGCGATCAATCTGAAGACGGCTCAGCACCTGGGCGTAGAGCTGGAAACATCTTCAATCCTTTTTCGCGCCAACAAGGTGATTGCCTGAGATCGATATGCCAGAATTCACTGCGCCATCTTCGTTAACTGCCCGTGGTGACGCGAAGCGGCCGCGTCGCTCCCTGTTTTTCAAGTACTTCGCGAGCCTGTTCGTGGCAGCCGTCGTGCCTCTCATCCTTGGGGCAGTGATCGAAGCATCGTTCGGCTATCGCGACCAGCGCCGTCATATCAGCGAGGTTCTGCAGGCCGAGGCTCGTGGTGCGGCGGGCAGGATAGAGGCCTTCACGGATGAAATAAGCGATCAGTTGGGCTGGGTCGTGCAGTTTCCGTGGACACAGGGAGACGATGACCGGCACAGGATCGACGCGTTGCGTCTGTTACAGCAGGTGCCGGCAATCGTTTCGGTCTCGCTGCTCGACGAGACCGGGACCGAGCGCGTTTTTGTGTCCAGGTTACGTCTGAACAAGACTGGCCGAGGGATCGACCTGTCCGCGGATCCCGCAGTGGTCGGCGCGCGCGCCAACATGGTCTGGTACGGTCCCGTTCAGTATCAGCACGAGTCCGAGCCATATATGAGGATCGCGGTCGCCGGAAACCTTCCCGCCGCCGGGGTTGCCATCGCCGAGGTCAACCTGAAGCTGATCTGGGACGTTATTGCCGCAATAAGGATCGGTCAGACCGGCTATGCCATGATCGTCGACGATTCCGGGCAGCTGATCGCCCATCCAGACATCAGCCTGGTCCTGCGCGGCCGTACCGGTTCCGTTGATTTCGGCCGGATCAAGCATTTGGTTGGCACCACGAGTAGTGGTGCCGTCATCACGGGGGACAAAGGTAATTCCGTCGTCGCGCTCTCGGTGCATGCACCCGATATCGGCTGGACGGTGATTGCGATGCAGCCGGTCCTGGAGGCATTCGCATCGATCCGCGCGGCATTGTGGCGCTCGTCGCTTCTGATTGCATTCGGTGTGCTGATCGCGCTCGCGCTTGCCTACTGGCGGGCGCACCGGATGTCCGGTCCGATCAAGCAATTGGAAGAGGGCGTCGAGCGGATCGGTAACGGACATTTCGACCACCGCATTGGGATTTCCAGTCGCGACGAATTGGAGCAATTGGCGGTCCGTTTCAACGAGATGGCATCGGAGCTGGCGATCTCCCAGCAGAAATCCGTCCGCATCGACCGGCTAAAGCAATTTCTTGCGCCCCAGGTCGCCGAACTCGTCGAACATTCCGCCGAACTGCTCGAAGGGCAGCGGCGTGAAGTCGTCGTGGTTTTCGGTGATTTGCGTGGCTTCACGGCATTTTCCGCGCGCGCCGAACCGGACGTCATCATGGCCGTCCTGCGCGAGTACTATGCGGCAGTGGGAGCCGTTACGACCCGTCACGAGGCTACGCTGATCCGCTTCGCCGGAGACGGCGTGATGCTTCTCGTCAACGCGCCGGTTGCCTGCGACAAGCCCGCAAACCACGCTGTTCAGCTGGCGATCGATCTGCAGGTTGCGGTGCAGTCGATTGCGGGAAGATGGTGCGCCGCCGGTCACGCGATCGGCTTCGGCGTCGGCATCGCAATGGGAACGGCGACGGTCGGAACCGTTGGCTACGAGGGGCGGCTCGACTACACCGCCCTCGGCAATGTCGTCAACTTGGCGTCTCGGCTTTGCGGCCTGGCAAAGGATGCGCAAATCCTGACCGACAGAGCTGTCGCCGAGAAAGTCAAGGACGCCTTTCCTCTTGCTTCGGCCGGTAAGCAAACTATCAAGGGCTACGATCAGCCCATGGAAATGTTTGCTGTCGCAGAGAGCAGCATGCCCCCGACGCGCTCCGATTCCGGGCTGCGCCGTCTGGAAATCGAGACTTTGTGAGTTAGGCGTCTGCGACACAGCGACGCCGCGCAGGCGGTCGGAGTGAGCGATGTGTTGCCGCATCGTTGCTCTCACCACGCCGTTCCACTTTCCCGCGCCCATCGTCAATCCGTTGACGACAGGGCGCTCTCGGGAAACGTCGACGAATTCGGAGTTGAGTTCTCGCACGACGCGCGGGTGCGCGTTGACTCGCGGCGACAAAGTCATACGCTGCATTTGATCGAACATGAGACCGGCGAAAAGCCGCGCAGAAAAGAGTGACATTCACCATGGTTTCACAATCAGCACTACCCCGCCGCACCCTTGGCCGGACCGGGCTTCAGGCCTCGGTCCTCGGCTTCGGGACCGCCCCGCTCGGCGACCTCTTCCTCAAGCTTGACGATCAGACGGCGATCGCAGCCGCGGAGCGGGCATTCGAGCTTGGCGTCAATTTGCTCGACACTTCTCCGCTCTATGGCTATGGCCTGTCGGAGCACCGCTGCGGCACTGCGTTGCGGCGCGTGGCCCGCGAGGACGTCGTCCTCTGCACCAAGGTGGGCCGCTGGATGGACGCGTTTCACCGGCCGGAGAACCGATCGGGCTTTGTCGGCGGCCAGCCGCACAAGGCGGTTGTGGACTATTCCTATGACGGCACGATGCGCTCGGTGGAGCAGTCGCTGCTGCGGCTTGGCACCGACCGGATCGACCTATTGCTGATCCATGATGTCGACGTCTGGACGCATGGCGCTGCAGCGATCGAGGACCGGTTTCGAGAGGCGATGACGGGCGCCTATGTGGCGCTCGACAAGCTCCGGGCGGAGGGCGTGGTCGCAGGCATCGGGATCGGCGTGAACGAAGCCGATATGTGTGTACGCTTCGCCAAAGCCGGCACGTTCGACGTGATGCTGCTGGCTGGCCGCTATTCGCTGCTCGAGCAGCCGGCGTTGAAGGAATTCTTGCCGCTGGCGCTCGAGCAGGGCATTGCCGTGCTGCTCGGCGGCGTCTTCAATTCGGGCATTCTCGCCACCGGCGCGGTCAAGGGGGCCAAGTACAACTATCAGGACGCGCTGCCGGAGGTTATGGCGAAGGTTGCCGAGATCCAGCGCGTCTGCGAGGCCCATCACGTCGCGCTGCCGACGGCCGCCGTGCACTTCGCGCTTGGCCATCCGGCCGTGGCGAGCGTGGTGCTGGGAGCGCATAGTCCGGAGGAGGTCGAGCGCAACGTGGCGGCGCTCACCACCAAGGTGCCGAGCGCGCTCTGGGCCGATCTGAAGGCCGCGCGCCTGCTCGACGCGGATGCGCCCGTGCCCGCGTAAGCGTTGATCGGCTCTATTTTCCGGCGCCCGTCGTCAGGCCGCTGACGATGTAGCGCTCGAGGAAGATGCCGACCACGACGAGCGGCGCGATCGCCGCCGTCGACAGCGCCGCCATCGACCACCAATTGATGCCCTGCGAGCCGGTCTGGCTCGCCACCATCACGGGCAGCGTCTTCGCGTCGGTGCTGGTGAGGAGGGCGGCAAAGAAATACTCGTTCCAGCACAGCACCAGCGAGAGGATGAATGCGGCGACCATACCGGGCACCGCGAGCGGCAGGATGATGCGGAGGAACGCGCCCCAGGTCGACAGGCCATCCACGAAGGCGGCCTCGTCGAGCTCGATCGGAATCGCGTTGAACTGGTCGCGCATGATCCAGATGACGATCGGCAGCACCGTCAGCGTGTAGAGCAGGATCAGGCCAAACGTCGTGTCGAGCAGCGCCAGGGCCTTGTAGAGCACGAGGAACGGCAGCGCGAGCACGACCGGCGGCAGGATCAGTTGCGACATGAAGAAGAACAGGATGTCGTCATTGCGCATCCAGGCGAATTTGTAGCGAAAGCGGCTCAAGCCGTAAGCGGCGAGCGATCCGAGGACGAGCGCCAGCAGCGATGCGCCGACCGAAGTGATGATGCTGTTGACGAAGCGGCTCATGAATTCGGACCGCGCGGTCGAGGTCCCGAACAGCGTATCGGGCGACAGGCCGAGCGAGCGCCAGCCTTTCCAGTCCGGCTGGAAATCGACCCAGGGGATCAAGTGCGCCTGCGTCACATCGACCGCCGATTTGAACGAGGTCGTCACGGTCCAGTAGATCGGAAACAGGCAAATGAACGTCCAGAGCAGTAATGCGGCGTAGATCAGCGCGCGGCCCAGCATCCGCCTGGCGCGCGGCGCTGCCGGACGCTTTCGGATCGGGTTCGATGCCACGGTCGAGATAGCCAAGCGCTCAAACTCCTTTTCCGACCTAAACGACCTTCTGCGTCCAGCGCTTCGAGGCGCGCAACATCAGCGTCAGCAGCACGATAATCAGCAGCAGATAGACCATGGCGAGCGCCGTGCCGTATCCGACGTTCGAACGGTCGCGATAGACGCGGTAGATGAAGCTCGACACCGTGTCGGTCGCGCCGCCGGGACCGCCGGCCGTCACGTTGATCACGATGTCGGCGAGCTTCAGCTTGAAGATGATGCGGATGATCAGGACGGTGATGCTGACCGGAAGCATGATCGGGAAGGTGACGTGCCAGAACGACTGCCAGCCATTCGCGCCGTCGACCTTGGCCGCCTCCTGCACCTCCTTCGGCATCGCTTGCAGGCCTGCAAGCAGGATGATCATGATGAAGGGGATCGAGACCCAGGCATCCATCGCCTGGATGCTGAAGCGTGCCATCCAGGGCGAGGCGAAGAACGCGGGGTTATCCCAGCCGAGATAGCGCGCCAGCGTCGCTGCAGGGCCGAAGCGGTACTCCATGAGCGACTTGCCGATCATCCAGCTCACGGCGACGGGGCTGAGCATCATCGGCAGCAGGAAGACAACGCGAAAGAATTTTCGCGCGCGGATCTCGGCGCTGAGCAGCAGCGCCAGTCCGAACGCGATCGCGTATTCGCCGAGCACCGCGACGGTGTAGAAGACCATGTTGCCGAGCGCATTCCAGTAATAGGTGTCGTTCAGCATTCCCTTCAGATTGTCGAAGCCGGAAAAGCGCGGGCCCTCGATCGAGCTGAGATTCCAGTCGAGCGAGGCGATGTAGATCCCGAAGATCGTCGGGAAAATCACGACGGCGACGGTGAAGAACACCGCTGGTAGCAAGAACAGCGCGCGCTGGCCACGCTCGCCGCGGGTCAAAACTTGTCCCACGCCAAATGCAACGGCCCAGACGAGATAGGCGATGAGGATCGGCCGCCAATCGGAAAAGCCGGCCGAGATCGTGCCGGTCGTGTGCAAGACCTGAATGAGGACGACGAGCAGGAAGCCGAGCGAGGTCAGCAGAACAAGCGCGCGGCCGGCGGCCTTCTTGCTGCCGGGCGCGCGCTTCGCTACTGGCTGGTGGTGCGCATCGTCGCTGACGGGTACGGAATTCTGCATCGAGATAGCTGCATTCAGTGCCGGTTCTGTCGCCGGGCAAGTTTTCGGCTGGCGCCGGGAGCGCCAGCCGAGGGTAGATGATCTTGCGTTGGTGCGCTACACGCCAAGCGAGGCCTTATAGAGCCCGATCTGCCGTTCGCGGCCGATCTGGTCGGTCAACTTCTCCCAGGCCGCCGCGATATTGTTCGCCCCGGTTTGCGCGTCGACCTTGCCGGCGAAGATCTTCGTCAGCTCGTCCTCGGCGATGCTGTAGTACTGGAAGATGCCGGGAATGCGCGGCTCAACGGCGCGGTTCGGGTGATTATAGGAGCCGAGCTGCGAGTTCAGATACGAGGTGATGTACTTGCGATCGTAGCCAGCGGCCACCCACTCATCGTACTGGAAGTGGCTGGTCCGGTGGGCCTGGAAGCCCGACGGGTACAGCACCATCCAGAACGAGAGATCCTTGCCGCCGAGATGCGCGGCCGCGCTCCAGGCGGCCTTGTGCTTCTTCTCATCACCATTGACGCGCGCCATCACATAGATGCCCCAGCCGAGATAGGCGCAGTTCGGGGCATGGTTCGGACCGCTCGCAAGCTTGTCCCATTGCCCGGTCTTGGAATTATAGACATCGTCTGAGCCCGGCAGGATGTCGAAGCCGACAACGTCGCCGATGACCGAGGTGTCGCTCGCCTTCGCCACCTGGCCGATGTCGCCCCACCACGGGATCATCGAGCCGATGCCAGCCAGGAACTGCTGGAAGCCCGTAGTGTTGGGATCGGCGTTGAGCTGATCGGCCGGCTCGGATGGCAGCGCGTCGATCACATCCTGGATGGCGCGCACCCAGGCCGGATTGTTGATGCGCGGCTTCATGGTGTCGATGTCGAACAGCCAGGCCTTGTCGTCGGGATGTTTGGCGTAAGCCGTGGCGCGGCTGCCGAGGAAATAGAAGCCGAATCCGCCCCACGGCTTTGGCGCATCGAGATAGCCGTAGACGTTCTGGTTCTTGAACTTCTTTCCTTTGAGGAATTTCGTCACGGCCTGGACCTGCTGCCAGGTTTTTGGCACGCCCCATTCGCCGGCATTGCCGGCTTCCTTCCAGGCCTTGGCGAGGGCCGGGTCGGAGAACACGTCGGTGCGGTAGTTGAAGTTGTGGCAATCACCGTCGATCGTGACGCGATAGGTCTTGCCGTTCCATGTGCCGACCGGTGGCTTCAGATAGTCGACATAGTCATCGATATCGATCTGCTTCTTGACCCAGTCCGGCATCTCCGACGCCAGGCCCTTGCCGCAGACGTCGCCTTCGAACGGCGCGCCCATCTCCAGGATATCGAAGTCGACCGTGCCGGTCGCGATCGCCTGCTGGAGCCGCGGGTTGTAGTCCGCCTGCGCCAGATCGATCCAGGAGATTTTTGCCCCCGTATAGGCCTCCCAGGGTTTCAGGAAGCCGCGGAACAGGAGGTTGTGCAGGTTCTGATTATTCAGTCCCATGAAGGAGAGCTCGACGCCTTTGAACTCGCCCTCCTTGATGCTCGCCTTGGTCGGGCCGAGGCAGAGCTCGCCGACCTTCTGCCAGTCGGCGTCGGTCGGTGAGCCCTTGCCCACGCCTGGAATTTGCCCAATCTGCGCGCGAAGATTGTTTTGTGCGAGCGCAATCTCCGAGAACGTGCCAAGCGCTCCGCTCGTGCCCAATGCCGCGGCGCTTGCCGCACCCTTCAGCACCGTACGCCGGTTCGGACGTGCGGAAAGCCAATCATAGTCTTGCTGTTTCATCGCGATACCCTCCCTTATTGACTTTCTTGATGTGAAGTCTGACTAGCCGAAGCACATCGAGGACGTGACGCCCGTGGACTTCGGTGTCGTCGTGATGGGTGACTGAGGCCGCTTTCGAGTATGCAACGGCGCCCATCAATGTCAACGAAGGCACGCGGAGTTGAAGCCGCCTGCCGCCGATCAGAATTGGCGAAGAGAATTTTCGCGATGCCGCGCTGCAAGATGGATGTTCGCGCGCGACATCATTTCGATGTCATATTTGTGCGTGAGGTCTCGTACGACCCTCGCCGGGTCTCCCTTGAGGTGTTCACCTCACGGAGCATCGGGCGGGATGACACCCTTCTTGAAGATGAAGCAGCCATAGAAGCGCCGCTCCCCGGTCTGGATCACGCAATAGGATTTTTTTGCGAGCTCGTAGAAGGCGAAGCGCTCAACCGAGCCCATAGGAAAGGATTTCCCCTCCGCCGCATCGATTTCAGCCTGAACCTCACGCTGCACGGGCGGGATCTCGTTGGGCTGGCCGACGATCTCCATGCGCGATGCCGGCTTGTCGACAAAGCTGTCGAGCGGCAGCACCGAGAGGATCGCGCGCGCGGCGCGCGCAGTGGTGACATTATCGATGCGAATGAGCTTACCCAGCACGGTCTGGCGCGCCACCGCATCGGCCGGAAAATTGGTGTCGCAAAGCACGAGGTCGTCGCCGTGTCCCATGGACCGCAGCGCGTAAAGAACATCGGCATTCAGAAGCGGGTCGATCGATTTCAGCATGCAGCGCCTCCCGGGACGTTGGTCAGTTTCTTAGGCTCACGACTATCCAACGTCGGGGCGCCCCCGTCCATATCGACGTCAAAGTCTACAGTCCGGTTCAAGTTGGCTTGAACCGGACTCCGTTGGCTTGCTTAAAGCCTCAGCGGGTCAGAGCAGCCCGTTCTTCTTCAGGATCTCCGGGGCATTCTCCTTGGTGATCAGCATCGTCGGCAACGTGATGACCGGCTCCAGCTTTTCGCCCTTGAGCAGCTTGACCGCCTGCCGCAGGCCCTCGGCACCGGGCGTCGCATAGAGGAACGTCGCGGTGAGCTGACCCTTGGAGACCCAGGTGACGCCTTCGTCCGGCAGTCCGTCGATGCCGATGATGAACTTGATGTCCTTGTCGCGGCCGGCGTCCTTGGCGGCGAGGTAGGCGCCATAAGCCATCGGGTCGTTGTGGCCATAGACGAGGTCGATCTTCTCGTTGTTGCGCAGCGCGGTCGTCATGATGTTGTAGGCCTTGTCCTGCTTCCAGTCGCCCGACTGGTTGTTGAGCAGATACTTGATGCCCGGCTCCTTGTCGGTGTGGGCATGGAAGCCATCGTGCCGGTCATGCGCGGGCTGGGTGCCCATGCCGCCCCAGATTTCGACGACGTTGCCGGCCGCCTTGCCAGGGCCGCCCAGCAGCTTGACCGCATGCTCGCCGGCCGCCTTGCCGATCGCGACATTGTCGCCGCCGATGAACTGGGTGATGCGTTTGGTATCGACGTTGCGGTCGAGCACGATCACCGGAATCTTGGCGTCGATCGCCTTCTCGACGACGCCGGTCAGCCCCGCGGACTCCTTGGGCGAGATCAGGAGCACGTTGACCTGCTGCACGATGAGGTTTTCGCAGTCGGCGACCTGCTTCTCGGTCTTGTCCTGGCCATCGGTGATGACGAGGTCGACGTCCGGCTGGTTCTTTGCTTCGGCCTGGATGTCCTTGTTGAATTGCACGCGCCACGGCTCGAGCGTGGTGCATTGACTGAAGCCGACCTTCCATTTGCCTGCAGCTTTGGCCGGGCTCCAGCCGGTCGGCAGATAGACGGTCATGGCCGCGCCGGCCATGGTGGTGGACAGTTTCAAGAATTCACGACGCTTCATCGAGATCCTCCCTTTCTTTTGCTTGCGCCTTCGCGGCGTTTGGCAGCCGATAGGCTTCGGCTGTTTTCGGATCGGCATGGGCGTCCCGCGACCGGATGAACCGCCATCGCGAGATGAGCTGGCCGAGATTCTGTTCCTGCACCAGAACGGTGCAGACGATGATCAAGCCCTTCATCAAAAGCTGGACGTTGGAGTCGATGTTCTGAAGCTGAAGAATGTCCGACAGCAACCCGAAGATCAGGACGCCGACGAAGGTGCCGGCGAGGCCGCCGCGGCCGCCCATCAGGCTGGTGCCGCCGATCACGACCGCGGCGATGGCATCGAGCTCGAGGCCGGCGCCGGCATCGGGCTTGCCTTGCCGATATTGCGCGACGAACAGCACGCCGGCGATGCCAGCGAGCAGTCCGGACAGCAGATAGGCCGTGAGCTGGACCTGGGCGACCTTGATGCCCGAGAGCTTGGCAGCCTCGACGTTGCCACCGATCGCATAAGCATAGCGGCCGAACGTCGTGAAGCGCAGGATCGCGCCGAACAGGACGATCGCCGCCAGGAAGAAGACGCTTGGCACAGGCAGCACGCCCCAGAGCATTGAGCGCAGCAGCTCGAAGGCCTCGGTCGCGTTGGTGCCGGTGTAGACCGGCACCACGGCGTTGTCCGACCCCGCCGTCAATCGCGCGATGCCGAGTGCGCTGACCATCATCGCGAGCGTCACGATGAAGGGCTGCATCCGCCCGGTGACGATGAGGAGCCCGTTGATGGCCCCGAGCAGCAGCGCTAGGCAGGGCGCCACCAGGAGCACGCCGAGCACGCCGAACTTGCTGGGCACCTGGCTCGCCGTCCACCACCCAATCGCGATCGCGACGATCAGGCCGAGCAGCGCGGGAATGCCGACGCCGTGCCAGCGCGACAGCGCGATGTCGCGCCGACCCCCGGCGCCGACATCGCGGCCGCGGGCAAGGCCTGCGAATATGAAGCGCGCGGCCAGCGCCGAGGCCGCGCCACAGACGAGCACGGCCGCCGGCACGCCCAGCGCCGAGGCTGCCGTCCAGCCGGGCTTGGTGAGCAGCATCGCACAGATCACGGTCGAAAAGCCCATCACGGAGCCGACCGACAGGTCGATGCCGCCGAGCAGGATGACCATGGTCATGCCGGTCGCGACCAGCCCGGTGATCGAGACCTGCCGAAGCACGTCGGTCAGGTTGCCGTAGGACAGGAAGATGTTGTTGCCGGACGAGGTGTGCGGCGAGGTGAGGGCGCCGATCAGGCAGATCAGCAGCAACCCCCAATAGAGCTTGGTTTGCGAGAGCAGTTTGAGTGCCTTCATGATGCTTCTTCCTGCGACCACGTCGCCATGCCCGGTGCGGCAAGGCGCATCACCGCCTCCTGCGTCGCATTCTCGCGCGTCAGCAGGCCGGTCTGCCGTCCCTCGCACATCACGAGGATGCGATCGGACAACAAGAGAAGTTCGGGCATTTCCGAGGTCACCACGATGATCCCGAGGCCCTGTGCCGCGAGATCGAAGATCAGGCGATAGATCTCCTGCTTGGCGCCGATGTCGATGCCGCGGGTCGGTTCGTCGAGCAGGAGAATGCGCGGCTCGGTGGCGAGCCACTTGCCGATCACGACCTTCTGCTGGTTGCCGCCCGACAGCGCTGCGGCCGCTTGTCCAATGCCGGTGCAGCGCACCGACAGCCGGCCGACCATCTCGCGAGCCAATGCACGTTCGCGCGCGAAAGAACGCAGGCCGAATTGCGACAGCACCCCGATCGACGGCAGCGCGATGTTGTCGCAGATCGATGCGGCCAGATGCAGGCCGCGCTCCTTGCGGTCCTCGCTGACGAGCGCGAGGCCAAGGCGATAGGCATCCGCGGGCGCGTTGATATCGGCGGTCTCACCGTCGATCGTGACAGCGCCGCCGCACCAGCCTCGCGCGACGCCGAAGATGGATTCCAGGATCTCGGTCCGTCCGGAGCCGAGCAGGCCGCCGATGCCCAAAATCTCTCCGCGCCTGAGCTCGAAGCTGACGCCGTGCAGCATCCGCCGCCATCCGCGCGGGCTGAGCGTGTCGAGCGTGAGGTCCTTGACCGACAGGATGACCGCGCCGTCCGCCGCTGCCGCACCGCGGTCGCTTGCGGCCATGTCGCGGCCGACCATCGCCGAGATGATCGCGCCGCGTGACAATTCGCCGATCGGGGCCGTGACCACCCGCCTGCCGTCGCGCAGCACGGTGACGCGGTCGGCGAGCTCGAGCACCTCCTCGATGCGGTGCGAAGTGTAGATGATCGCGACGCCTTCGGTCGCGAGCTGTCGTACGATCTTGAACAGCGTCTCGCACTCCGACGACGACAGCGCGGAGGTCGGCTCGTCCATGATGAGGATACGGGCATCGAGCGACAGCGCCTTGGCAATTTCCACCAATTGCTGCTCGCCGACGCGCAAGTCGGCGACGCGGCTCTCCGCGTCGAGCCTCACGCCCAGCCGCGCCAGCAGGCGCCCGGCCGCCTTGACCATGCGGCGGCGATCGATCAGCAGGCCCGCGATCAGCGGCTCGCGACCAAGAAAGATGTTGTCGGCCACGCTGAGCTCGGGAACGAGATTGAGCTCCTGGTGGATGATCGCGACGCCGGCTTCCTCGGCGTCGCGCACGCCGGCGAACGATATCGCCTGGCCTTCGACCTCGATGATGCCATCATAGCTCGTGTGCACGCCGGCGAGGATCTTCATCAGGGTGCTCTTGCCGGCGCCGTTCTCGCCCATCAGCGCGTGCACTTCGCCGGGGCGCAGATCGAAGTCGACGTTGTGGAGAGCCTTCACGCCGGCGAAGGATTTGGAGATCTGTTCGGCGGAGAGAGCGACGTGACCACCCGGCGCGCCGGCGCGGGCGCCAAGCTCGATCACGCGGGAGGACGCGCGTGATTCGTCCTGCGCTCCGAGAGCACCGCCGCGTGCTTCCATCGCTGCTCCTCCCAGCCCCCGACTCTTCAGTCTGAAGGACATTGAGCCGCTGGGGTGATGGTTGTTGTTTTGCTGATATGCTAGTTATATCAGTCGTCGTTCGTCAAGCCTTCGTCCGCGCAATTGGACTTCGCTAACCGAAAAAGTGAAAAATCAGCCGGGGGATCACAGCATGCATTCAATCGGCGGGCTCAGGGGCGGAACCGTTGCAGCGCGAGGTCGCAGGGCAGGCGGGTCGAAAGTCGACCAGGCGTACTTTGCGCTGAAGCGGGCCATCGTGTCGGGGCAGCTCGCGCCGGAAACCCCGATCGACAAGAACGAGTGGTGCGCCGCCTTCGACGTGTCGCGGCTGTCGATCACGACCGCGATCAACCGGCTCGCCTTCGAAGGCCTCGTCGTGGTCGAGCCGCAGCGGGGCTCCTATGTCGCGCGGATTCACCTCGAGGATGTGCGGCAATGGATGCTGATGCGTCGCGCGCTGGAGGTGGAGGTCGTCGAAGTCTGTGCCGCCGACATGTCGGACGAGGCGATCGCGGCGCTAGGTCAGAATCTCGCTTATCAGAAAGCGGCCATCGCCAGCGGTGATCTTGGAGGCTTCCACGAACTCGACACCAGGTTTCACCGCCAGATGACCGAGACCTTGAATCTTGCGCGGGTTGGCGAGGTGCTTGATCCAATCCGCACTCATCTTGAGCGCGTGCGCCGGACTCTGCTTCCCGAACCCGGGCGGCCCGAGGGGACGTTCCGCGAGCACGAAGCGATCTATCGTGCAATTGCCGCCCACAAGCCGGATCAGGCCAGGCGCGAAATGGCGGATCACCTTGACCGCGTCTCGCGCGAGCTGCAGTCCTTTGTCGCCAAGCATCCCGGCTTCTTCGACGAGTAGGGGCCGACCGATCATTCGAGCGCTGAAGCTGAGCGATGGCGCCGCTCAAACCTCAAACTCGGCGATGATTTCGCCTGCCTCCGAAGCGCGCTCGAGCGCGGCGCATTCGGCGCCATCGATCGGACGAAAGCACAAGAGATCGCCGGCGCGAAACAGGAAGGGTTCGGTTTTGCGGCGGGGATCGTAGGAGCGAACTGGCGTGCGCCCGAGCATATGCCAGCCGCTTGGCGCGGCGATCGGCGGAGAAATAGAAGCCTGCTGGCCACCGATGGAAACACTACTTGGAGGCACCACCAGCCTCGGCTCGGGGCGTCGGTCGACATGAAGCAAGGGATCGAGGCCGCCGAGATAGGTCAGCCCGGGCATGAAGCCGATCATGTAGACGCGATATTCGGCGGCGCTATGCCGAGCCACGATGTCGTCCGTCGTCGTATCGAGGCGTCGCGCAAGCCAGTCGAGATCCATGCCGTGATCGCCGCCATAGGCGACGGGAACAGTCCAGCGGCGGCGAATCCGTCGTTCGGGTGGCGTCGGCGGCCATAGCGCCATCACCTCGGCCTCGATTGCGTGTTGCGACAGCACGGTCGGATCGAAGCAGATGAGCAGCGTGCGGTAGGTCGGCACGATCTCCACGATGCCGGGCATCGCGCGCCCGGTTAGCGAGCGGTCGAGGTCGACGACTCGCGCATTGACGTCAGCATCGATGCCGTCTCCGACTTCGATCATCAGCGCTGCGTCGCCGGACCGGCGGAAACGCGGCAGGGCATAGAGAGCGTTGGATGTCATGCTGGTTGATCGCTCGTCATGAGATTGCCGGCCGCCTATGCTCTTCGAAAAGCGAGGCCGTCGCATGCAAGCCGCGCGCCGGATTGTTCGTGACCCGCGTCGCATGCCATGTCTATATCGCACAGGCGCGAAACGAGGGCTACGATGACTCTGATCGATATGAACTGCGACATGGGCGAGGGTTTTGGCGTCTACTCGCTCGGCGATGACGCCGAGATGCTGCGCACCGTCACCTCCGCCAACATCGCCTGCGGCTTTCATGCCGGCGATCCTCTGGTGATGCATCGCACCTTGACGGAGGCGAAGGCCAACGGCGTGCAGGCCGGTGCGCACCCCGGCTTCCTCGATCTCTGGGGTTTTGGCCGCAGGCCCATTCAGGGCGAGCGTCCCGCCGACATCGAGAAGATCGTTCTCTACCAGGTGGGCGCGTTGATGGCACTGGCATCCGACGTCGGTCACGCCATCCGCCACGTCAAGACCCATGGTGCGCTCGGCAACATCGCTGCCGAGGACCGCGATCTCGCCGAAGCCGTGGCGCGGGCGATACGCACCGTCGATCGCAACCTGATCTTCGTGGTGATGCCCGGCCAGGAGACCGAGCGTGCCGGCGAGAAATTCGGCCTGCCGCTAGTGCGCGAGATCTATGCCGACCGCGCCTATGCCGATAACGGCAATCTGGTGTCGCGTCGTCTTCCGGGTGCCGTGATTCATGATGCGCAGGTCGCTGCCGAGCGGGTCATTCGCATGATCGAGGATCGCGTCATCACCTGCCTGTCGGGAACACGTCTGCCGACTCGGATCGACAGCGTTTGCGTCCACGGCGATACGCCGGGCGCGGTCACGATGGCGCAGCGCCTGCGCGAGCGCCTCGCCTCAGCCGGCATCACTCTTGCACCAATGTCGAAGGTCATCGGCGCTTGATCCCTACGCGTGGGTTCCACGCACATTGAAAATTTCAGGCAGAGTATTATGCGTAAGCCCGACGCGATCGGCCGTCGAAGCTTGATGCCGACGGTGCCTGGCAAGGAGCATCATGTATCTCGGCATCGATCTGGGCACCTCCGCGGTCAAGACCGTCCTCGTCGACGACGCCCAGCGCTTGATCGCGAGCGCGAGCCGGCCGCTCGCGACAGCCTCGCCGCGCCCCGGTTTTTCCGAGCAGGATCCGCGGTATTGGATCGAGGCGGCGTTTGCGACGCTGGATGAGCTGAAGGCAGATCATCCGCGCGAGCTGGCCGGGGTCGAGGGCATCGGCCTATCCGGCCAGATGCACGGCGCGACGGTGCTCGACGCGAGCCTCAAGCCGCTCCGCCCCTGCATTCTCTGGAATGATGGCCGCTCTGCGGCCGAGTGCCGTCAACTCGAAGAGCGCTGGCCGGCTTTGCGCACCACGACCGGCAACAAGGCGATGCCCGGCTTCACCGCGCCGAAGCTTTTGTGGATCGCGGCGCACGAGCCCGAGATCTTTGCGGCGACAAAGCTCGTATTGCTGCCGAAGGCCTATCTTCGCTTGGTCCTGACCGGCGAGGCGATCGAGGATGTTTCCGACGCCTCGGGATCGCTATGGCTCGACGTCGCGCGGCGCGACTGGTCGGATGATGGCCTCGCCGCAACGGGCCTGTCACGCGCGCACATGCCGCGGCTGGTCGAAGGCTGCGCGCCTGCCGCGCGGCTGACGCATGAGCTCAGCGAGCGCTGGGGCATGGTGAAACGGCCGATGGTCGCGGGGGGCGCTGGCGATAACCCGGCCGGTGCCGTCGGCATCGGCGCGATCCACCCGGGAACCGCGTTCATCTCGCTGGGGACATCAGGCGCACTGTTGACGCCCACCGACAGGGTTGCTGCGAACCCGGATCGCGTCGTGCACACCTTCGCACATGCGATCCCCGAAATGTGGATTCAGGCCGGCGCGATTCTGTCGGCCGCGTCCTGCCTTGCCTGGGTCGCGCGACTGCTCGGCGCCCCGGAAGCCGAACTGCTGGCGCCGCTCGGTGCGCGCCCGCAGGCGCCGTCGTCCGTCAGTTTCCTGCCTTATCTTGCCGGTGAGCGGACGCCGCATGACGACCCCAATGTGCGCGGCATGCTCGATGGCCTGAGCCATGACACCGATCGCACGGCGATCGTGCAGGCCGTCCTCGAAGGCGTTGCCTTTGCGCTCGCCGATTGCCGCGACGCGCTCGCCGCCGCCGGCCTTGCAGTCGCAGAGGCCGATGCGATCGGTGGCGGATCGCGGTCCACTTTCTGGCTTGCAGTGCTGGCGAACGTGCTGAACATGCCGATCCACCGGTTTGCAGCAGGCGAGACGGGTGCCGCTTTCGGTGCAGCGAGATTGGGGCGCCTTGCTGTCACGGGTGAGGCGATCGCCGCCGTCTGCACGCCGCCGCGGCGCGTCGAGACTTTTGAACCCGAGCGGGCGCTCGCCAATGCCTACGCCGAACGCCTGCCCGCATGGCGCGAACTGTACCGACCGCGCCATTAGCGTCGTGCGTTCCGCATGTGCACCTCTTCGATATTGTCGGGTTCGGTATTGCCCTGCGCCGCCGCCTTTTGTTTAATGGTCGGACCGCGCTGACAACGAAAGAGACGCGGGTGGGAAACGCATTGTGCGCCGGGAGGCACGATGAACGATCCGATCCTCGAGATGCGCGGGGTCTCCAAATCCTTCTTCGGCATCAAGGCGCTGCGCGCCGTTGACCTCACCGTCTATGCTGGCGAGGTCCACGCCCTGATGGGCGAGAACGGCGCCGGCAAGTCGACTCTGATGAAAATTTTATCGGGTGCCTACCGGCCCGATCCCGGTGGCGAGATCCGCATCGAGGGCAAGCCGGTACGGATCGAAGGCCCGCTCGGCGGCCGCGCCGCCGGCATCTCGATCATCTACCAGGAACTGTCTTTAGCCCCCAACTTGAGCGTCGCGGAGAATATTTATCTCGGCCGCGAGGTCTCACGTTCGGGATTGCTCGCGCGCGGCGACATGCGCGTCGGTGTCGGCCCGATCCTCGAGCGGCTGGGCGCCGACTTCACCCCGTCGACGCTGGTGGCACATCTTTCCATGGGCCAGCGCCAGCTGGTCGAGATCGCGCGTGCGCTGCACGCGCGTTCCAAGATCCTGATCATGGATGAGCCTACTACTGCGCTGTCGGCCGGCGAGAGTGAGCGGCTGTTCGCACTGGTCCGGCAACTGCGCGCCGAGGGGCTTGCCATCATCTATATCTCGCATCGCATGGACGAGGTCTACGCGCTTGGCGATCGCGTCACGGTGCTGCGTGACGGGCGCCTGGTCGGCTCGCTCGACAAGTCCGACATCCGCGCCGACAGCATCGTCCGCATGATGGTCGGGCGCGACGTCTCGTCTTTCTACAAGAAGGACCACGATCCCGAGGCTGGAAAGGGGCATCCGGTGCTCACCGCGACCGATATGTCCGACGGGCAGCGCGTCAAAGGCTGCTCGTTGACCGTGCATGCGGGCGAGGTCGTGGGACTGGCCGGCCTGATCGGCGCGGGCCGCACCGAACTTGCACATCTGATCATCGGCGCCGCGCCGAAGATTTCCGGCCGTGTCGAGCTCGAAGGCCGCCCAATCGACATCCGCACGCCCGGCGAGGCGCTCGAGGCCGGCATCGCCTATCTCACCGAGGACCGCAAGGCGCTCGGCCTGTTCCTGGACATGTCGTGCCAGGATAACATCAACCTTGCCGTGCTTGGGCGCGATGCGAAGCTCGGCTGGTTCCTCGATCGCGAGAAGGCGCGTGAGCGCGCAGACAGGGCTTTCGCAGGGTTAAGTATCCGCGCCGCCAATGCCGGCGTCCCCGCGGGCGGCCTGTCCGGCGGTAACCAGCAGAAGGTGCTGCTCTCGCGGCTGCTTGCAATCGGACCGAAAGTCCTGATCCTTGACGAGCCGACGCGAGGCGTCGACGTCGGCGCCAAGTCCGAAATCTATTCGATCATCGACAATCTCGCCAAGGCCGGCACCGCGATCCTCATCATCTCGTCCGATCTGCCCGAAATTATCGGCATCTGCGACCGTGTCATCGTGATGCGCCTGGGGCACGTCGAAGGCGAGATCAGGCGCACCGCGACACAGCCGCTGACCGAGGAGGATATCATGGCACTTGCCACGGGGATGGAGCACCTCGATGCCTGATCAGGGATCTTCACCAGCAAAGGCGGCCACGGCAAACGGGCTTGCCGCTGCCCAGGAGACGAAACGCCAGCGGGTCAGGCTCCTGATCCAGGCGGCCGGCATGCTGCCGGTGCTGCTGCTCCTGTGCGCCGGCTTTCATTACCTGTCGGACGGGCGTTTCTTCACCGGCCAAAATCTCGGCATTGTGCTGCAGCAGGCTGCCGTCAACACCGTGCTCGCGGCGGGCATGACCTTCGTCATCCTCACCGGCGGCATCGATCTGTCGGTCGGCTCGATCCTGGCGGCATCCGCGATGGCCGGGCTGACGCTGTCAAAGCTGCCCGAGCTCGGGGCGCTGTGGCTGCCGGCCGCCGTCCTCACCGGGCTCGGTTTCGGCGTCGTCAATGGCGCGCTGATCGCGCTGCTGCGGCTGCCGCCCTTCATCGTTACGCTCGGCTCGCTCACCGCCGTGCGAGGTCTGGCGCGCCTGCTCGGCGCCGATACCACCGTGTTCAACCCTTCCATTCCCTATGCCTTCATCGGCAACGGCTCGCTCACCCTCATTCCCGGCGTGATCTCGATTCCCTGGCTGTCGGTGATCGCGCTGCTCGTGATCCTCGTTTCCTGGCTGGTGCTGCGCCGGACCGTGCTCGGCGTGCACATCTACGCGGTCGGCGGCAATGAGAGCGCGGCGCGGCTTGCCGGTATCAAGGTCTGGGCGGTGCTGATCTTCGTCTATGGCGTGTCAGGACTGTTTGCCGGCCTCGGCGGCGCGATGCAGGCGGCGCGACTCTACGCGGCCAACGGATTGCAGCTCGGACAAAGCTACGAGCTCGATGCGATCACCGCCGTGATCCTGGGGGGCACGTCCTTCGTCGGCGGTATCGGTTCGATCTGGGGAACTCTGGTCGGCGCGCTGATCATCGCCGTGCTGTCGAACGGCCTGATCCTGGTTGGGGTGTCCGACATCTGGCAATACGTCATCAAGGGTCTGGTGATCATCGGCGCCGTCGCGCTCGATCGTTACCGCCTGCAAGGCTCGGCGCGCACCTGACGATCGGGGCGCGAAAGTACAGCCACTCGCGCTGTGGGACTCCGTTGCGGCAACTGGTCAGCCGCGCGGGACATCAAATCAGACCAGGGAGGAAGCCAATGTTGAAGACGATCTCGCTTACCAGCGCCGCCGTGGCGCTTGCCCTGAGCTCCGCGCCGCTGCAGGCGAAGGAGCTCAAATCCATCGGCGTCTCGCTCGGTTCGCTCGGCAACCCGTTCTTCGTCGCGCTATCGAAGGGCGCCGAGTTCGAAGCCAAGAAAACCAATCCCAACGTCAAGGTCACGACCGTCGGCTTTGAATACGATCTCGGCAAGCAGGTGACCCAGATCGACAACTTCATCGCCGCAGGCGTCGACCTGATCCTGTTGAACCCCGGCGATCCCAAGGCGATTGGCCCGGCGATCAAGAAGGCGCAGGCCGCCGGCATCATCGTTGTCGCGGTTGACACCGCGGCCGAAGGCGCCGACGCCACGGTGACCACGAACAACGTCCAGGCCGGCGAGATCTCGTGCCAGTACATCATCGACAAGCTCGGCGGCAAAGGCGACGTGATCATCGAGAACGGCCCACAGGTCTCCGCGGTCATCGATCGCGTGAATGGCTGCAAGAGCGTGTTCGGCAAGAACCCCGGCATCAAGGTCCTGTCCAGCGACCAGGATGGCAAGGGCTCGCGCGAAGGCGGTCTCACGGTGGCACAGGGTTACCTGACCCGCTTCCCGAAGATCGACGCCATCTTCGCCATCAACGATCCGCAGGCGATTGGCACCGATCTGGCGGCGCGCCAGCAGGGCCGCTCCGGCATCATCATCACCGCCGTCGACGGTGCGCCCGACATCGAGGCTGCGCTGAAGGACCCGCAGTCGCCGCAGATCCAGGCCTCGGCCTCGCAGGATCCGTTCTTCATGGCGCGCCGCGCCGTGCAGGTCGGTGTCGGCATCCTGGGCGGGCAGAAGCCCGCCTCGACCGTCGAGCTGCTGCCGTCGAAGCTCGTAACGCGCGACAACGTCAAGGACTACAAGGGCTGGACCTCGGACCGCACGCAGTAAGCGGCATTGCGTTTGCCGGCGCCGCCCCCTTGCGGGCGGCGCTGGAACGCTGCAAGACGGGAGGCGTTTTGTGATCGACCGGCATGTGCCGTTCGACAGACCCCCCGTGAGTGGCGACGCCTATGCAGCAATCCGATCCGTCGACCTCGTTCGCATCCCGCCTCGTTGGACGATATGCACTCATAACCGGCGCGTCCCAAGGGATCGGGCGCGCGATCGCCGTTCGCTTCGCGCAGGAAGGGGCGACCGTCGCCATCAATTACCTGGAGCACCGTGCGGACGCCGAACAAACGCTTGCGTTGGCGCGAGCCGCCTCGCGCGAGCGCGGCCATGGCGACCGGGATCACGTCGTCGTCCAGGCCAATGTCGGCGCCGAGGCCGACATCGCGCGGATGTTCGAGACGATTTTGTCGCGCTGGCCGCGGCTCGATTGCCTCGTCAACAATGCCGGCTTCCAGAAGGAATCGCCCAGCGAGGCGCTCGACGTCGAGGCCTATCGGCGCATCATCGACGTCAATCTTAACGGCGCGGTGCTCTGTGCGCAAAAGGCGCTGGCGCATTTCGTCGGCCGCGAAGGCGGCGGCACTATCGTCAATTGCTCGAGCGTGCACCAGATCGTCCCAAAGCCAGGCTATCTCGCCTATTCGATCAGCAAGGGCGGCATGGCGAATTTGACTCGCACGCTGGCGCTCGAATTCGCCGGCCGTGGAATTCGCGTCAACGCCGTCGGGCCGGGCGCGATCGACACGCCGATCAACGCAGCCTGGACGGGGGATGCGAAGAAGCGCGCGGGGGTCGAGAGCCACATTCCGCTCGGCCGGGTCGGAACGGCCGAAGAGATCGCTGCAGTGTTCGCTTTCCTCGCCTCGGACGAGTCCAGCTACATCACCGGTCAGACAATCTACGCCTGCGGGGGTATTACGCTGTTCGGTGAATTCCGCGAGAACTGGGCGAGCTGATCGTCCTGTGTCATAACATTCCAACTCCTCATCCTGAGGATCTCGCCGGAGGCGGGCGTCTCGAAGGATGGCCGCGGTAATATCCGGGCCTGCATGGTTCGAGACGCGCGTTCCGCGCGCCTCACCATGAGGGGCTGACGATGCAATAAGACGCGCTCGCGCCAGAAACGGGGAGGGGGAACATGTCGACGACCACGGGCTCTGATGAGCAGGGAAGCAGCTACTTTCCACGCTGGAAGCTGAAGACGTCGGGCGTGATCTTGCCCGAGGAACGGCTGCCCTGGGGCCAGACCATCATCGCCAGCCTCCAGCACGGCGTCGCGATGTCGGGGGCCACGATCATCGCGCCGCTGTTGATGGGATTCGACCCAAATCTCGCGCTGTTCTTCTCCGGCGTCGGCACGCTGATCTTTTTTGTGGTCGTCGCCGGACGCGTGCCGAGCTATCTCGGCTCCAGCTTCGCCTTCATTGCCGTCGTCATCGCGGCGACCGGCTATTCCGGGCAGGGACCGAATCCCAATATCGGCGTAGCGCTCGGCGGCATCGTCGGCGCCGGCGTGCTCTACGGCATCATCGCGCTGATCGTGATGTGGGCCGGCGTCGGCTGGGTCGAGCGCCTGATGCCGCCGGTCGTCACGGGAGCGGTGGTCGCCGCGATCGGTCTCAATCTTGCGCCGGTAGCCGTGAAGGCGGTGAGCGCGAGCGCCTTCGACACTTGGGTCGGGCTCTTGACCGTGCTGATCATTGGCCTGACCGCCGTGGCAGCTCCGGGATTGTGGCGGCGGCTGCCGATCATCGTCGGTGCCGTCGGCGGCTATCTCCTTTATCTCCTGCTTGCCAATGGCCTGGGTCTCGGCAAACCGGTCGACTTCACCCAACTCTCCGCGGCGCCCTGGATTGGCCTGCCGAGATTCACGACGCCGACCTTTCATGCCGATGCGATCTTCCTCATCGCGCCGGTCGCGATCATTCTGGTTGCCGAGAATCTCGGCCACATCAAAGCCATCGGCGTGATGACCGGCCGAAGTCTTGACGGCTATCTCGGTCGTGCGTTCCTCGGCGACAGCCTTGCAACGATCGTCTCGGCCTGCGGCGGCGGCACCGGCGTCACCACCTATGCAGAAAACATCGGCGTCATGGCGGCGACGAAGGTCTATTCGACGCTGCTGTTCGCGGTGACGTCCGTGGTGTCGATCCTGCTTGGCTTCTCGCCGAAATTCGGCGCACTGATCCTGTCGATCCCCGGTCCCGTGATCGGCGGCCTCTCGATCGTGCTGTTCGGCCTGATCGCGGCGATGGCCGGGCGAATCTGGGTCGAGAACAAGGTCGACTTCTCCAACCCGCGCAACCTGATCACTGTCGCCGTTGCGCTCACCGCCGGCGCTGGCGATCTTACGCTCAAGTTCGGCGCCTTCACGATGGGCGGCATCGGCACCGCGACGTTCGGCGCGATTGTGCTCTATCAGATTTTGGCCACGAAGAACGCGGGGTAACTGATCAGCGGAAGCCGTGATACGCGGATTCCATCAGACCGCCGGCAGCTCGAGCGCGATCACGCCGTCGCCGCCATCTGCGGCCCTGACGCTATTGCGCGCCACCGATTCGATCGCGGGCCATCGTTCGCGGAATAGCGCCGATGCGTCGTGGAAGTTCGGGGCGTCGACCCTGACACAGCAGGCCCGCCGCTTGCCGCCATCCGCTATCTGAAATGAGAAGGTGAAGCCGACCCGCTCCGCATCGCCGTCGATCGCCCGCAGTTTTTGCATCAGTGTCCCCTGATGTTGCATTCACCAGCGCACCTTGCGTTTTCGATTTGGAAATTCCTGCGGCGCGATTGTGGCGCCGATCAAATAGGTTTGCAGTGTTGCAAACATCTGACACTTATCGTGAGGTAGAGCTTCCGGGCCTTGTTCCCGATGACTACGATTGAGGCAACCGGCCGAACGCATGAGCTCGATGGCGGACATGAGACGTCACATCATCGCAAGCGCAACGCTTGTTGTTGCAATCGCCTTGAGTGGGGCAGTGAATGTCGGCTCATCGGCGCGCGCGCAGCCAGCCGCGCTCAGCGCGAAGCAATCAGGGGCGCTCGAGGCCTACAATCGGGCCTTGAATGACTTCAAGGCGATCCTCAGCCAGCGCCGCCGCCAGATCGACGCGCATGAGCCGCTTCCGAACCAGCCAGGGCAAGCCCTTTACCTGGCGCGCGTCGACGTCATGAGCACCTACAAGGATCTCACCGATGCACTTCCGTCGCGGATCGGACGGCCCAACAAATATGAGGTTCCACCGGCCTATTTCGACGCCGATATCGAACCGTTGGTCGACGAGTACAGAAGTCTCTTCGACGTCATGGAGGCGCCGCCCGCGAATGCGCAGGCCTCGTCGACGCCGTTCAAGGACGTCGTCGATCTCGGTAGTGCGATCGCGCGCGCCAAGGGACTTGATGCCAAGGGCGTCGATGCGGCGGGCCGCATCAGCCTGGGGCTTTTCTTCGCCGAGACCAACGGCAAGCAGAATGTCGGCAACGGCCGCGCCAAGACCTATATCGGCAGTTTTCAGACCGGCCCGTCCGAGGACCGCAATGGCCATAAGCAGTGGCAGTCGATCAAGGCATCGATCGCCGCCTTCGATCCGCAACTGATCGCGCGCGACGACAGGGAGGAGGCCCGTGCCGCCGGCCTCGACCACCGGCTCAATCACTGGACCGCAGTGCGGGACGGCCTCATGAACGCGCATGCGGATCTCTTCGCGCAGATACCCGACATCGCCAGAACCCTGCCGGACCCCATCGACCAGATGAAACTCTTCGAGCTCATTCAGATCATCCCGACCGCGACGCGAGCCGCGCTGAAGTCGGGCAATTTACTTCAGAGCCGAGTCTCCGACCCGACGGTCATGAAATACTTGCGCAACAACAGCATTTTTGCCTATGGACGCGCCGACAGGGCAAGGACGTCGGCGAGCTTCCGCGAAGTCCTGGATGCGATGTGGCTGTTCAATCAGAAGTTCGCGCGGGCGCAGGCGGAGTTTGAACGCGTGCGGGCGCGCTGAGACGACGAGATTGCCGCCCGCGGGCAGGCCAGTTGCGCGAGTTGGCGCGTTGCTCAATCAGGTCAGCTACCCTGACCATCTTTTGGCGTTGCAGTTTCAGCCATTTCTCGTCTAGAAACGCCTCAACGGGCCTCCCGGCAACGAACCGTCAATGGTTTTGGCCGAGGATTTTGCGGCTCAAAGGGTCTGGCAATGCTGATTCGCGGCCAAAATGACGGGATTTCGGGGGAGGCGGCTCTGGCCGCCGGCACCGCCGCGTCCCGGCCCGCGATCCTGCCCACCCTCCTTCTTGGCGAGCTCCTTCTTACCTGCCCCTGAGGGCCGGCTGGGCGAACGCGCCTGGGCACTCAGGGGTTGTACGAGATCACCGGACACCTCAAGCGCTCGAGCCAACTGAAGGGCGCACCAGCTTAAAGGAAATTTCGAAATGGCCCCCGTGAATAAGTCCGAGAAGGACCGCGTCATCATTTTCGACACCACCCTACGCGACGGCGAGCAGTGCCCCGGCGCGACCATGACGTTCGAGGAGAAGCTCGAAGTTGCGGAGTTGCTCGACGATATGGGCGTCGACGTGATCGAAGCCGGCTTCCCCATCACCTCAGAAGGTGATTTCCAGGCAGTCAGCGAGATCGCCCGCCGCTCCAAGAATTCGGTGATCGCCGGCCTGTCGCGTGCGCATCCAGCGGACATCGATCGTTGCGCCGAAGCCGTCAAGTTCGCCAAGCGCGGCCGCGTCCACACCGTGATCGCGACTTCGCCGCTACATATGCGGGTGAAGTTGAACAAGACCCCGGAGCAGGTGATCGAGACCTCGGTTGCCATGGTCGCGCGCGCCCGCAATCTGATCGACGACGTCGAATGGTCGGCTGAGGACGGCACCCGCAGCGAGATGGACTTTCTCTGCCGCATCGTCGAGGCCGTCATCAAGGCCGGCGCAACCACGGTGAACATCCCCGACACCGTCGGCTACACCACGCCGGACGAGTACACCCACTTCATGAAAACGCTCATCGAGCGCGTGCCGAACTCGGACAAGGCGGTGTTCTCCGTGCACTGCCATAACGACCTCGGCATGGCCGTTGCGAATTCGCTGGCCGGCATCGTCGGCGGCGCGCGTCAGGTCGAGTGCACGATCAATGGCATCGGAGAGCGGGCGGGCAATGCCGCGCTCGAAGAGATCGTGATGGCGATCAATGTGCGCAACGACAAATTCCCGTACTGGAACAAGATCGACACCACGCAGCTCACCCGCGCTTCAAAGGTAGTGTCTGCGGCGACCTCGTTTCCGGTGCAGTACAACAAGGCGATCGTCGGCCGGAACGCCTTCGCGCATGAGAGCGGCATCCACCAGGACGGCGTGCTGAAGGACGCTTCGACCTACGAGATCATGCGGCCGGAAATGGTTGGTCTGAAGCAATCCTCGCTGGTGTTGGGCAAGCATTCCGGTCGTCATGCCTTCGTGCACAAGCTGGAGGAGATGGGCTACAAGCTCGGTCCGAACCAGCTGGAAGATGCATTCGCGCGGATGAAGGCGCTGGCCGATCGCAAGAAGGACATCTACGACGAGGACATCGAGGCGCTAGTCGACGAGGAAATGGCGGCCTCGCACGACCGCATCAAGCTGACCTCGCTCACCGTGATCGCGGGCACCCATGGTCCGCAGCGCGCGACCATGAAGCTCGATGTCGACGGCCAGACCAAGATTGAGGAAGCCGAGGGCAACGGTCCGGTCGATGCCGTCTTCAACTGCATCAAGGCGCTGGTGCCGCACGAGGCCAAGCTTGAGCTGTACCAGGTCCACGCGGTCACCGAAGGCACCGACGCGCAAGCCGAGGTGTCGGTCCGTCTGTCCCATGACGGCCGTTCGATGACGGCGCGCGCGGCGGATCCGGACACGCTGGTGGCTTCCGCCAAGGCCTATCTCGGCGCGCTCAACAAGATCGTCATGAAGCGCCAGCGCGATACGGTGCAGACGGCGGCGGCGAGCTGACAAATGAAGCTTGCCATTCCGGGTTCGGCTCTTCGAGCCTCCCCGGAATGGCAGTGTTAGTCATGAATAGCAGCCCTGCTAACGGCCAATAGCGCCTGTGCGCGCCGCCCTGTATGGATGCACCCGCTCGAGGAAGGCCGCCCGCGCGCCGGGCGGCCCAATCAATAACATGGGAGGCATCATGCGCATCTTCGCGATCGCGGCATCCGTCGCGGCTTTGGTTCTAGGGCTTGCCGGTTCGGCAGCCGCCGACCCGATCGTCATCAAATTCAGCCATGTCGTCGCGACCGATACGCCGAAGGGCAAGGCGGCGGAGAAGTTCAAGGAGCTCGCCGAGAAGTACACGGGCGGCAAGGTGAAGGTCGAGGTCTATCCGAATTCGACGCTCTACAAGGATAAAGAAGAGCTCGAGGCGCTCCAGCTCGGCAGCGTGCAGATGCTGGCGCCGTCGAACTCCAAGTTCGGCCCGCTCGGCATCCGCGAGTTCGAGGTGTTCGATCTGCCCTACATCCTTCCCGACCTGAAGACGCTGCGGAAGGTGACGGAGGGACCGCTCGGCGCGAAGTTGCTTAAGCTGCTGGACTCCAAGGGCATCACCGGCCTTGCCTATTGGGACAACGGCTTCAAGCAGATGAGTGCCAACAAGAAGCTCGTCACGCCGGCCGACTATCAGGGCGTGAAATTCCGTATCCAGTCCTCGCGCGTGCTTCAGGCGCAGTTCAAGGCGCTGGGATCGCTGCCGCAGGTGATGGCGTTCTCCGAGGTCTATCAGGCGCTCCAGACCGGCGTCGTCGACGGGCAGGAGAACACCTGGTCCAATATCTACACCCAGAAAATGCACGAGGTGCAGAAGTACATCACCCAGACCAATCACGGCTACATCGGCTACGTCGTGATCGTGAACAAGAAGTTCTGGGACGACCTTCCGGCCGATGTGCGCGACCAGCTTGCGAAGGCCATGAAGGAAGCGACCGATTTCAACAACGCGCAGTCGCAGAAGGAAAACGACGACGCGCTCGCCGAGATCAAGAAGAGCGGCAAGAGCGAGATCATCGCGCTGACTTCAGAACAGGACGAGGCGATGCGCAAGGCGATGGAGCCGGTCTACAAGGATGCCGCGAGCCGGGTCGGCCAGCCGTTGATCGACGAATTCCAGAAGGAAGCGAAGAGCGCGACGAACTGAGTTCGTGCGCCGTTGCGCCGCGAGAAGGGCTTCCGTTCGCTAGGCGGAAGCCCTTCTCTGTTTCAGCCATGTTGCGAATGATTTCAAAGTGCAGCCGCGGATTACATCTTGGTAAGACTGCTCTCTCTATCGAAGTTGTAAGTTGAACCGCGTGCAAATGGCGCCCATCTTCATGGAACCTTGCAAGAGGAGGTTCGTATGAGAAAGTTCGCCATCGCCGCCATCGCCGTGCTCAGTATCGCCGGCTCCGGCGCAGTCTACGCGCAATATCACCGCTTCTCCGACCACATGCGCCATATGCGCATGAATCCGGAAGACCGCGCCGCCTTCGTCGACGCGCGGATCGCGGCCGTGCATGCCGGCTTGAAGCTGAATGCCGACCAGGAGAAGCTGTGGCCGCCGGTCGAGGCCGCCGTGCGCGACTTAGCCAAGCTGCGCATCGATCGCGCCAACGCGCGGATGAACGCTGATCCCGGCGATGCCGACAAGCCGGATGATCCGGTCGCCCGCCTGCGCCAGCGCGCTGACGACATGGGGGCCACGTCCGCGGCGCTGAAGAAGATCGCCGATGCTGCAGACCCGCTCTACAAGACCCTGGATGAGGGCCAGAAGCGGCGCCTGGCCGTCCTGACCCGTCACCAAGGCCCGTTCGGCGGTGAAGGCGGCTGGCACCATCGCTTCATGGAGCGCGGCATGGACCGCATGATGGACCGTTTCCACGGTGGCGACCGAGATGGCGGACCGGATCGGGACGGCGGGCGCCTGTAAGGCCCCGCAAATCTCCGGGCATGGCGAGCGAAGCCGCTGGAATCCGGCGGCTTTTCCCTTTTTGAGACCCGGTCATGAAGACTTGGAAAACCTCGTCCACATCGCTTGCCTTCCCGGGATCGCTTTGCTAAACGACCGGCCTCGCAAGGCGTTACCCGCCTTTCGGGCGCATAGCTCAGTTGGTAGAGCAGCTGACTCTTAATCAGCGGGTCCCAGGTTCGAGCCCTGGTGCGCCCACCATCCTTAAGCGATTGGCCCGTAAGGGCTTTTTTAAATTGTTCTGCAGAACAAACCGGGTCTCGTGCGACGCTTTTAGTGGTCGTACGTCGCACGCCGTGCGACGAGCCGGATAATTTGGTAGGAATGTTCACCGGGCGCGGGCGGTCGTTGATGGCTCGTCCGCTTGTTCACGGATAACCCAGTGCCGAAGCGCTTGGCTTGTTCTAGGAATGACTTGAAACACAGAACGCGAGATTGGCGGCGCGTTGCGCGCCCTGGTTTCACCTGAGGGCTTAGGGCCGGAGCCCATGCAACGCTGAAACAAGCCAGCCATTCAGCCCTTCATACCTTCCTTCCGCACCTGCAATTCAAGCCTATCGATGCCGGAATCGGCGCGAGCCGCATTGCGGGCGCGGTAATGCTTCACGATGGTTTGCGCGCTTCGGTATGAATGCCCAGTGATGTCGCAGATCGTCAGCAAGTCGCAGCCAGCCCGATCGAGAAGCATGACGCAGGTATCACGTAGGTCTTGGTCGTGCTTTTGGTCGAGTTCGCCGGCGCCATTGACGAATACCAGACCGGGGCAAGGCTTCAGACGCCATGCTGTCTCATGGCCATTGCTGTCGCGTGCGGTCTGCGCATCCAGCCATTCCGCTAAAGCGCGCTTGCGCTGATCGACCGCTCGAGCGCGCTGCGCCTTATTCTCCTCATCGAGAGGGAAAGGGGCGAACAGCCTGTCGACATTTTTAATCAGCTCGGCGTTCAGTCGCTCGGCGCGGACAATTGCCTGGCGCGCGTTGTCGCGCGCGAGAAAGCCGAAGATAGCGACGGCCCGGGCAGTCGACACCCAATGGCGATAAGTACTCTCGTCATAAGGCTCACCATTGTCTTCGTTGACCACGAGCTCGGGTGGCACCTTATCCAACTGAAGCCGGAGCTTGAGTTCCTTTATTCGTGCACGCGAGGCATTTAGCCGTGCGCTCAGTTGTGGCGCCTCTTTGATGTCGACAAGCTCGCCGGTCTTGCTCTGTCGAAACGCGTGCCGGCCCTCAACGTCGCTCTCGTTGCGCATAATCAGACGGTCGGTCTGGCGCTGTCCGGTGAACAATGCCAGATGGAAGCTGTCGCCGACCGACGGCCGTTCGATCGCATCGGCTGCAGCGACCCAAGCGGAAAATTCGGACATCGCAACCTGTACGATGCGTCCGTCCGGGTGATCGAACTCCATGCCTTCTCGCGGGTTAGGTCCGAGACGCCACAAGATGCTTTCCTGTCCCCAGGTAAATGCCGCTGAGAGCGTGGCTATCATCGAGAGCGCCATATGATGGCCGCGAGCCGATTTCGCATAGTTATAGAAGGCTCGGAACTCTGGTTTGCCGATTGATGTCGGAGTTGCAGTTGCGATCGCCTCGAGTTCTCGGACTGGCTCTGCTACGCCGAGCAGTTTGGCGGCACGGATTTCGGCACGCATCTTCGCCGCAGATTCGCGTGATTGCGGTCGGTACAAGATAGCGGAGATGCATTTGCGATAGGAAGATTGCGAGGCGGACGACAACGCCTTGAACTCAACCGACTTGCTCCAATCGTCTAGAAGATCTTCGATCGTTGAACGCTTCCGGATCGTGATCTTTTTCGGTAGCTTGCCGGCGCGGCGCGCCGCCTCGATTTCCGACTTTCGCTTGTCTGAAAAATCTGAGGCTTCCTGAAGATTGAACCACGCACCGACCGGACGGCCTTTTTCATCATGCGGCGGATGGCGCAAGTCGGCGTCGACAAAGCCGAGTGCCCGGGCATAAGCGCCATGAGACGAGCGAGGACGGCCATCGCGCCACCTTACATGAGGAAATTTGGGATCGGCCATAAAGAGCCTCAGTGCCAGTAAGAGATGGCACCCATTGGAATCTAGCGCGATCTAGTCTGTCAAGCGGTGTGCTGGCCGTAGGCCCTCCGCAGCCGCTCGCGGTGTCCCTCGTCGCTTGCTGCTGGCGGCGGCGCGAATGCGTCATTAGCAATCGTCTTTGGGGGCATAGGATGATGTCGGGTAAGCCAAGCATCGAAGCCGGTGCGTTCCCATTTCAGCGGTCCTCGCTCGCTGATCGGCGAAGGCAAGCCGTCGCGCTCATGCCTGAGGCGGCGCGTACGATAGAATGTATCTAGCGAGATGCCAATCGCCGTGGCCACCTCGGTTGAAGAATAGGGTGGCTGCATGCTCTGGGGACGCAAACGCATAATGCCTCGCCACTCTTGGCTTTTTGAGCGAACAGTTGGTGAAGCAAAAGGAACAGATAAAGATACAGGCGGGAAGCACTTCCCACCGCCCGTAGGGAATTCGGCTTCTTTGGAGTACGAACAGGATACCCCGCCACTAACACGTTGGACATTCATTCGCCGCCCTTAAGGATTCACGATGGAGGCGTAACGGATGCGGTGAGCCCGCCACCGCTTCATGGGGCTGCAGATTTCACTGGCCGGTCAGTGAACTCGAAGATGCAACTAGACCGTTATGAGCGGCGGAATACTGATCAGCTTCGTTGATTTTCCTACGCTTTTCGTGGAATTCGACGAGTTCGCTGCGCCTCGTGCGGGTCGTTTCTGGTGCGAAACTGGTGCGGTTCGTCTGCAATCGAAACCTGGACTTAGGGCATGTGCCTTCTGTTCGTGATAACGTGAGAACACAAGTCAATCCCGGCGAACGACGGCAAGCGAATTCCCTACGCCATCGTACCGGCTGATCGCGGCGACCTGTCAAGGTCAGCGTTCACGCGGTTCGCAATGCGCTATCGGTAGCGAGCCGAGACGTTCATGGAAAAGCAAGCAAGGCGAAAAAAGTCGTGAGTTTCTTCGAGCGTCTAAAGATAGAAGCATCTGCTGAGTGGCGGGCCTACACCGAGCATCCCTTCACGAGCGGATTGGCAGACGGCTCGCTCCCCGAAGCGGCGTTTCGTCACTACCTCGCCCAGGACTACCTGTTCCTCATCGAGTTTGCTCGCGCCTACGCGCTCTCGGTCTACAAGTCGCCCAAACTTGCCGACATGCGCGAAGCAGTCGCCGGCCTCTCGGCCATCCTTGATGTCGAGATGAACCTGCATCTGAAGCTCTGTGCCGGTTGGGGTCTGTCCCCGAGCGACCTTGAGCAAACCCCTCCGGCGGTCGAGATGCTGGCCTATACACGCTACGTGCTCGACGCAGGAATGCGCGGCGATTTACTGGCACTCAAGGTGGCGCTTGCCCCCTGCGTGATCGGTTACGCGGAGATCGCAACGCGGCTCGCCTCGCGACCCACTGCGGACGCTGTGACGAACTCCTATCGCGTTTGGATCGCCGAGTACGCTGGCGTGCCGTATCAGGAGGTCGCGGCGAAAGCGCGAGCGCAACTGGAGCAGCTCGCTGACCTCTACGCCACGCCGGCCCGCGAGGCAGAGCTGATTGCGATCTTCAAGGAAGCCACCCGACTTGAGGCAGACTTCTGGGAGATGGGCTGGCGCGCGGGCCAGCGTGTTGAATAACCGTCGGGCATCTAAAGGGGGTACGAAACGATACCAAGGTTTATGGCGCTCGCGCCTAAAGCCACACTTTCCGCATAGGGTCAAAGCCCCGGTTTGACAGTTTACCCGTCATTTCTGGTCCATTTTGAACAGCAGACGTTGAGACCGGCCGTTGGCAGGTCTTCGAAAGGACGTCAAGCGACCTGCGTCGTTCGCCGTCAACGCCCCGCCTCGCGGCTAAACTGGTTCATGCTGTGCCAACGCGAAGCCGATAGCACCATCGGTTTCCGCGCGTTCAGGGTGCTTCGCGAGATGCAAGCGATGCCGTCGAAAAGGAAACCCACCCTGCGAGCGGCGGTGACGACGGTCTCCCGAGATTCCGACGACTCTGGCAGCAGGTATCAAAGGTTGCAGGCCTTCTTACCAAGGATAAAGCTTAGATATCCCACCGACTCGGAAGCTGCGACCATCGCAAGACTCTCGGACAGCGATAGCCAATAGGGTCAGGTAGTACGATCTCGAACGACAGCATCGCATGGCAGAAGCCTATGGACCTCATCGAGCTCCTTGGCGTGATGAACTCCCCATTCGATGAGGGAATCCAATACGGGCCGCAGGCTTTCGCCGAGCGGGGTGAGCAGATATTCGATCCCCTGACTATCGCCGGCGCTGGGCTGCCGGCTCACCATTCCATGTTCCTCGAGCGCTCGCAGCTGCTCGATCAACACCTTCTGCGAGATGCCGACAATGCGCTTTTCGAGCTCACATGTGCGTTGCGGGCCATCCAGCAACACATCGAGGATGACCGCCTTCCAGCGTCCCGAAAGGACGCCTAGCGCGCGCTCGACCGGTAAGCCCGGTAGTCTCTTGATGATCTTCATCCGCCACTGACCAAAGGGTTTGTAGATTGGAATGACTACCGAAGAATATAACCTTCGGCAGAAATCTGCTCGAAGGGTGATTTATGATCGACTTGTTCGGATCTCAACTGCTTGGCGGTGCCGTTCCGCTGAGGAACCGCATCGTCATGCCGCCCATGACCCGCACGCGAACGTCCGAAGGCGACCTCCCGACCGATGGTGACCTCCCGAACGAGCTTATCGCCACCTATTACGGCCAGCGGGCCAGTGCCGGCCTGATCATTACCGAGGCCACCGACGTGGATCAGTCCAGCCACGGTTACGCGAGGACACCCGGAATCCACTCGGAAGCCCAAATGCAGGGCTGGCGTCTGGTGACCGATGAGGTTCGCCGTCATGGCGGCACGATCTTTCTGCAGTTGTGGCACGTCGGCAGGATGGCTCATTCCTCGATTCTGCCGAACGGCCAGGCCCCGGTGGGCGTAACCGAGCAACGGGCAGAGGGCTCATCGGTGTTTGCCCACGGCCCGGACGGCAGGTTGGGTCATATGTCTGCGGAGGCGCCGAGGCCCCTCAGCACGGATGAGGTGTCGGCCATGGTGGGCACCTTCGCCAAAGCCGCCGCCAATGCACGGGAGGTCGGATTCGATGGTGTCGAACTCCATGCGGCCAACGGCTATCTTTTCGAGCAGTTCATGAACTCGGTGCTCAATACGCGCACCGACCGGTACGGCGGCGGCAGCATGGAAGATCGTACGCGCTTCCTGATGGAAGTCGTCGATGCGGTGGTGGCTGAATTCGGTCCGGGGCGCGTGGGTGTTCGCTTGTCTCCGTTCGGCAAGTTCAACTCCATGCCGCCGGAGCCGCTTGTCGAGGAAACGTTTCTGTATCTTGCCGAGCAACTGGGGCGCCGCGGCGTGGCATACATCCATCTGCTCTACGAGTTGATGCCCGAAGGAAACATGGAGACGGCGGAGTTCAAGCCTCGGTACCTCGACCACGCTCTGCTTGCCAAGGCTCGGGCGGTGTTTCCTGGCGCCTTCATCTGGTGTGGCGGCTTTGATGACCGCGAGCGCGCCCAGGCTTCGCTCGACACCGGGTTGGTGGACCTGATCGCCTTCGGCAGACCATATATCGCAAACCCAGACCTTGCTGAGCGTCTCAAGCACGGCTGGCCGTTAGCCGAAGCGGACCGATCAACTTATTACACCCGACGCGGCGAGGTGGGTTACACGGACTTCCCTGCTTATCCGATTGGTAGTGCTGCACGCGACGCAGCCTGACCGCGACGGTGGGTCGAGCAGGCATTCGGTGCCGGGCGGTTCTGCCGACGCCTGCTGGTCGACTGAAACCCTACCGCACGCTCTGAGTCTCTTCTTGGCCCAGAGCGTCGGTCAAGCACTTTCAGACTGTCCGCCACTGCAGTGTCGATGTCGCTCACGGGCTCGCGCTTCTCTTCGGAATCGGTACCAGGGCCCTTCCATCATGGGATTCGAGGACGAGGTATCGCGCGGCCTTGTCGTCAGTTTGAACGGCAGGTTCAAGCGGACATGCCGTCTGGCCGTGGTCAGGTCGACACCACCGTGATGATGGTGCCGACCGACCCCGAGCCCAATATCAAGCGGCCATTTGCAACTCGTGCTTGGCGCTGCTGTCGGGGAAGTCGCAGTGACGGAGGACGCGGGGGGTATCCTCAAGGGTAACGTCTCGCGTTGTTACCAGCAACCGGGCGAGAATATTAGACTTGCGTGGCGCTATGGCCGTTTGCTCTTGATGCCGCTGGGTATCGTCTGGGGTAACTCGTCGCGTCGTTACCAGCAACTGGGCGAGACAATTAGTCGGCATCTGAATTCTCCCGTTGTCGTTGATACTGAGCAAGCTCACCGCCTCTGTGGTGGCAGTACCGATCATGACTCCGCTCGATTTCGTAGGAACGTCGAGTATCGTCGATTTGGTTTCGGAGGAATGTTGCGTATCGTCTATTTGGTTTCGCTTGTATTGCGGACCCTGTCCTTACCTACTCCGCGGTGCGAAGCGCCGGAGCGGGCCGCGGGACTTCGACGGGGGAGGGTCAAAAAATAAGCATTTCCCGAATTTCCGAGCGGGGCGGCGCTGCGACGTTAGCGGGCTTTTGCCAGCAAAATTTTTCTACGGTAGCTGGTCGCGATGGTCGCGGTCGTTCATGCGGCATCTCCGAACGGCGCGCATGTGCCCTCGGCCGTCCGCCTGACCTGTTTCCAAACATGGTCGCAATAGGTGGGGCTGTACGAGAAACGCTCACCAGCGGCGTCCGCAGGACCCTTGCGCGGGCCGTACAGATCGATGCGCGGCAATGGCGGGACGTGGCCGATCGGAATGCAATCTCTCGGGATCATGGGTCAATCCCTCGCCATCTCGCGGTCGTTCATGGTCTGCTCTCCTTTACAGGTTGGGAAAGGCGGTTGGCTGAACCTTGGCGTGGTGCGCTTCCCAATAGAGCAGCGGGCTGAGTACGGCGGCGCACGCGATTGTCAGGAAGATGATGGTCATCGGCGTCCCCATCGGGCTCAGCAAAGCGTGTCTTGGATCATGAAGTTCTAAGAACACCAGGCCGTGTTGACTGTGCCGCCCATCACACTTATCAGCGCTGAAAAGAAAAGGGCCCCGGACAACCAGGGCCTTTATGCGGTTCTGCAGGGTTCAACTCAAGGTATTTGGCGAGGTGAGCTGATTGAGAGCTTCCATTTCCGCTGCATTACTGCCAGAGAACGCGGTGTCAACCACGAGCTTCGGGCACTCTGGAAGCCTGAGAGAGATCGAATTTCAGGGCTCAGGCTTGCACACACAAGTACAGTGCCAAGGCAAACGTCAAAGGTCTCAAATTCGCCGAGATCGCTATTGGCCTCGATGGAGCCTCTGGACCGATTCGGTTTCGTCGACAGACGAGCTCTGGAGGAAGGTGCGCGCGCGATCCTGACGCGACTCGGACATTCGCTCGATCCGCGCGCCAAGGTAAAATCCCTGACGGTCGCCGATCAGCAGATGGTGGAGATCGCCAAGGCATTGGTGGGCGAAGCAAAGCTTCTAGTGCTCGACGAACCGACCGCCGTCATCTCGGGCAGGGAGGCCGAGCTTCTCTTCGACACCGTGAGACGGCTAAGGGACCACGGCGTCTGCATCGTCTACATTGGGAGCACGCCTGTGGCTGGCGGGGCACTCCGGTCGTTAGACAATCATATTCTCGTCTTGCCAAATGTCCGATCGAGATTGTTTTTCTCAGCGACGGATTTTATCTACACAACGCTTACTCGCCCCGAGGACGCAAATTCGGATGCCGTCACGAGGAAATGCCGGCCCGACTGGGACATCACCACACCCGAACTGCGGACGGCATGGTAGCAAGGACGCAAGGAGCAGTCTTATCCTTAAGGAAAGACCTACATCAAATCTCTCCGTGAACAGCAATAGGAAAGGAGCGTCACATGATCCGTAAGGCAAAAGCAGTCTGGCACGGTACCGGCCGCGACGGGAACGGCTATCTCTCCAGCGATTCCGGCGTGCTGGCCGAGACTCCCTATTCCTTTAAGACCCGTTTCGAGAATGAGAAGGGGACCAATCCGGAGGAGTTGATCGCGGCTGCCCATGCAGGCTGCTTCACGATGGCGCTGGCCTTCGGTCTCCAAGGCGCGGGCTTTACGCCTACCGAGCTCTCGACGGAGGCCGCGGTCACGCTGGAGCCCGAAGGCAAGGGATTCAAGATCAGCACGTCGGCACTCACCTTGCGCGCCAAGGTGCCGAATCTCGACGATGCGGGCTTCGCCCGCTTCGCTGACGAGGCCGAGAAGAATTGTCCGGTGTCCAAGGTGCTCAACGCCACAATCACGCTGGACGCGAAGTTGGTCTAGTCTGACCAAAGACCTTGGGATCACCAGGAAAGGCGCGCTGATTTGGCGGCTGTTCGACAGGCGTGCACCTCGTGGCGATCACCTTGACGACCACTCCGGCCGCCTGCTCGCGCCATTGCGCGATGCACGGCGCCTTTCGATGCATTTCGAAGGCGTGTCATCCCTCGGCCAAGCTGACCACCGGTTGACCACCGAAACCCCGTGAACAAACGGCGATAAAGGTGGTCAATCGCGAGCAAACTTGATTGTTTTTATTGATCTTTTCGTTTGCTATTTACGTTCGGGACGCAGATGTCGTCCTCGGTCAGATCGCAGCTTGAACCGAATGCCGGTATCGGTGGTTGCGCCTCTGCGATTTGAACCTGCGCGTGAACTTCACTGATCGTTTGCTCGTGGACCAGAGTCTGCAGACGGTTGGATGGTTCACTGTAAGCCATTGATCAATAATGATCGGATTTTGGTTCGGTTGGAAAAATTCTCTTGAAAAATCAACGCTGACAGCGTGTCTCTTAATCAGCGGGTCCCAGGTTCGAGCCCTGGTGCGCCCACCAAAGAAATCCTTTGGTTTCCAATGGCTTCGCCAGATGCCATTGAGGTTCAGTGCGACTTTTCCATAATCGGACGTTGCACGGTTGGATTACCGCGCGACATTTCTCTTTGCCTCTGCATCCTCTCCTTGCCTATGTATCTTCGCGCCATTCGATACAGAGCGCAGATCCGATGGTACAGGGCAATTACTTGCTCGTCGTAGAATGGGATATTGCGGCGAGCAAAGCGGACATTCTGTACGGCCCGTCGTCGCAGGGTACCGCGTGTTATAAGAACCAGATCCGGATCGTTTGTGTCGGAGGTTCGAGTTGCTCCCCGCCATAATCGTAGGACCTTCTACGCCAGTTTACGATCCTCTACGATTTTCGTATTGGCGATGGTGGCGGTTGGCGCACTAGGCGAGAGCGTTGGCCGAACGGACCTGGAAACAGGTTGCCTGTCGCTTCAGTACTTCTCGTCCGATGCTTCACAGCCTCAGCTCAATGCATGACCGGCCAATCCGTAGACCCACGGCTCGTTTTCCTTTCGGTTCAGGAATCGCCGTCCCTTGGACATGGTCGTGACAGTGTCGTTCATCCCGAGGCGGCTCTGCTGGAGAAAGTCCGCAAACAGACCCGTCTGCTCTCGCGTATCCACGCGAACAAACCTTCCGCTGAGATTCTTGAGATGCACGGCTGTGAGATGGATCGCGTCACAATCATTGCTGGCGACGATGGGGCCGATTGTCATTCGGCCTGCAATATTGGCTCTGTAGCAGTTTTGGTGCAGCTCCGATTATTCTGCGCCGATTAGTCTGGCCTGAAGCAGATCGATTTTACTGCGGCCATACATCTGACGTCTGACGAGCTTAAGGCGCGTGATCTGACTTTCAGTCTGTCCGTTTGACCAAGGCGAGGTGATTGCCGCCCTAACCGCCGCTTCATCCCTGACGACGCCGCTCGCGAACGAGGCGACGAGACTGATGCGGGCGCGCTCGATCCATGAGGTAAGCCCTTCCTCAACCTAGCGCCGGATCATCACGTGGAATTCGGCGATGATGTCGCGGGCCTCGACCAAGCTTGGTACGCCAGCTTCGATCGCCGCGATCGTGACGGTCTCCGCTTTCGTCAGCAAGTCCCGGCCGATTGTCATGAGACGAGCGATCGTTCTGGCCGACGGAATCCGTTGAAGGTTTTGCGTGTCGGCCCTTTCAGCTCGTCGTCTGCGGGTCGCCCACTCGCTGATGACGCGAAGCGAGCCTCGGAAGCCTCGCGCCTTCAGGCGGCGCCAAAGTTCAGCTCCGTTGCGACAGCCGGACGCCCGCTGATCGTCGAGCCAAGGCAAATGCAGGTCCAATGAGCTTTGTCGGGGCTGGAAAACATCGTTGCGCTCGCCGCGGATCACGTGCCGAACCAGCTTCCTGCTGTGGCCGGTTTGACGCACATTCCAGCCCGATCTGGATCAGCCGGCGGATAGCCTAGATTTGATTTACGGGCTCATTGGTCGTCCCAATGTAACATCCGGTCAGGTACTTCAGGAAGGCTTGGCAGGCCTCCTCCGCTTCAGTGAGAGTCTTGAAGGGCGAGCCTATCAATTTGATTGCAGGTCTGTTCGGATGGATGGGACGCCACGAGGCTAGAAAGCCGGGTCGTCCGTGAAGACCGGGACCAGTGCGGCTATCGAAGCTGATCACGAACGAAAAGCCGCGGCTGCTCGCGCTCCACACTACCAGATCCTTCACGGGACTCATTATGCGGCTGAATTGCATGATGCATCCGACAAAGGCCCGCACTGCCGGAATCCACTCCGGAGTTGCCGTCGAAGGCCAGATAGCATCCCGGGCGGGCCCGTCGGCTCCGAGGTACGATCGCCTGTACCACCAGGACGTTGGCGAGGGACGCGAGAACGCCGTTGGGCCAGACGACCTGAGGCCGTCCACCCGCGGCTCCGTATCTCAATCGGCACAATCGATCTAGGTGTTCAGCTCCGCATAAACCCTTCGCACTCGCGTTCAGCCCAATTGAGCGTGTCTTCCATCTTCTCGCCATTGGCGTAACGCAGCGCCATCTTGGTCAGGGTGGCGTGGGCATAGATCTGCTGAGCAATTTTTGGCGGCGCAGGAGCGGCCGCGATTGATAGCCTCTGATGGTTGTAGGGGTTCGGATAGTGGTAGAGCGTGCCCTTCGGAGGACCTTCCTCGGCCCACGTCTTCAGTGTCGCCAAGTTCGCATAGGCTGGCAGGTCGTAGCCACCGCTGGCCGTGACAAATTTCTCGATCGATGACCGCTCCGACAAATGGGCGAGCAGGCTCTTGGCCGCCTCCTTGTTCTTGGAGAATGCCCAGATGGCCCAGAAGCAAGGTACATAGGGCGCGAAGCGCCCCTTTGGGCCGGCCGGGAATCCGTGGGTCCAGCATTGCTCCGCAACTTGCGGGGCGTCCCGCTTGGCGAGAGCCCAGGCGCTCGGTGGGTTCATGATCAGCGCGCCGCGTCCGGAAATCAGCCATCTGTTGTTCGAGGCATCGTCCCATGAAGGCGCGCCGGGCGGTAGAAAGGCGATCAGCTTCTTGTAATATTCGAGAGCCTGACGAACCTGATCCGTCCTCACCGTGAGATCGCCCTTGGCATCGACGAGCTCGCCGCCGAACGACTGGAAGATCGCACCTGCCGTGTCGACGTTGTCTGGGGTCTCGCCAAGGCCAATCCCAAACATGAAGCCACCCTTCTGGCAGGCTTCGGCCGCCTTCAAGAACGTATCCATCGTCCAGCTGTCGGCTTTGGGCGGCGCTCCCGCAGGGTACAGTTCCTGGATGTCGATACCCGCATATCTCTTCATCAGATCGATGCGAGAGCAGGGCCCCTTGATCTGGCTTCCCGGCGTTGCGGGGACCGCGAGCCATCTGCCCGCTGCCTGACCGAGATATCTCACGGTGCCGTTCACCTCACCGTGCTGCTTGATCGCAGGCTCAACGACGTCGTTCACCGCCTCGAAATGCTCGGCATAAGCTTGCGGCCACCAGCTATCCATATAAAGAATGTCGTGGCCAGATTTGGCCTGAGCTTCGGCCGCAACGATCAATTCGATCTTCCTGCCTTGGCTCGTGATGTAGTCGATGGAAACCTCGATCTTCTCCTTTAAGGCCCACTCGTTGACGAGGGCGGTTGATGTGTCGTTGGCGCCGGGCACCCAGTGATCCCAGAGGCCGATCGACAATTTGCCGGCAGCATACGCGCCGCGCACATATGGCGTTGTGATCAGCGCTCCTGTCGAAAGCGCGGTCGCGCTTACAAATTCTCGCCTTGAGAGCTTTCGTGATATTTGCTCACTCCATGCTGATCAAGTTGGTATTCTGTATTCCCTCTGCTTTGCAGCGCGAACAACGAGGCCGGAGACGCGCCAAAACATTGCGTGAAATTACGGCCTTGTGCCGGCAGCGTAATATCGCGGAATTCAATGCCCAAAATTGTATGAGAGCAAGCGGTGAAGCGCAACAGTCATCCTGTTCAAACGCCGATCACCGTCATCGGATCGTTTCAGAGCTGCGGAAGCGAGAGTCTGACTGCTCTCAAATGAGGTGCTTCCGTTAATATGCGGTGGAGACATAACGCAAGTCTGGCAGACGCCGGAAATCGGGAGCAAGCGATTACAGAATAGCACGCATCACTTCGCAAGCTTTCCTTGTGCCCGAAGACATCCGTCAACTGCTCGATGCGACCGGAAGTCCGCAAAGCGATAACAATTCGGGTTTCCACCTGCTTCCGTTCGGCGGTTTGCGTAAGGCCGGCAACTGGCTGCGCGCTTACTCGCAGAGATCGCTGCAGCCGGCCGTGACGCGTTCGCCCGAACACGCTTGGCTCGGTTAGGCGAACCCGTACAGCCGCGCCGGATTGTCCGCCAGGATCATCTTGCGCGTCGCGGCATTCGGAGCCCAAACCGAAACCAGGTTGAGCAAGCGGCCGTCGTCGATCTGTTGAAGCGGCGTCACGTCGGTGATCTGCTTTCCGGGTGGAGTGACGGAATTCGGATGCGGCCAGTCGCTGCCCCAGATGATGCGCTCGGGATTGGCCGCGATCAGCGCCTTGGCGAGCGGTACGATATCGGGATAGTCAGGCGGCTGCTTCGAGGCACCATAGGCGCCTGAGATTTTGACGTAGGCCTTGCCCGATTTGACGAGGTCGAGCAGGTCGGAGAAGCCGGGCTGGTCGACACCAAACTCGGCTTGCGCGCCGCCGAAATGATCGAACACCGCAGGCACGGGCGAGGCAAGCACCAGCGGCTTGATCGCGGCGATCATCGGGAGGCTCGTGAAGAGTTGCACATGCCATTTGCGCGGCGTCATACGGTCGACCGCGGCCGAGAACCGCGTCTTGCCGACAATGGGATCGTTGACGCCGCTGGTTGCGAGATTGAGGCGGATGCCGCAGAAGCCAGCCTGAGCCATGGCGTCGAGATCCACCTCGCTGGTCTTGTCGTCGATCACGGCGACCCCGCGCGCGGCTGGCCCGCGCGCTTTCATGCCGAACAGCGTGGCCGAATTGTCGGAGCCATAGACGCTCGGCGTCACGATCACCACGCGCTCGATATGCAGCGCCTTGTGGAGCGCGCTCATCTCCTCCGGCGAGGCCAGCTCCGGTGTGTAGACGCGACCGGCGAAGAACGGGAATTTTGCCGGATCGGCGAAGATGTGAGTATGGCAATCGCATGCGCCGGCCGGAACATCGAAATTCACCGGAGTCGAAGGCTGCGCGGTCTTGGCGAATGCACCTTTGCCGGTCATGGGAACCCCCGCCGCTACGGAGGCAAGCAGGATACCGCGTCGCGTCAGCATGATCTCATCCCTCGTTGAGAGGTAGTCTATCGAGGGTTGACCGGGACGGGAAGGGCGGCGCACACGCGAGGCCCCGAACACAAGGCGCGGCCCAAGTGCGTCCGTTGCTTCTCGTAAGCTGATTTACTCCAATTTACGGCGCTTTACGCGGCTACTGGTACGCCGCTGCTTAAGATTTGCATATCTGTTCTCACCCTCGGATGATATTGTCGAGGTCGCTGGCGCTATTTTTCTGTAAAAGAGGTAACAATAGGCCTTAGTAACGGCATGACATCTTGCCGCCTCACTCGGGACCGGCGCAAAAAATGGATGCAGCTCGCTTCGCCAAAATTGCGAATGGCAGCTTCCACGTTGCGTGGAAAGACGACGAGCGCGTCTTCTACCGGGGATGGCAGAGCGACTCCGACGGCCGCCTTGCCCCCATACTAGTCGTGCGACCCTCCTCTGAGCATCCCCATCCCGCCATCATCGATCGCCTTACGCACGAATATGGATGGAAAAGCGAACTGGATTCAGCGTGGGCGGTACGGCCGCTCGACCTCCTTCAAGAGAGCGGTCGGACTGCCCTGGTCCTTGAAGATCCCGGTGGGGCGCCGCTCGCCGCGTCGATCGGCGCATCCTTGGACGTCGGAAGCTTCTTGCGCCTCGCCATCGGTATCGCTGTTGCGGTGGGCAAGCTGCACCGGCGGGGTCTCGTTCACAAGGATATCAAGCCGCAGAATATCATCGTAGATCCCACGAGAAGCGAAGTCAGGCTGACGGGATTCGGGATTGCGTCGCGGCTTCGGCGTGAACGACAAGTCATCCAGCCGCCTGAGACCATTGCGGGCACGCTGGCGTACATGGCGCCCGAGCAGACCGGCTGGATGAATCGCTCCATTGACTCACGCAGCGACCTCTATGCACTGGGCGTCACTCTGTACGAGCTGTTGACCGGGAGCTTGCCGTTCGCTGGCTCTGATCCCATGGACTGGGTGCACTGCCATATCGCGCGAAAGCCGATGACCGCTACTGATCGTCTAGGTAGTGTCCCGTCGGCGCTGTCGATGATCATCATGAAGCTGCTCGCCAAGACAGCCGAGGACAGATATCAGACCGCCGCTGGGCTCGCATGTGATTTGCGGCACTGTCTTGCGGAGCTCGAAGATCGGGGTCAAATCGAAGAGTTTCCTCTGGGCCTACACGACACATCCGACCGGTTGGTAATTCCAGAAAAACTGTACGGACGCGAGCGCGAGATCGAGACCTTGCTCGCCTCGTTCGATCGCATCGTAAAGGGCGGAGTGCCGGAGCTGGTGCTAGTGTCCGGCTATTCCGGTATCGGCAAGTCTTCAGTCGTCAATGAATTGCATAAAGTGCTGGTGCCGCCCCGCGCACATTTTGCATCCGGCAAGTTCGATCAGTACAAGCGTGACATTCCGTACTCGACTCTCGCGCAAGCCCTTCGGGGGTTGGTCCAACTGCTCCTAGCCAAGAGCGATGCAGAGTTAGCCGGCTGGCGGAACGCTTTTGCGGAGGCGCTGGGTTCGAGTGGCCGGCTGATCGCCGATCTCGTCCCCGAATTGTCCCTCATCATCGGCGAGCAGCCGCCGGTCGCAGAACTCGAGCCGCAGCAGGCGAAAGCGCGGTTCCAGCTCATGGTCCGTCGCTTCATCTCTGTCTTCGCCAAGCCCGAACATCCCTTGGCCTTGTTTCTTGACGATCTGCAATGGCTAGATGCAGCCACGCTCGAGCTTGTTGAGGATTTGCTGACGCAAACAGACGTCGGGCATCTGATGCTGATTGGCGCCTATCGCGACAACGAGGTCGACGCGGCTCATCCGATGGCGCGAAAGCTCGCCCTGATCCGGAGCTCCGTGGGGAAGGTGAGCGAGATCAAGCTTGGTCCTCTGCAGCAGGAGCAGGTGAGCCTGCTGATTGAGCACATGCTTCATGCAATGCCAAAAGACGCGGCGTCGCTGGGCAAACTAGTGCATGCGAAGACCGCCGGAAACCCGTTCTTCGTCATCCAGTTTCTCCACGCGCTTAACGCGGGGGGCTTGCTCGTATTCGATCATGATGTTGCACGCTGGACGTGGGATCTCAACCGTATTCGTTCCGAGCGTTACGCGGACAACGTAGCCGATCTCATGGCTGGAAGCCTCGCCCGCCTTCCGGACAAAACTCAACAAGCGCTGCAGCAGCTCTCCGTCGCTGGCACGGTTGCGGACGTCGCGACGCTTGCAATCGCGCTCGAATCGTCGCCCGACGGTGTGCACGCGGCGTTGTGGGAGGCACTCCGGGAGGAGCTGATAGAACGGCTGCCGAATGCTTACAGGTTCGCCCACGACCGGGTGCAGGAAGCCGCATATGCGCTGATCCCCCAGGGTGCGCGAGCGGCGGCCCATCTCAGGCTCGGCCGGCTTCTCATTGCGCAAACGCCGACGGAGAAGCGAGACGAGGCGATCTTCGATATCGTCCATCACCTGAACCGGGGCGCGGAGCTTATCATCTCCTGGGATGAGCGCGCGCGCCTGGCTGAGCTCAATCTGATCGCAGGCAAACGGGCGCACGCCTCAGCCGCGCACGCCTCGGCCATCGGCTATTTCGCTACTGGCACCGAAATGCTTCACGAAAGCCGGTGGCGGTCGCATTACGACCTTGCATTCGAACTCGAACGACTCCGAGCCGAGTGTGAGTTCCTTACCGGAGAAATCAGAGCTGCAGAGAAGAGGTTGTCGCTCCTCACCGGCCTTGCGCGAGACGGACGGGATCGGGCTCTGATCGCGTGCCAGCGCATGAGACTTTTGGCTGCAGTCGACAGAAGAGAGGAAAGTCTCGAGATCGGCCTAGATTGCCTGCGGTCTCTCGGCGTCGTTTGGTCATCTCATCCGTCCACACAGGAGATTGAAGAAGAATACCGGCGCCTATGGGATCTCATTGACGCTCGTGGGATTAGCAGCCTGATCGACTTGCCCGTCATGAATGATCCGTTGGGGCGAGCCAAGATGGACGTCCTCCTGGCCCTTAGCGAGCCTGCCTTTTGGACAGCAGACGGAAACCTGACGTGTCTGATAGTGGCGAAGGCGGTAAGCGTCAGCATTGAGCAGGGAAACACGGACGTATCCTGTTGGGCCTATGTCTGGTTCGGCAAGCTGCTGGGACGATTCGGCCGCCTTCGGGAGAGCATCGAATTTGGTCGCCTCGGTGTCGACCTGATGGAGAGACGCGGGCTGCATAGATTTCGTGCACGCGTCTATCGCGAGTATTCGCATGTCGTCGATCCGCGAGAGCGGGTGGCTGTGCTTCGGCGAGCTTTCGACGCCGCCAACGAACTCGGCGATCTCAATAGCGCCGGATATACCGCGTCCGGCCTGATCTCAGCGATGCTGGCGGCGGGGGAGCGCTTGCAGGATGCCCAGAAAGAAGCGGAACGACTGCTCGATTACCTAAACAGCGCCCATTTTGCTCTCTTGGCAAATATCGTCGCAGGGCAGCACGGTCTTATCCTCGCTCTCCGGGGCGTCGAATCGAACTTCGACGAGAGTCGGTTCGAGGAGCCGTTGGGACAACATGCGGGCCGCACGGTCGAGCTCGCCTGGCTTTTGATACGCAAGCTGCAACGCCTGTTCTTTTCGGGGGATCATTTGGGAGCCACTCTTGCGGCGCGAAAGGTCGAGCCGCTTCTGTGGTGGGCTGTCCCCTCCCATATCGCGGTATCCGAATTTCATTTCTATGCGGCCTTGGCGCGCGCTGCCGGCGCCGAGACTGTGTCGAGCGAGGAGCGAGGCGCGCTCGTAGAGGAGCTAAAGGTCCATCGCGATCATCTGGCATACGCGGCCGCTATCTACCCGGAGAGTTTGAAGAGCCAAGTTGCACTTGTAGCCGCTGAAATCGCTCGGATCGAGAGCCATCTGCTCGACGCTGAACAACTCTACGAGGAGGCGATCAGCTCGGCCGGAGCAAACGGCCTTGTTCATATTGAGGCGCTCGCAAATGAGCTCGCGGCGCGCTTCTATGGGAAGCGCGGATTTGAAAAAATAGCGCGCACCTATCTGCAGGAGGCTCGCTTTGGCTACCTACGTTGGGGCGCCGGCGGGAGGGTGAGACAACTCGAGGAACGGTATCCGGATCTGAGGGCGCAAGAGCCTGCGCCAAGTCCGACGGAAACGATTGGAGCGTCGATCGAACATCTCGATCTCGCAACCGTGATCAAGGTTTCGCAAGTCGTCTCTAGCGAGTTGGTGCTCGAGAAGTTGATTGATACCCTGATGTGCATCGCCATAGAGCAGGCTTGTGCCGAGCGGGGTTTGCTAATTCTTGCGCGTGGCGCTTCGCCACGGATTGTCGCAGAAGGCACCACTGCCGATGATCGGGTGGTTGTGCATCTGTGCGATGTGGCTGCAACGGAGGCCCTCTTGCCAGAGGCCGTGCTCCGATATGTCTTGCATTGTCAAGAGAGCATCGTCCTCGATGACGCCACCGAATCTGCGTTCGCAGCAGACCCCTACATCGTTAGTAGCGGAGTGCGGTCCGTTCTCTGCCTGCCCATGGTAAACCGGGGCGAACTCGTTGGCGCGCTTTACCTCGAAAACAACCTGACTCCCAGCGCCTTCGCACCGGGCCGTATGACCGCGCTGAGACTACTCGCGTCGCAGGCGGCTGTCTCCCTGGAGAATTCTCGACTTTATGGCGATCTGCAGAAGCAAGAGGCGAAGGTTCGGCGCCTCGTCGAAGCCAACATCATCGGGATCGTTTTCTTTGAACTTGATGGTCGCATCACAGAGGCAAATGATACCTATCTCCGCATGCTGGGAATCGACCGAAAGGAGTTGATGTCCGGTAGTGTGCTTTGGACGGATTACATACCGCCAGAGTGGCGCGACCGAATTGCGGAGGAGAGTGAGAACATAAAGATTGCTGGCACGGTGCAGCCGTACGAAAGGGAGTATTTGCGGAAGGATGGCGGCCGCGTGCCCGTGCTGGTCGGAGCAGCTCTCCTCGACAATGAGAATCAAGCCGTCGCTTTTGTTCTCGATTTGACTGAGCGGCGGCGGGCAGAGGCCGAGGCGCACGAAAGCGAGCGACGCTACCGCGAGACTCAGATGGAGCTCGCGCACGCGAATCGCGTCGCGACCATGGGTCAACTTTCGGCTTCGATCGCCCATGAGGTCAATCAGCCCGTCACGGCAATAATCGGCAGCGCTGAAGCGTCGCTGCGGTGGCTTGCCCATCAGCCGCCAAATCTAACGGAAGTTCAACGGCTATTGGAAAGGATCACCGAAGATGGCCGTCGGGTAGGTAGCGTTGTCGATCGTACACGCAATCTCGTAACAAAGGCACCGCTGCGGGCGGAGCGCATAAAATTCAACCAAATTGTCTCTGAAGTCGTTGAGCTCACGCGTGGTGAAGCCGCACGGAGTCACATCTCTATCCGTACGCAGTTGGCGAACGGCTTGCCGTTCGTTGAAGCCGATCGGACCCAGATGCAACAAGTGGTGCTCAATTTGATTGTCAATGCCGTACATGCCCTGGAAGAGGTCGGCCAAGCGCGCCGCGAGCTCTTGATCAGTTCGACTATGAAGGGCTCGGACGGCGTACTTGTATCCGTGCGAGATACGGGGAAGGGCATAAACCCCGAGCAACTCGACCGGCTCTTCGACCCATTCTTCACAACCAAGCCGGGCGGCATGGGAATGGGATTATCGATCTGTCGTTCAATCGTAGAGAGCCATGGAGGAAGAATTTGGGCGGAGGCAAATCTTCCGCAAGGCGCTGCCTTTCATTTCACCATCCCGAAGGCTCGGCAACAATAGCTCCGAAGACTGCACGCCAGAGGTCTCTGGTGTAGTCCCCAATCCGGACCCGGTACTTGCGCGCATCAACTCGCTGAATGTCCGCGCCCTGGCGTATGCGGTTCATGAGGCCTTGCGCGGTTGGTGTGCTCGCCGATGGCGAGACGAGTAATTTGCTCAATGGCATGTCGTTTCTTCTTCAATGCCGTGTTCTTACCCGCCGCAATCCCATCAAACGGACTCATGACTTAGATTCGCCGTTTCCTCGGCCGCGCGTGGATCGGAAGTTTCGCTGGCCCGCGGCCGGCGAGCCACACTTGGAGCCTGTCCAGGTACAGGTAACCACGGTGACTCCGGTCCAATAGTTCTACGGGACGCGAGGCGGTGTATGCTCAAACTTTCTTATATCGTGAGTCTTTTCGAATGAACGTCAAAGCCGTTATGGCGAAAATCCTACAAGCGGAGCTACTGGCACGCGGCGTGGATTCGCTAGCGCCGTCCGACTACGAAGCGATTGTAGAGCGGATGGTTGAGCAAATCAGTGAACTAGATTTGAAGTTGCGAGACATGAACGACGAGCCGTGAGAGACTGGCAACGGCAGGGGTTACCACTTTTTCCCGACGGTCTAGCTGAGAAGCATGTATTGTGTTATCTTTGCTCTTAAGGCGGACGGCAGGCTTACGAACTGTTGCCCGTCTGAATATTTGAGCCCTCGTGCCCCCGCCTCCGGACGTATTTCAAACAGTCCGTGGGGCAATGCTTAAGTCATTTCCCTCCGTCTTCCCAAACTCGGAGGCGGGTCTTTTTTCAGTGTTTTGGCCAATTCAATTTTGATGGGAGTCATTTTTTGAGAACCAAATCCCTGACGGTCATTTTGTCGCTAGTGATGTTGGCATCAAATTCGGCGTTAGCTCGCGATCCAGACGAAAAGTATGCGCAAGCCGATCCTGAAATGCACAGGTGGTTTCAGCAGTTGAAATCCGAAGAGGGCAAACCTTGCTGCGCACTCAGCGACGGTAACACCTTGCGAGACACTGACTGGCGAACTCGGGACGGCCACTATCAAGTCTTTATGGATGATGAGTGGGTTGACGTGCCCAACGCGGCTCTTGTTACGGCGCCCAATCGTTTCGGGCAAACAGTCGTTTGGCCATACCACGAAGATGGCCATCCCTTTGTTCGGTGCTTCATGCCCGGAAGCATGATGTAGGGCAATGAACAAGCGCGGATGGCAACGGCCATTTGATGATCCAATTCCGTTACCCGACGAGGAAGCTTCTCACATTGCATGACGCAGCAACATTCATCACGCAGTTGCCGAAGCGAGAACATGACTCGCTAGAATGGCTGGCAGCGATTGAAGCGCTGATGCTCGTTGCCGAGAAGGGCGGCCCGACGATGTTTGCACGCATTGGATTCATGCGTGCGTTGAACCGCGAGAAGAAAACCGAAGAGCGGAAGAGGCGGGAGAGGGCTTATCGGGTGGTGCACAAGCTTATCGCGCTCGGGGCGCCGATTGCATGTCGCCGCTGCCGGTCCCAGCACCGCGTTGTGCGGCGTCGGTGGCATTCCGCAGAGGCTTGTGTTGCGCGGTACGATGCACCGCGCGGGGGTGGATGTGACCGTTCCGCAGGTTCTCTCTTGCGCCGATCAAATCTCGGCAACCTCGACGATGGCCCTGGCGAAGGCCTGCGGCGCTTCCTGCGGCAGATTGTGTCCGATGCCGCCCCTGATGGTCCGGTGCTGATAGTTGCCCGAAGGAGATTGGTGGGGCCTTCCTAGTTCGGGGGCAAGATGATCGCCGAGATAGTATATTTGTCTGCCTTGGCTCTAGCCGAGGCCGCTTGGCTCTATGCTCTTGCAAAAACAACAATGGCGGTTGGCAATTGGATGATGTCCTAAGTGCATCGTCCTCCCAGATGGAATCTTCGGGAGATCAGAGAAGCGTCACCCCGGCGGCCCCGTCGCCGCTGTATTGTCCTAGAACACTCGCGCTTGGAAAGTCACACAGTAGATTTTCAGAATTTTTTCGCGTGGCCCCCCAGCGTGAAAAGCCCAGCCACCGAAGAGTTCGATATGTTGCCAGCATATTGCACCTCTTAGGACATGAGCGGCGCTCGGACCCGCGCCACGACTCTAGCGCTACGCGGTAGGTTAGAATGTGAAAAATATGTCAGGCGCTGCTCGGCTGGAGCTTTGGTCGGGGAGCAATACGGAAGTGCGGTCTTACTGCGCCGGCAAGCCGCGGGGCGGGTTCCGCGCGATCAGCGACTTGATCTTGTTGACGATTCGGATGGCGATGCCAAACGGGAACGGATAGTTCAGGCGAAGGAAGGTGAGCGTTTTCACATAGTCCTCGACGTGCCATCTGGCGTGCGCACCGCTGCGAAAAAATAAGACGTCATCAACGCCATAATGCTTCGGCGGCACGCCCTCGCTCTCAAGCACGATCGATCCTTCGAGGATCACGATGGTCTCGTCGAGATCGTAGTACCAGTTGAATTTGCCTTCGGTGCACGACCAGATCATGGTCTTGGCCGTGTTGCATGCGCTCGTCGACAGTAAGCGCGATCGAGCTTCCGGATTACCTTCGATGATCCAGGATGGCTCAATCGGCGACGGATCGAGATCCACCTTGTTGTAGTGCCACGCTTCAATGGGTGCGAACGGCATCGGTTTCTCCCCACGGCAGAGGATTGCGCGGCACTCAGCTTCCGAGTTTTCACGCGAGTGTGAAGAGGTATCTTTGCCGCGCCTCTAAGGAGGGTACCTCTTGCCTGTCATTGCGACTAGGAACAAGTGGCAATGGGCCGCGTTCGAACGCAGGTTTCGGCCCAGCCGGGCAACCTCGACCGGCCTAGTTTTTTTGCTTTCTCGCCTTGGGGTGAACCCGAACGAGGGCAAATGTCCGGTTCAGCGTTCTGCCGCGCAACAGCAACGAGGTCCTCAGGTTAAGCTTGATTTCGCGACCGCGGGTTAAATCTGGAACTTAGATCAGCGATGATCCTTGCACGACAGATCGGACTCGTTTCTAAGAAAAACTCGCGGGGCCGGGCCATCTCTCGACGGTCGACCAACCCCTAACCGTGCAGGTACGCAGGTCGAGCATCTGACCAACCCGCCCGGCTGCGAGAGACGTTCCTGGAATTGCAGTCGCGCCGCCAGCCACCTTTCCTAACGATCGCAATCATTCGCGCAAAGCAGACGTGGTGGCCGCGACACGAGGTCAGTGGATCTGAGTTTCAGTGAGGAGCGGCACCGGCGCTTGAGGCTGGAGAAACGCCGGTGCCGTCCAGGTGCCCATCCACCGATTCACTATATCGGGAAAAGTAAGCAGGTACGAGACAGCGCCGGTGCCCTAATCAGCGTCCGTTTCATTCTCTTCGTTTTCGGGAGCTCGAACGCTCCTGACGATAAGACCTAAGACGCTGCCTGCGATGATCAGCCAGTGAGGCATCTGCAATTCGGAGAGCATGTCCAGCGCTTTGCTTATTTGCCCTTCTTTGGCGTTCTTTGCTGCACAACCGTCATCAACCGCACCAAGCGCACTATTCGTCGCACGCTGTCGCCGAAGCGCCGCGATGGGGCGTGCTTCTGCATCTTAAAGACCACATTGCGAATGCGACTTAGCAAATGAGGCTCCTCTTACCCTCAGGCCGTGGCGAGGCCTCGACGCTCGGGCCTAGTGAAAGGCCGCAGCCGTCTACGTCGCCGTGGGGGCTCAGGGGGAGCTGAGACCAACTTGCTCGGCCAACCGTGGCTGATCTTGGCCAACATGCCCTAGGGCCGCCCCGCGCGGCGATTGGGCAATCGGTCTAACTCGGATTTGCCGCCTAGGGGTTGAACTAGCGTTTCGCCTTCAGCCCGTCCAGCCTATCCTGCTCGGTTCGCGCGAGGGCTTTAGCGTGTGCCTCGGGTGCGGCTACCGACCATTTTCGGGGCGCGTGTGGCGTTGTCGCCCCAATAGAAAAATCGAGATGAGCGTCCATCCGGAAAGCGCACTTCAAAACCTCCGCAATCGGCCACTGCCTCGTGACGAATGATGCGGATGCGATTCACGCGAAGGCCTCCTTTCGCACGCTATAGAAGGGTGGCTCCGGCTCTTCACCTTGATCCAGTGATCGCACCGGCCGACCTTGTAGGCGCGCTCGCGGTGCTTAGAGACCAAACCCTCGAGCCCCATGCGGTAGGCAGCCTTGAACAGTTCCGGCCCGATCTCACCGTGCTCGAACGGCGCCACGAAGATGCCCTCCGGCCGCCCGCGCAGGAGCTGCGCGCCAAGTTTTGCTTCCGTATAAACAGGGGCAGCCGCCGAATATCGTCGCCGCCTAGCGTCAGGATGTCGAAGGCGTAGAGTTGAACCTCATGGTCAACCTTGCGAGAATGCAGGGCGTTGAAATCCGAGATCCCGTCTACACCCAGCATGACGGCTTCGCCGTCCAGGATAAACCGAGACTGCCGGATCTTCCTCGCCGTCTCGACGATCCATGGATACCGATTGGCCCAGTCATCGCCGCCCTTCGAAAGCAGCCGCACCCGGTCGCCATCACGCTCTAAGCGCACGCGATAGCCGTCGTATTTGATCTCGTGGAGCCAGTCAGGTCCGGCCGGGACTTCTTGGTCACGAGTACGTAGAACTCAATGTGCTTCATGGCGAGCATCTATGCATCGCCAGCCCAAAAGCGAGTCTCAGAACTCTTGCAGCGGCAACAACAGTTGCACGCCAATTGGCCGGCCAGTGAAGCGCTCGATGAACTCCCGCACGGGCTCCGTAACCGCGTGGCCTTCAACGACCCTCTGTTCCAGTTCTTGCGCCACGTCCTCGGAGGCATCGCGCGACCAGCCCTCCAGCGGATTGAAAGCCACCACGCGTAGGGGATGGTCGTACTGACCAGTGAGGAAGTCGCTGATCAGGGTCCGGTAATCAGTTTTGTCCTCGTCGGTCTCGCGCCAGGCCGGGCCGCTGCTGAAATCCTCCAGCACCAGGTACATGTCACGATCGAGCCGATCGGCCGGAATGATCGAGGGCAAGGTACGCATACGCAACTCCGTGACGCGGAACCGCTGATTTCGCCCAGGCGTTGGGCTAGGTCGAAAGGAGAGCCATCATGGCAAAGGCGAGGAAACAAACAAGTCGGGGCCGCAAGCAAGATCGCGCGAGGGTGGCCGGCGGCCAAGGCTACGAGGTTCGTTATGAGGCCAAGAAGACCGGCAGATCCGGTGCAGCAGTGAAGAAGGCCGTCAGAAAGGTTGGTGTTAGCCGGAAGAAAGTCGAGGCAGTCTCGCCAGAGGAAAGCGTTAGTACCCGGGCTGATTGGGCTTAAGTCACTATCACTCACGCATTTCACGCATGCTTCGGCGAACATGGCAGGATGCCGCAATGACTACTCGCGCGAATCCTTACGCTGTCTCCGCTATGCAGTACTTGGTGTGGGCACTAGAGGACATCGAAAAGACCGGCGATCTCAAGGCAGCGCACCACGCTCGCCTTGCCTTGGAAGCGCTGCGCAACCGGCCTAATCGACCAATTGATGGCGAGCATGCGCCATGAGCCTCCGATTTGTTACTAAACTCCCTAATCAGCCGATCTCAGTAGGCGCACGTGCGTGCCGCTCTCCGCCCCTCCCGCTGCCGCCAGTGGCCTACCGGTCGTCCCACGCGCTCCTAGGCGGCTGGTAACCGTTACTATTCCACCAACTCTGAGGCGCCTGACGCCGCGCGGCGTCGTTACTCCACCAGCTATTCGGAACAGAACTTGGAGGGCTCTGCTGGATCGAAAGCCTCTGTTGCGTGATAATTTTGACCCTAGGTGGGCCACCGGCCCCGGCTCCCGGATCGATGCTGTCGGAGCCTCCTCCCATGCCTTGGGCATATGCAAAGCCAATCGGCGCGCCCACCAACAAGGTCGCCACTAGAATCATCTTCATTTCAGGGCCTCCTCGGTTTGTGTCGCGTCAACCGAGCGAGTTCGCACTGTATCACATACCTCCATGTCTGAGGTCTATTGCCGACCTAACACCGGCAATCAACATTGAGTGTTGTTGAGTCAATCCACGAGCGCGCAATGGTGCCGCCGCCGCTTGGTGTTGATGCCGACGAAGAGGGTCATTGATCCCTCTTCGGTTTGCGCCGGCCCAAATGCCGTTCCTTTCTCTTCGGATTGAGCGATTCAGCGTGCAACTATCCGGAGATCTTGGACAGACGACGCAATAGAGCGGCGGCTCCTCACCTCCTGATGCCTCATGGCGAGTCGCCAGTTCGTGCGATGAAAACTGTCACAAGCCCCTAGCTCGGATTTTGGGATTTTGGGCGTTATCGCAACGGAGGCTCAGATTTTGAAGATCGTTTCGCTCATCGGTTAGGGCCGAGCCTTCAAAGTATATGGCCAAAGCGGGACGCGATAAATCTTGAAGCCAGCGATTTCAGGAAACCCGTCCGCTGCGTCCGCAGACACGAGGGCCAGCACAGCAGCCGTCACCTCGCCATTGCTAAGCCGATCGATCGCCGCGGTGTGTCCTGCACTCACTTTGATTGAGACCCTTCCTGCCACAACAAACCCGACCCAAACATCAACGCTGGATGCAGAATACCTTTCATCCATCGCAACATTTTTACCCGCAAGATCGGTTACCGACTTGATCTCCGGACGAGCCATTACAACGGCAACCAAAAGGTCCGCGGGTTCGCCATCGTCATGTGCAGCTGCCGAATCCGCAACCGTCATTCGCTCCGCGACCTCGGTCGCAGCCGCCACCTGCTCCTGTAGGGTTCTGCTTTTAGAATTCGGAGAGAGAACCACAGTGGATTGCCCTATCGTGCCCAAATCCGCAGCGGCTTTGCTTTTCGGCTCGAGTCGCGTCCTCAATGAGGGAGGCGGGAGCGGGATGCGAGTTGCCGTAGGCTCAGTTTTTGCTCTGATGCTTGCAGGTTTTGTTTTCTTGGTGATGAAACGGGAAGCCCTGTCACGGCCCCGAAGAGGCGGCGGCTTTTCGCTCTTGAGCTTGGTTTCTGTCGGCGCATCGGACTTGAATGACGCGAATTCGATCGGCTGATGAGCCGCCGTTCTGGGAAAACAGGCGAACTGGCGTTCGTCAGTGCACGGTACTGTACCCGCCTGCTGTCGTGGTTGACGGCTGCAGCCGACCAAGGTCGCCGCGAGCGCGATCATGAGAAGCGCCCTCAATCAATCCTCCTAGAGGATGAATGTCCGCCGTCATTCGTCTTGCGTATTGATCTCCGCGCTGGGGTCTACCTTTTGTGCAAAAACGTTAAGGGCGCACTAACCATCGGGGTCCTTAATGCGCGATCCCCCATATGGTTAATGTCGGCACGGCCGTGGCAACTTCGATTTGCACCTAGCGAATTTCCGTCGCCTACGTCAGAACCGGCCATATGTCAGCTTGTGTGGGCTGAGTCGCGATGTCCTAGTCTGGCCCCTCGCGTCATTTGCAGCTTCTGCACAAATGCGGGCGCTATTGGGACCGAAGCGGACATCGATTGGTAGCGAGCACTGCCCGGCTCAGTCGCGAATGACCCAACTGCGACATTCTGGTTACGGATCGCTGGCAAGAAGTCGGGCGAAGGCAATGTTTGGCGAAGAAGCCAACAGCTAGGCCCCAGAGGAAATCACCTAGGCGCTCGGTAGCGTTCAAGCTCAGTACAGTAAATGTACCGTGTGTGAGAGATATGCCGTCATTTACTGAGGCTCCGGCGGGCACTCTGGGCAACCATTATCCATTAAGGACCGATGAGATCGGACGACGGACCGCGGGACAGGTGAAGCGTGCTGTTCTGCGCCACAAACGAGCCAATCCAGCTAGAACTGGACAATACCGGGAAAGAGGAACGATGTCCGACCAGAGCAACCAATCATTCGGTGTCGCCGTTCTCGGAGCCGGTGCAATGGGATCCTTATTCGGGGGCAGTCTCTTCGAGGCCGGAGCAGATGTCACCCTAATCGACCTCGATGTCCCTCATGTCGAATCGATTCGCAAGAACGGCCTCAACCTCAAGACAGATGCAGGCGAGCGCCGCATTCACGTCCCGGTGCTGTTTCCCTCCGAGGTGAATGCCATCTACGACCTTGTCATCGTCTTCACGAAGGCGATGCACACGAAGCAGGCACTAACCGCCATACGTAGCTCGATCGGCCCAAACACGGCGCTCTTGAGCCTGCAAAACGGGCTCGATAACAAGCTTGTTCTCACCGAGTTCGCCGATCCTCGAAATGTGCTGATCGGCATCACAACTTACCCCGCCGATATTAGGGGGCCGGGCAGCGTCGAATCTCACGGTCGCGGCGTTGCTCGGCTTGCGGCGGCAGGCGAACCTGCGTCGTCGACGCTGGACCTCCTTCCCGCTCTCTTCGCGCGGAGCGGGCTCAATGCGGCAATCGATCCACATGCCGAAACGGCGATCTGGGAGAAGGTCGCGTTCAACGCCGCTTTGAACGGCCTTTGCGCAATCACCGGATCAGGGGTGGGTCAAATCGGCGCGCACACGGAAACGCGGGCGTTGGCTTTTCAGATTGTCTCGGAGGTTTGTAGTACGGCGATCGCCTGCGGCTTTGCCGTTGAGCAGCAGCATGTGGAAGAGATGTTAGCCGATGCGCTCGCACACCACATCCATCATAAGCCTTCCATGCTTCAAGATGTCATTGCAGGTAGACCCACCGAGATCGAGGCGATATGCGGCACGGTGGTCCGCCATGCAGACGAGCGTGGCATAGCAACCCCTGTTACCCGAACAATCCTGGGGCTCGTACGGCATATCGACTGGCGTGCAGCCACTGCGCGAGATCACCAGACCAGTCCAGCGGTGATCGTTCAGAACGATAGTTAGACTATTAGCGCGGCACCGAATTCCGTCGGTTCAGCGGCAAGCGCGTTCTGCGAGGCATGGGAAGGGCATGCCAATGCGCGGGACCGGCAGGCATTCGTACAGATCGCCTCGATGCGTTTGAGCAGCGTTTTTTGCTGCACTGCATGAGTCCGCAGATGGCCCTTCGCGTCATTTGCTGCGTGCTCAATAGCGGTCGCTATCGGGGCCGAAGCGGACATCGATTGGTAGCGAGCACTGCCCGGCTCAGTCGCGAATGACCTTGAACGGATATTAGGTCGTTGGTGGCCTGTGCAGATGCGGTGACCGAATTGGCTCTCTGCTGTGTTGTTTTCTGGCGTCATCTGCTACAGGTTGCTGTGCTGAAACTCAGGCAGCCGCTCTGTTCTTAATTGCTTCAATGATCGCGGTCCCCAGCACCGCCAGCAACCACGTGCGAAACAATATCGCCGACAGCGTAGGCTGCACCTCGACAGAGGTGAATAATCCGCCTTTGGGGAGCGAAGCAAACCCAATTGTACTCAAGGCGAGTTCTTCGGATTTTGACTCGTGGCAGACCTAGCGACCGTGCACATATCGGCTGTACTCGACGCGGCAGGACCTAGTCCATCGATGGGTAACGGGAGGAGATGGCTGTGCGGCTGGGTTCGCGACCTTTGATATTGCGTGCGGCGGGCATCGCGCTGATAGCCATTGGGTTGTTCGCTCTGACTGCACCGATAGCGGTCGGGCAATGGTCACTCGTTTTGCTAGGCATTCCCGTGATAGCGCTGAGTGTGATCGAAGCTTACTCGGCATTCATGTCGCCGCGGAGAACCGACATGAGCGCGTACATACCCAGTGCGCTGGCGTTGGTGGCCGGGAATCTGCTGCTACTCAGTTCCGCGCTCGTCCTTGACGGCCTGTTAATTCTCCTGATTGCCATCCTGGTGTTCGACGGTATTGCCAAGATCCTACCGGTTGGTCGCGGTGCTTCTCTGGGGTGGGCGCCGACCATCTTGAACGGGTTGATCGACTTCGGGAGTGCCGCTTTGCTGTGGTACCTAAGCCGTGTCGTTGGGACTGAACGTGCAATAGGCATCATCGTTGCTATCTTCATTCTTGCTACGGGTTGGCGATTGGTGATGGCACCATTCGAGACGGCGTCTGTCGCTGCCGCCTCCAGCGATCCGAAGATGCACCCCGACGCCGCGCTCGGGCTTCCTGCAGATGAAACCTTCGCGCGTCTCCAGCAAGAAATCGACAATACGGCACCGGCGGTGCGCTCGACCACCCTGCTCTGGATGTTGACCCTGATCGGCGTCTTCTTCGCCATCCACGCAGGTCGTATGCCAACGTCAGACACCGTGCTTGGCATCATCTCCCCGGTTGTCGCCACGATAGGCGACATCCTTATGACCGTGGGAGTTGCGGCGGTGGTGGTGCTTCCGTTCCGGCTGCTGTTGAGGCGACTCACGAGACCATTGGAACGGCTGGCCTGGTCAATCAGCTTGGGGACAAATTCCAATGCGAGGCCACTGAACCCGATCGCCCAATGGTTCCTGACCAATTGGCTCTCGCAACGCTTCAGCTTTACGTTGCGATTGCGTAAAGCACGAACGTCGCTGTTGTCGGCCCTCGTTCTCGTTCTTTATCTCGGATTGCCATTGACGGCCTTCTTCGTGGCGTTCAATCCAGTGTGGGGTTTCAGCTGGTACTTCAACTCAGAAAGCTGGGCGAGCGCCGTCTACCAGAAGCTAACTGAAGTTCGCGTCGATCCCTGGCGCGCCAGCATGGTTGATGCGGTGAAAACCGGCTACGGAGGTGGCGACGAATTGTTTCGCATCCAACCGGGCGGGGTAGATGGTGCCGGGGATTTCAGCTTCTTTGTTATCGGGGATCCGGGCGAGGGCGACCCTTCGCAATACTCGCTGGTATCCAATTATCTCAGGCTTGGATCGAATGATGATGTAAAATTCTTGGTCGTGTCTTCCGACGTAATCTACCCGGCGGGATCCATGCACGACTATGAAGCGAACTTCTATCTGCCGTTTCACGGTTTCAGTAAACCGATCTACGCAATCCCTGGCAATCATGACTGGTTTGATGCCCTTGAGGGATTCAACGCTAACTTCCTTGAACCGAAGGCAGCGCGCGCGGCACTGGAGGCGCGCGTCCATGCCGACCTCGGGCTGACCACTACAAACCCGAACAGGATTGATCGGTTGATTGCAGAGGCCGCGCGCTTGAGGGATCTCTATCACCTGAAGGTTGGCGCTCAGCGAGCTCCGTTTTTTGAATTGCAGACCGATGGATTTGCTCTGTTGGCCATCGACACCGGAATCTTGCGCTCGGTGGACGAGCGTCAATGGGCTTGGCTCGAACGAGCGCTCGAGCGAGGCCAGGGAAAGTTTATCATGGCCATTGTGGGCCATCCGCGCATCGCCGGTGGACACGATCTTCCGCGAATAGCAGAAGGCCATAGTGTTGCTGAATCAGCAGAAAGACTCGCCGCGCTTTATCGGCTCCTTGCCAAGCATAAGGTAGGGATAGCCATGGCCGGCGATACGCACGATTTTGAGTACTACCGAGAGAGGATCGGCGACGACCCCAGCCGCGTAATGCATCATTTCGTAAATGGAGGTGGCGGGGCTTACCTTAGCATCGGCACCGCACTCGATTTCCCTGATCGGCCGCCCGTTGCCGATTGGGCGTTTTATCCTCGAACCGATCGACTCCGGGCCAAGCTAGATGGAGAAACGCCGCTATGGAAGCAGCCGTTCTGGCAATGGATCAAGTGGCTCAAGGGATGGCCGGTCAGAGTCGAGACTTTGTCCGGGCTCTTCGACTTCAACCGCGCCCCGTTCTTTCAGAGTTTCATGGAGGTCCGGGTCGAGCGATCGAAAGGACGTATCGTTCTCAACCTCTATGGTGCAGACGGTCCGCTGCGTTGGCGCGATCTGCAGGTTGGTGGCGCGCTCCCACCACCAGAGGCAATTCAAGATGATTTCGTTGCGTTCACAGTACCCTTCGAAAGCAGGCCCAAATAGGAAATTTGCTTCTAATTGTGAAGGGTAGCGGAAGATCAACGACAACTCTCAACCTGACTACCTAATGCAAGTGCACGTCCGCTTATGGCCATCGCGCCATTTGCTGCTTTTGTACAAATGCGGGCGCTATCGGGACCGAAGCGGACATCGATTGGTAGCGAGCACTGCCCGGCTCAATCGCGAATGACCCGGAGCCGACTTCCCAAATTACCTGCTCGGTTCTTGACTCCAATCACTAGCCCTACCATGTTGCATTGCACAACAATATTTGCGATGCAATATAGGGGTGCGGCCGATGCGCGATGTCCGCGAGGTTCTTTGCTCTCTTCAGGCGTTCCGAAGCGAATTCGAAAGCCTTCTTTCAGCTGCCCGAAAGAAGGCGGCGCGCGCTGCCGGTGCGCCCGAACGCCCGACCCGGCTGCGCGAACTCACCGGGTTTGGTGCAAATCCAGGCAACCTTCGTATGTTCGCCTACGCGCCCAAAGACCTGCCACCTAAGGCGCCATTGGTGATCGCGCTCCATGGCTGCACCCAGACCGCCGCCGAGTATGACAACGGTACAGGCTGGTCGTCGCTCGCCGACAGCCTCGGCTTCGCGGTCGTCTATCCGCAGCAGCAGGCCATCAACAATCCGAAAAGTTGCTTCTCGTGGTTTTTGCCGGGCGATACCGCACGCGGCCATGGCGAGGCGCTTTCGATCAGGGAGATGGTCGAGCACGCCATCGCGACATTTGCCGCCGATCGCCGCAGAGTTTTTGTGACCGGCCTCTCGGCCGGCGGCGCCATGGCTTCGGTTATGCTCGCAACATACCCGGAGGTTTTTGCCGGCGGCGCCATCATTGCCGGACTGCCCCATGGGTGCGCCAGCAACGTTCAACAAGCATTTGAGGCCATGTTCACGGAGCAGGGACATGCTGCGCGGGCGCTTGGCGATCGCGTTCGGACCGCATCCAGACATCGCGGGCCGTGGCCGAAAATCTCAGTCTGGCATGGCACCAACGATCCGATCGTAAGACCCTCCAATGGTGAAGACATCATTCGGCAATGGGCCAACGTGCAAGGGCTTTCGGAGAGTCCCTCACGTCATGAAATCATCGAGGGCTACCCGCACCGCGTATGGAGCGACGCAAACGGTGAGGCATTGATCGAGGCGTTTTCCATCAGCGGCATGGCGCATGGCGTACCGCTCGCGACGACGACGAAAGAGAGTTGCGGCTCTGCCGGCGCATTTTTTCTCGATGTGGGAATCTCCTCCACACATCACATCGCACGCTTCTTTTGCCTGCACGAATCTCTGCTTGAAATGCCGCGCGTCGCGGCGCTGGTGTTAGCAACTATTGTGACTCCAACTGATCGCCGTGCTTTAGTCATCGCTGGAGCGGCCGCCGAGGGCGCGCACGGTTCGGCCGAAGCCTCGTTTGCCGAGGGTGAAGAGCGGCGGACGCGATACCCGCTCGACCCCAACGCCGTGATCGCGGCGGCCTTCAAGGCCGCAGGTCTCCCTGTTCCGGAGGTTCCCACAGCGCCGCCCGGCACGCCACCGCGCGTTGCACCCGGCCCGATCATCGCGGCGGCCTTGAAGGCCGCCGGGCTGGTGCAGGGTTAATTCCGCCCAACGCTCGCCCTGACAACTGTATAGTGGAGCGAGCGGCCAGCGATGTCGCCTAGTGGCCCCCATCGCGCCATTTCACTGCCGCGCAGTAATTAGGTCGCTTGCGGGGACAAGCAGACATCGAACGGCACGCGAAACTGGCAGCGTCGGTCGAAAATGACCCCGAAGCGGACTCAGTAACCCTGATCGATCAGGAATCAACAGGAAGCTCTGTCGTGGACTTAGTCACAGCCAGAACAATCTCGCTGGTGTAGGCGCGGACGCCGGGGGCGACTTTCAACATCCGCCGCGCAAACTCCTGGTAGTGCGCAACGTCGCGGCTACGGACCAGCAGGATGTAATCGGTGTCGCCCGCGATCAGCATGCACTGCATCACGCGGGGAGACGCCATCATGCGCGCCTCGAATGTGTGCATCATTGCCTCAGTCGGCCCGTCGAGCTTCAAGCGTACGACGGTCAGCAATGGATAGCCAAGCGCCTCGGCCGACAGGAGGGATATCGTGCGCGCGATGACGCCCGCGCTCCTCAAGCGGCGAACGCGCTTTAAGCAGGCCGGAGGCGACAAGCCGACTTGGTCCGCCAAGACTTGGTTTGCGATCAGTGCATCCTGCTGCAAAGTCCGCAGGATTCGCTTGTCGATTTCGTCCAGCGCGAAAGTTTCGCTCGCGAGGGTCTTTTCTTTTCGAAAGTAACTTGGCGTTTTTGCCGCTTTGGATTTCTTCATGCGGTCATTTGTAGGCATTTGGGGCCCCAAAATCACCCCAAAAAAGAAATCTTAAATAGCGGACTCTCGGCTAGTTTGGCCCGCATGAATTCGCAGGCACTTCGGCTCGAACGATCCGCGCCGCTCTCGTCGAGCGGCCTTTCCTTGCGCGGGATCGGCTGGATGCTCCTGCTCGCGGTGATGTGGGGCCTCTCGATCCCGGTCACCAAGTACGGGCTCCAGTCGGCTCCCCCGTTGACGCTGACCGCCATGCGGTTCGCCGTCGCGGTCGTGTTGCTGTTCCTGTGCACGATAGGCAAGCCCGCGCTCGCCTTGAGGGCGCTGCCTCGCGCGGCCGCTCTCGGCGTCTTGGGAATCGGCGTAGGCCAGGTCGCCCAGGCTTTCGGCATCCAGGGCACGACTGCCTCTGTCGGCACGATCATCTCGGCGACGATTCCTATCTTCGTCGTAGTGTTCGCAGCGCTTCGTTTGGGACAGCGGGTCACTAGTCGCCAGCAGCTTGGTCTCTTGGCCGCGTTCGCCGGGATCGGTCTGATCGCGCTCGGACGCGATCAGGCGACCGGCTCGGTGGTCTCATCGGATTTGGTGGGCGCCTTCTGGATGCTGCTCTCGGCGGTCGCGATCGCCTTTTACTACGTCTGGAGCGTCGAACTCACGCGCGAATACGACACCGCCACGATCGCGGCTTGGAGCACGCTCTTCGGCTTTCTCGCGCTCCTGCCATGGTGTGCCTGGGAGATGTCTCATACCGACGTCCACCTCACGGCTGGGGTCGTTGGTGCGGCCGTCTACCTCGGAGTGGCCGTCAGTGTCGCGGGCCTGTTTCTGTGGCTCTACATATTGAAAACGGTTTCCACCCCCGTGGCGGCGAGCGTGCAATATCTCCAGCCGGTATTCGGCATCGCCGCCGCAGCAGCGATGTTCGGAGACGCGCTTGGGCTGCTGTTCGGCGCCGGTGTCGTACTGATCCTGGTCGGTCTCGCTCTGGCGGTGGCCACCCGGCGCAAGGCCGAGGAAGCAGTGCCGCACGAATGAGCCTCATCATCTTCAAGCTGATCCTGACGCCCCTGCTCATCCTGACCGCGTCCTTGGCCGGACGTCGTTGGGGCGACGCCATCGGAGGCTGGCTTGTCGGTCTACCGCTGACGTCCGGACCGGTCGCGGCCTTTCTCGCCGTTCAGTACGGCACGGACTTCGCCGCGACTGCCACCAACGGTTCGCTGGTCGGCACGGCGGCGCAGGCGTGCTTCAGTCTTGGCTACGCCCTGCTTGCCCGGCGAGGTTGGGTAGCCGCCTTGGTGTGCGGAGCCGCAGCCTATGCGGTTGTCGGGCTACAGCTCCAGCTATTGCCGCTGGCACACTAGGGATTTTTTTCGGTCGCCCTGGTCACGCTCACCGCAGCGGCGCGCCTCATTCCGCATCGCTCGGCAATCCGCAACACCGTCCCCACGCCTTGGTGGGATTTGCCTGCGCGCATGCTGATCGCAACGACCATCGTCCTCACTTTGACTGCGGCCGCCGCCTTCGTGGGGGCGAAAACGGCCGGCGTGCTGGCGAGCTTTCCGGTGTTCGGCACCGTCCTGGCGATCTTCGCGCACCGCATCAGTGGGGCCACAATGGCTACCCAGGTGCTGCGGGGCATGGTGCTGGCTCTCTACGGGTTCGCTACGTTCTTCTTCGTCCTCGGTCTTCTGCTGACGACCGCCGGCATCCTGCCCGCGTTCCTTGCAGCCATCGCCGGCACACTGTTGATCCAGACCGGCGCGCTCCGCTTGATCCGGCGCGGTCAGGTACTAAAGGCGGCATGAAACAAGTTGGATAATCCATCGTTTGCAAGATTGCCTTCTGGCCCTAAGCCGATACAGCGCTTAAGCCGTTGTGATGTCAGCTGTCGTCTGCTAAAGCAGACCTATCCACACTCATGACGCCCAGTGGTCCGGCGGCGAACCAATCCCCAATCCATTGACAATCTGACAACCGGCAGCGCCCCGCGCTTGAACAGGGCTGTGCCTCATCTGACCCGCCGCTGCGATCGCAGCGCCCGACAGGAAAACTGGCTGATCTACTACGGCGATGTCCAGGTCGCGAGCATCGGCTCGCGCGCACGCAATCCGACCGAGAGTGACCCGTGGCAATGGCGGCGCGGCATCTATCCCGGATCAGGTCCGGGGCGAATGCACTACTCGAACCGGCTTGTTTCCACGCGACCACTTCCTATCTGGAGCGTATGCAACTCTCCGACATCCACGACCACGCAATCCAAGCCCGAATGGCGGCGGGATGAACGTTGCCATTTTCATTGATCCCTTCCGTTGGCGCGGATTTCGCCTGTTAGCGCAAGCAGAAACCACCCGTCGCTGGACATCGGTTGCCGACCGTAGCTTACGGCCAGCGCATCCGTCACCCGATACATCGCCGGGTGTTGCTGGTTCTTGACCTTCACCCAATGCTTCGATCGGCCGGCTTGATACGGTCGATCGGATGCATCGAGACCACCAGCTCCTCAAGGCCCATGCGGCAGGCCGCCCGGAAGAGCCTAGTCGGTTCAATAGGTTCCTCAGTCCACGGCCTGGACGCAACACGAATTCGCAATTTGGGACACTTCGTCCTATCTCTTCGCGCATGCGTTCATTTGAGTTTTGCCAAGAGGGCAGGGGCATGATCGAACGACCCCATTTCGACTCGTATTCAGTCCCAGCGCGTATCTGTCTTGGCATTGCGATCTTCAGCGCTGCGCTGCTGGTCGCGGCGACACTGCTCATGAATGCCTTCGACATACGTAAGGTCGCGCTCTCCTTATTACGCCCCGCGCCAATGGACATAACGCCAAAGGCCCCACCTCTGGAGGAGAAGAAAAAGAGCTGAGGCGTCTAACCTTGATCAGCGCCCAACCCATCATGCTAGTGCTGTCGATGCCGCCGCCGATCGATCCTTCGACATTCCAGTTGAAATTTGGGCGAACGTCGGCGCCGCGCTTGCCGCAGGCGGTAGCTAAGGTCCAGGGCGCGCGACCGGCTCCCCGTTTCTCATTGGTGGACGATCACGTTTGCGGCCCGCAACGCTCGCCTCAGGCAACGGCCGAGAAGAAAGGACGAATCAGAATCAGAGCGACAGGAACGAGCATTGATCCAAATCAAAGATGGTAAAGGTTGATAGGCATGAAATGGGATTTCGAATGCGCTGGCGTTGGGCGGATGCCGCATGACGACCTACGTTCGTACCTCGTTCCTTTGCACCATAGTGACCCTAGTCCTTTGGAGCGCAGCCGCTGCTCCGTCGCAAGCAGATACCGGTACGCTGCGGGTAATCTTCGGCAAAGGAGGGCTCATCACCGCTGCTGGAGTTGGCCGAGGCGTTCTGACATTTCACAGTAAACAGTATCCCTTTGAAGCGTCTGGCGCGACCGTTGGTACCACACTCGGCGTTTCGGCGAGCGAATTTGGAGGTCGTGCCTTCAACCTTCGCACTCCAAGCGATCTCGCGGGGAGCTACACTGGATTGGGCGTTGGCGCTGCCCTCGGGGCTGGAGCTGGCTGGGTGAGATTGCGAAATGAGAACGGCGTCGTGCTGGTGCTTCGCGGTCCGAAAATTGGCGTGGAGGTGTACGCCAATTGGGGGTGGGTGCGCATCGACATGAAGTAGTCCCGTTCCCGTCCTTCTCTTCGCGCCCTTTTCGATGCAACGAACCTGACGCCGTATTGCACTGGCCGGCGGGACCGACGAGCCGCAACCGCCATGTTCGGACGCCCATGTCGCGCATTTCGCCGAGGGTGATCTTTTGGGATCGCATGGCTCTCGGCCTTACTCTTCCGGCTCTTCCGGTTCAAACCTAACTATTCGAACAGGGCCGTCCCAAAGCTCCACAACGCATTCGTCAACGAGCTGAGGACTGCCTCGCCTGCGACTGCTCACAGCCGCTTGTGGCCCCTCGCGTCATTTGCTGCGTCTGCTCAAAAGCGCTCGCTATCGGGACCGAAACGGACATCGATTGGTAGCGAGCACTCCCGGCTCAGTCGCGAATGACCCGAAGCGGACATCGGGCCGCAAGAGCCTCGGTAAGCCTCGTTTAGACATGATTTAGTTCCTTCCGTTGTCGCCTGCATCATTGGCCTTGGAAGATCGGATCGTCAGGCAACCGCCCGAGATTCTCGAGCTCTATTGCGATGTCGTCGACAAAGATGACGCCGACAAATGTTTCCTTGCCGCGCGACTCGAAAACGACGCGCGAGGCGCCTTGGCCATTGACGACGTACTCGACGCGGAATTTGACCGGACCGCAAAGCTTGGCGATTTCGCTTGCCATCATACCCACGCGTGGCGAAAGCAGCGGGCCCTCGCTCACGGACCCGGTCTGTGACGGCAAGTCGACGCGGAAGAGGTCTTGCGGAACATCCCGTCCGACCATCCTGGCAACGACGCGGCCATCCCTCAAGAACACGCTGACGTCGGCTTCGCCGGCGCGCGCGAACACCCACTGGTCGACGTCGATGCCGAAGAAGGTGTGATGAAGCACGTCAGTCGGTTCTCCAAGAACGCGTCGCACCGCGCTATCTGCCAATCCCGGCCAGGCCTTACGGAGCGAAGAAGAGAGAGCGTCCTTATCCATCCGAAATACGTCGAGCGTGACGCGCGTCACTTTTCCGTCCCTGAGAATGACCTGGCCGCGAATAGCGTCCACAAGTTCGAACTTGCGAATCTGGGCCGTGCCAATGGCGAAATCCGTCTCCCTCGCGGACTTGCCTATGACGCGGATCACATCATCCGCTGTCATTCCCAGATGCAGCTGGCTGGCGGGGGTCGCGACAAAGGTCAAACGCGGCGGCAGCGGCGCCTCGGCCGCCTGTCCCACCGTTAGAGAAAGGCCGATGATCACAGTCGGTGCGAGTAACTTGAAAGTTCTGTGCATGTTGGTCTCCATTGTTGCGCCGTCATCGCTGCCGCGGCGTCGCATCAATAGGCGCGATCGCGGACTCAGACTGATGTGACTGGTTGTCTGGCGTTGCCGGATGGATCCGGGCGGCATGGCCCGCAAAGCTATCGAGCGTCAGTGAGAGCGCGGACGAATAAATCAAGGTCATGACGCGGTCCGCCCACGTCTTGGTCGCACGTGATTACTTGGGCGCGTGCGAAGCGTTTTGCGGCACGATCTCGGTTGGGACGCCGTCGTCAATAGCATCGCGGCGCTCCGCGATGCGGTCGGCGACGTAGCGCGCGTCCTCACTGAGACCGTAGATCAGGCCGGACTTCGCCGTGTGTAGCCATGGCAAGCCGACAAAGAACAATCCGGGAAACGCAGTGACCCCGCGTGTCTGGATCGGAAAGCCATCGCTGTCCGTGACCGGAAGCCTAATCATCGAGAAGTCGAATAAATAGCCGGTCGCCCAGATCACATTGGTGATGCGAGCCGCGCTCAAATCGAGCTCGGTCAGGATTTTCTGATCGAATCCGTCGCACAGAACTGGCAGCGACTCTTCCGGGACTGCCATACTGTTCGCGGCTACATAGGCATCCACCGCCTTGGCGAACTCGGCTTCAGCCCGGTCCGCCGCAGCAAGATTGTCATGCAGGTCGCTGGCGAGCTTCACAATGCCGCCTTCGATTCGTGCAAGGCGGCCGAGCAAGGTGACGCCGTCGCGCGCGAACTGATGCAGGTTGATGGTATGGCCGCCTCTGGTACCGGAGATATGCGGCTTGCCTGCAAACTTCGCCTTCGGTGACGGCAAGTCACTCACATTGCGGTCGTACTGGCCCATCCTGGCGAACCACCAGTTCGCATCCTTGCCGCGGTAGCGCCGCGGCGTTCGCCCAGCGCGGCCGGTCGCGAGATAGACCTTTCGCCCAGACTCATAGAGTTCTTCAGCGATTTGCGCGCCGGACTGCGCGCTGCCGACGACCAGCACGGCGCCGGGCAGAAGTTGTTGCGGATTGCGATATGTGTCGGAGTGAAGTTGGTTGATCTCGGTTGGAAGCTTATGAGCGTGTTGGGGAATCTTCGGCTTCTGATAGAGCCCCGTCGCCACGACGACGTTGCGTGCCTTGATCGTCTCGCCGCCATGAATCGTGACGTCATAGTCAGCTCGCTTGTCGCGCAGGATGCCCGTGACTCGCGCGCCGGTTCGCACCGGCAGGCGGCTTGCCAGCTGTTCGAGATGCGCCACAACCTCCTGCTTCGGCATGAAACCGTGTGGATCGTCTTCGCCATAGCGTACACCGGGAACCCGCGACTGCCAGCGCGGCGTATTCAGCGTGAAGGAATCCCACCGATGGCTGCGCCAGGCATCGCCCGGCCGGTCGGCCTGCTCCAGCACGGCATGTTCGATGGCATGCCTGGTCAGATCGTGGCTGACCGAAAGTCCGGCCTGTCCGCCACCCACGACAAGGGTATTCACTCGTTTGGTCATCGATCATCTCCTCGTCTTCGGGAGCGGCGATGCGGCCGCTCATCGATCGCTTGTCATGGACGCGGAGGTGTTGTCGGCAGGGCGCTGCCACTAGATCGGCATTCGGCATATGATTGTTTACGGAGCATGATAAATCGCCGGAGGCACGCATGGATCGGATGGCGAGCATGGCGGCTTTCACAAAGGTGGTCGGGGCCGGCAGTTTTTCCGCGGCGGCGCGGGACATGCAGGTGTCACAGGCCTTGGTCACCAAGCAGATCCAAGAGCTGGAGGACTGGCTTGGCGCGCGGTTGCTCAACCGCACGACACGGCGCCTCAGTCTGACCGAGGTCGGGACGGCGTTTTATGAGCGCGCCGCGCGAATCCTTGAGGCGGTTGAGGAAGCTAGGAATGCAGCCGGCGCGTTGCATATGGCGCCGCGAGGCAGGCTGCGTATCAACGCGCCCGTCTCGTTCGGTTTGCTTCATTTGGCGCCGGCCATTACTGACTTCCTTCAACGCTTTCCCGACATTTCCGTGGAGATGCTGGTGAACGACCGCGTGGTCGATCTGCTCGAGGGCGAGTTCGATGTGGGCGTGCGCATCGGACGGCTGCGCGACTCCAGTCTGATTGCGCGACGCATCGCGCCGGTCCGGCTCGCGGTTTGCGCCGCGCCCGACTATCTCGTGCGGCGTGGCGCGCCGAAGACACCCGACGACCTAGCAAGGCACGATTGTCTTGAGTACACCTATTTCGAAAGCCGCGGCGAATGGCGTCTGCTCGCTCCGAACGGTAAGGAAATCGTTGTTCCGGTGTCGGGCCGCTACCTCGCGAACAACGCCGATGTGTTGCGCACGACTGCGATTGCCGGCGGCGGTGTCATCCTGCTTCCAACATTCATTATCGGTGAGGACTTGCGCGCCGGCCGGTTGGTGCGCTTGTTGCCTGACTTTCCGCCGCCGGAGCAGGGACTGCATGCGCTCTATCCGCCCGGCCGGCATCTCTCGGTTAAGGTGCGGAGCTTTGTGGATTTTCTGGTCGATCGCTTCGGCGGCGAGCCGCCATGGGATCACGCTTGAAATTTGCCTCCGGGCCTAGCTCCACAAATATTAAGTGAATGTCAGCTTTTGATGCTGTGGACGGCTCCTCCAGGGGCACGAGAGTGCCAAGGAGTGGGCGCCGTTTGAGGCTCCCACGATTCGGAGGAGCAGCCTATGCAGTCAATTTCGACAATCGGCCTGGCTCGAGCGGGGGCAAGGACAAGCTTGGCAGTATCAGCAAGCAAGGCGGTTGCTATTTGCGCAGCCTGTTTGCAGCTGGCGCACTCCTATCCTCTGGCCGAAACTGCATAAAGAATAATCAAGAATGGTGCTGGTTCCTTTGGTCGCCGGGGATATATGGTCGCGCCATGTCGGAGGTGACCAAATTCCGCTGTCCCACTTGCGATGCGGAGTACCTAGTTGTCCGCGTCGAGGCGCTCCCCACCCATGACGATCCACTGGTTTGTCTTGGCTGCGGTGGCCTCTACAAAACCGAGATGGCAAGTTTGTGCTCAAGTATTTCCGCAAGTCAGGCTCAAATTCCATAAATGGCCGCAAGCCGAGACTGCGCTAAGGCCGTCTCAGTTGGCGGCCTCTTTCATTTCAAATGTCGCCTGTTGGCCCATCGCGTCATTTGCTGCTTCTGCACAAATGCGGGCGCTATCGGGACCGAAGCGGACATCGATTGGTAGCGAGCACTGCCCGGCTCAAAACGCGAATGACCCTGAGCGGACCTCGCGCCATTGCGTCATGTGACGCATCTGACGGCAAGCCGTGCTTGGATAAGCTACTTTAATCCGATCACCATCGAATCCGCACCGACAAGCGGTTCGACCCGCGTTCTTGAAAAGCCGGCCTCGCGCATCCAAGCCTGACAGTCTTCTCCTGTATAGTCGAACCCACCGGCAGTCTCGATCAGCATATTCAGGCTCATCATGAGACCGAAAGCGTTTTCGCGGCGATCGTCATCGATGATGGCATCGTAAACAATGATCACGCCGCCCTTCGGTAGAGCATCAAATGCCTTGCCGAGAAGCACCTTTTTCTGGGCAAGGTCCCAATCATGGAGGATGTGCCCCATGACGATGACATCAACTTTCGGCAAAGGGTCCTCGAAGAAACTTCCACCCTGAAACCGCACTCGGTCCTTCACTCCGCGGCGAGCAATAAATTCCTCGAAGACCGGTTTGACCGGGGGAAGGTCGAAGCCGATTCCGGTGAGGTGGGGGTGGGCATGGGCGAGAGTGGCAGGTACCATGCCCTGAGCTGAACCAAGATCCATGAAGGTCTTGTAGTCTCTCCAAGGGAAGTTGGCGGCGATGGCCTGGGCCGAACCCGCGCTCACTCCACTCATCGCGTTCAGAAACCCCCTCAACTTTTCCGGATCGGCATAAAGCGCCGCAAAGATGTCCTGTCCTCCGCCCTTGCTCTCGTTCTGCAATTCGCCGGTGTGCAGGGCCTCCGTGAGCGATCCCCAGAAGCCATAGAGCCGCGCATTCGCCATCTCCAGAACACCGCCAATATAGGATGGCTTGGCTCGATCGAGAAACAGGTCGGTGTCTGAGGCGTTGCTGTAGATACCGTTCTCGCGCTTCAGCAGCTTGAGTGCCACCAGCGCATCGAGGAAGTCGCGGGCAGATCGCTGATGCAACGCAAGCTTTTTTTGAAGCGTCGGCAGGTCGGCGGGGGCATTGGCCAACGTGCTGAACACGCCCAGTTCGACGGCGCTCAAGAGCGTCTTGGATGCCCAAAAGCCCATGCCGACCTGCATGATATGTTCCGGTGTTGCTGTGCTCATGACCTGACCCTCGAATTGGTTGTCACTTGGAACGGCAGGATAGTTGCGAAGTCTCGTGACGGCGTCATTTCAATAACGGCCAAACAATTGCGGTCGTAACATCCGGCTCGCTAGATGCTATCGGCGCAGATTGATGGTCTTCAGGTCGGCTCCTGGCCCGAATGCGAAGAGGCGCAAGAGATGGCACAGGTCTGCTGTGAGGGTAGACCTGTCGCAAGGCCGCCTCGACCGCCGCTTGTGACCCGTTACAGACTCGGTTAGCTTGCGAAAATTGTTACGGATCATGAGCCGCCACTCGGGGTCTCCGCCGGCACCGCCGGAGCGCTCACCGGCGGGCCGCGGCAGGGCGTTCCACCAGCTCGGGTTCACGTTCAAAGTGAAGGAGTTCATGACCGAAAGTCACCCAGGGATGCCGTGTCGTCTCCCACACGGATACCGGGGGCCAGGGCATCGACGGATCTGCGAATGCGCCAAGGGCAATGCCGATAAGGTCCGGGAAATGTTCCGAGTACCAGAACACCGTGGAACCGCACTCGGGGCAGAAATGCTGTTCGATCTTTCGCCCCGAGTTGCTGCCGCGCACGTAGACCTTGCTCGGCCCCTCGGCGCGCACCTGCTCTCTCGGGAAATAGGTGCCGACGCCAAAGGCCGAGCCAGTACGGCGTTGGCACTCCGCGCAATGACACACTCCCAGAAGCGCCGGCTCGCCGGTCACCTCCGTGCGCAGCGACCCGCAGCTGCAGTGTGCGATCCTTGTCATAGCTAATCTCCCAGAGAGAGGTTCGCGTTGGCGCCAATCTGCGGCCGCCAAACTACGGTTCAATTGCAGCTCACGGGAGATGAGTTTCAAACGTAACTGAACAGGTTTGGCAAACTGGGCGAGACTGGCGTTTAGGTGATAGGGTGTCGAAGGCCCAAGGCACTTCCGCTCATGGCCCTTCGCGTCATTTCGCGGCGACGCAGTATTTTGGTCGCTTTCGGCGCGAAGCGGACACTGACGGCCGTGCGGCCTTAACGAGCACCGACGCGATTGACCCAACGCGGACATTAGTTGGACGGTTGACTGCCCCGTAGGGCTCGACGTGCTTTTCTTGGCGCGACGGAAGCTGCCGCGCCAAGTCATTTTTATAGCGAAGCTGCAAAGCGGAGGCTGATGAAGATCAGATAGGCGGACAGCGCGATCTCCATCTGGCGCTTCTGCATGTGATGGGCGAGGTTGACGCCATAGTGCACCGTGATCAGGCTGAGCGGCGTCAACAACGCAAAGCCGATCATCGAGACATAGCCGAGCGAAAGCGGCGGCAAATCCGGATGATTCCAGCCAGCTATGACATAACCGAGCGCGCCGGGGATCGAGACGAACAGTCCCACGCCCGAAGCGGTTGCGATCGCCGCATGGATGGGAAAGCGGTGGAGGCTAAGCGCGACGTTGGCGACCAACCCGCCGCCGATGCCCATCAGCGAAGCGGAGGTGCCGATCAGAACGCCATAGCAGCTCATCCTACCCGTACCAGGCAAACCGTTACCGAGCCGCCATTTGTCCTTGCCAGCGAGCAGCCTGACGGCCAGTAACAGGCAGACAATGATGAAGACAGCCTTGAACAGCATGGGCTTTGCCACCGACGCGGCAAAAATGCCGCCGAGGACGCCGACCGCAATTGGGAGCGCCCACGCCTTCAGCACGCTGATGTCCACTGCGCCCTTGCGGTAGTGGCCGATGAAAGAGGAGATTGACGTCGGTACGATGACCGCGAGCGAGGTCCCCACGCATAAGGGCATCAGAACATCGTCGGGCACGCCATAAAGCTTGAAGACCTCGTAGAGGACGGGAACGATAACGGTGCCGCCGCCGACGCCAAACAGTCCCGCCAGTATTCCCGTGCAAGCGCCCGCTGCCGCGAGCGCGGCTGCGAGCCATGCGGTTTGACTAAGCGCAAGCGCACCCATCTGCAATCTCCTCGGTCATGAAAATACTTTGGAGGGAAGAACCGAACCCCACGATGTCGCTTGCTGATAGGCATGCGCGAGTTGGAGACAGGCGAAATCGCGATTGCCGGGTGCCATGATTTGCAGCCCCATCGGCAGGCCTTGTGCCGAAAATCCAGCCGGCACGTTGACGACCGGGCAGCCGGCCAGCGTTGCGTAGATCGTCACCTCCATCCAGCGATGGTAGGTGTCCATGTGGCGTCCGCCGATCTCGTTTGGCCAGTTCACGCCTGCGTCGAACGGGAAGCATTGTGCCGTCGGCAGCGCTAGGAAGTCGCAGGTTTTGAACAGCCGCTCCAACGCCCGGCACCAATCGGCACGCCGTCCCGAGGCTTCCAGCACATCGATCGCCGACAGGCGCATGGCCCGCTCGACCTCCCAGCACGCCTCTTGCTTCATCAGCGCGCGCTTGGCCGAATCGGCGTAGCGGCCGGCTAGCGGGCCGCCGGTCAACCAGGCACGCAGGGTGATCCAGTCCTCCCACAATTGCTCGAGCGGATAGTCGATGCGAACTGGCTCGACTTCGCAGCCGATGTTCGCAAATGCGCTCAATGCCTTCTCGCAGAGATCGATCACGCCCGTCTCGAAGGGCAGATGGCCACCGAGATCGCCGAGCCAGCCGATACGAGTGCCGCGCATGTCCCCAGTCAGCCGTTCGCGGAAGCAGGTCGAGGTCTGCCCTTCGGCCGGTTGCGACCACGCCGTTTCGTTCGTTTGCACGGCAAACAACATGGCGAGGTCTTCGACCGAGCGCGCCATCGCTCCGACGGTGGCGAGCGAGGGCAGATGCGGATCGCGTCCTTCGGGCGGCATCCGCCCCGGTGTCGGCCGCAGCGAAAACTGGTTGTTGTAGGCGGCCGGATTGCGGATCGAGCCGGCGCTGTCGCTGCCATCGGCGACCGGTAGCATACGCGTAGCAAGCGCAACCGCTGCGCCGCCGCTGCTGCCCCCTGAGGTGCGCTTGCGGTCATACGCATTCAGTGTGGTGCCGAAAACCGGATTATAGGTCTGCGATCCCAGCCCGAACTCGGCCGTGTTCGTCTTGCCGAGAAGAATTGCTCCGGACTGCTTCATCCGCTGCACGAACACGGCGTCGCGTGTCGGAATCGAATCCTTGTGCAGCGGCGAGCCGAGCGTCGTGCGCAATCCCTTGGTCGGCGCCAGATCCTTGATCGCCTGCGGAATGCCATGCAGCCAACCCTGGCGCTGGCGGCGCGCCGACAGCGTGTCCTTCTCGCATGCTTCGGCCAGAAGTTCCGGACGGCCGCGCAGTGACACGATCGCGTTGTAGAAGGGGTTCGTCCGCTCGATGTGATCGAGATAGATTGTCGCAACCTCCACGCAGGAGATTTCGCGCGCTGCAATCAAATCCGACAGCGCACAGGCGCCGAGATCGAGAATGTCGGCGCTCGGGTTCGGCGCAAGAGTGGCGCCGACGAATTCGGGGTTCACCGCCGCGGTCGAACGGACGTTGTGGTGATCGTGGAACATGTCATGCCCCCAGATACTGGCGGGCATTGCTGGTGGGCTGGCCGTCATCGAGGGCGGCTCCGCCGAACAGCCGGCGCCAGGCGTTCCGAAGAATTGCGCTCAAAAAGACGCTGCGCGAGATCTGCGCGGCCATCCAGACATCGCTGAAATGTGTGCCGGATTTTGTGGAGTTATCTGCCTGCATGGCATGAACACCTTATGATGAGTGAATCAAGAGTCCTTCTGTTGAGTCCTTCTGTTGCCGAAAGCGGAGGCGACCAAGCGGATTGCGCGTGTCGGGTTGTGCGCTGGACTCGTGCTGGCCGCGAACGATTTGCCGCGCCCCACGAGCGCGAAAAAACCGGGCACAGCTTGGAGATACCAGCGAGAAATGTCGTGAAACGTTGCTTAAAAAGTTGCAAAATGTTGCCGAGTTGAGGCGTGGTACGACATGGATAGCGTCTACAAGCTCGGCCCGTTTCGCCTTGATATTTCGTCAGAAATCCTCTTCCGGGGTGCCGAACCCGTACCGGTCGGGCGGCGAGCTGTTGGCGTGCTGCGGGCCTTGGTCGAGCATCCGGGGATTCCGGTCTCGAAGAATGCCCTGATGCAGGCCGCGTGGCCAGGTTTGGCAGTTGAGGAGGGCAACCTCACCGTTCAAATCGCGGCCCTACGCCGCGCCCTTGGCGAGGAGCCGGGTGGAGGCCGCTGGATCGAGACACTACCTCGCCACGGCTACCGGTTTGTCGGTCCAATTTCCAAACCGGACGAGCCGCTCGTTTCACCGACGATAGGGCGAAGACCGCCACTTGCCGACAAGCCATCGATTGCCGTTTTACCCTTTCAGAATCTGAGCGGTGATGCAGATCAGGATTATTTTGCGGACGGAATGGTTGAGGAGATCATCACCGCGCTTGGCCGGATCAAACGGCTCTTTGTCATCGCTCGCAATTCGAGCTTTACCTACAAAGGTCGGGCCGTCGATGTGAAGCAGATCGGGCGCGAGCTGGGCGTCAGATATGTTCTGGAAGGGTCGGTTCGCAAATCGGGCGGTCGGGTACGTATTACCGGACAGCTTATCGACGCTATTAGTGGCACTCATCTGTGGGCCGATCATTTCGACGGCTCTCTTGAATCCGTTTTCGAGCTTCAGGACAGAGTTGCCATCAGTGTTGCCGGCGTCATTGAACCCGCGCTGGAGGCCGCTGAAATACGTCGCTCCGCCCGTCAGCCAACCACTGATCTCACCGCCTATGACCTCTATCTCCGGGCGAAAGCGAGCGCCATGGCCTGGGACAAGGAACAGGTGTTGCAGGCCCTCGATCTGTATGAGCAAGCGGTCGCACGCGATCCCGAATATGCGTCGGCACTGTCAGAAGCCGCCTATTGCCGGACCGTTCTCGACGTGAATGGTTGGACGAATGATCTCTCGCGAAATCGTAAAGAGAGCCTCAATCTCGCTGGCCGTGCTCTCCGGGCCAGCGGCGATGATGCCTTTGTCCTTGGTAACGTCTCCCATGTCCTTGGTTATTTCGAGTGCGACATCGACCCAGCTTTGTCCCTAATGGATCGAGCGTTGGAGTTAGATCCGAGTTTTGCTTTAGGCTGGTTGCGAAGCGGGTGGCTCCGCCTCTGGGCCGGTCAAGCTGATGTCGCTGTCGAGCACTTCGAAAGGTCCTTGTGCCTGAATCCCTTGCGCCGGGCACCAGCCACGTTCGGGATTGCCGTCGCTCACTTTTTCTGCCGGCGATTGGAGATGGCCGCCAGCATGCTGCAACTCTCTCTAAAGGAGTATCCGAGCTGGCCCCCGTGCCACCGCTTCCTTGCGGCGTGCTACGCCCAGTTGGGGCGGCTCGAAGACGCGCGCAATGTTGTCAATAAACTCAAGGAAATCACGCCGGTTCTTATTCCAAACGTCGCGCATTGGAGGATACCCGAGCAGCAAGAGTTCTACCTCATGGGATTACGTCGAGCGATCAGCGAAACCGAATAACTCTCTAGCAATCGTCATTTTCGTTATGAGCCTGGCGCGCAAATGTTGGACACTTCCGCTTCTGGCCCTTCAGAAACCTGCCAACAGCCCGGTCGCAACGTCTGCTGCTCGGAGTAGACCGGAAGTGGCGGCTTGATCGCTAAAACGGCACTCATGACCCCGAGCCGACTTCGGCTGATCGAAATCGGCGATACAGCGGGCTCTTGCAGCGTCTTCAGCTGGTTTGTGAACCCCGCAGCTCAATTTGGAACTCCATCGAAAGGAAGGCCCCCATTAGGTTGAGCGCGGCCAATTCACGGGCTCGCGAACAGAACGCTGGCAGTTCGTATGGCGCATCGGAGGGTTTATCCTTCCGTAAGTATATTGTTCTAAAGTCGGTCGTTAGTTGCGTGGAGTATGCATATGACTAATTTCGAAGAGCTGCGCGAGCTCGCAAACCAAACCCGCAGCTTCATCCAGCTGTCCCATGATAAGGCGCGTGCGCTGAGAGTGGTTATTGCCAAACACGACGTGGTCTTGGTTATTTTCCCGTCGGACGACAAAGGAATAGGTTTTCACGTCATTAAAGGTGGAGAACTTCTTCGCCAAATCGCGAATACGAAATGGACGGGCAATTACACCCATACGGCTATCGCCGTTCATAATCGAGAACAGGCGATTGTCCTTCAGCACGCGATGGCCGCCTAATTGAGATGGCTCGATCGCCATTTCAGAGGCTACGTCCGATCCCGCTATCGCTGGGTACTTGTTGAGGCGACCGCCAATCTCAAGAATAATCGGCGAGTTGCCCCGCTGCGCCGGATACTCCCAAAGCGCCCGATAGAGAAAGAATAGGTCTGCCTTCTCTCCAAGATGTCCGGATGTGGCCCTTCGCGTCATTTCGCGGCGACGCAGTATTTTGGTCGCTTTCGGCGCGAAGCGGACACTGACGGCCGTGCGGCCTTATCGAGCAGCGACGCGATTGACCCAAGGCGGTCATAGTACGTTTTGCCATTGGTGGGGTGAAATGGCCAGCCTAGTGAAAGCCGCAACGCCGTGTTAGCTTCCGACTGTCGCCATGGAACTCGACTGAATGATGCCGCATGACCAAAGGGGACACCCCTGCGCCAGATGCTCTCTCCCGCTCGGAGCTGCAGGAGCGGGTAACTGAACTCCAGGAGCAGATAACTGAACTCGCCGCACAGCGGGCAGCTATCTCGGAGGTGCTGCGCGCCATTGCCTCCTCACCAAACGACTTGCAGCCCATCTTCGACGCGGTCCTCGACAACGCCAAACGCCTCTGCCGGGCAGATGCGGGCAACGTCCGCCTGGCAGAGGAAGCAGGCCTTCGTCTCGTTGCTCGCTTACCGAGCCCCGCCGCGTATTCATCGCCAAAACTCATGGGACCCGGCAGCTTTTACGATCCCCTCATCACAAGCAAGTCGCCGGTCCACATCCCCAACTTGGCCGCACATGAACTCTATCGTGCAGGAGAGGCTCTCTGGGTGGCTTTGGTTGAAGGGGGCTTTCGGACGGCCCTCATCGTGCCAATGCTGAGAAACGACGAGCTAATCGGAACGATTGCTCTGGGACGGCGGCGCCCAGAGCCCTTTTCGGAGAAAGAGATCGAACTGGTCACAGATTTCGCTGCGCAGGCGACCATTGCCTTGGAGATTACCCGTCGCGAGCGCCAGTATCGTGAGGTGCAGACCGAACTGGCGCACGCAAACCGTGTCGCTGTCATCGGGCAACTCACTGCCTCGATTGCCCACGAACTCAGACAGCCGCTCACTACCGTCAAGGGCAACGGAGACGCCGGTCTGCGGTGGCTTGCGATGCAGCCGCCTGATCTTGAGGAGGCGAAGCTTTCTCTACGACGGGTCATTAACGATGCTCGCCGAGGCAGCGATATCATCACCGGCTTGATGGATCTTACTAAGAAGCAGCCTCCGAGGAAGGAGCCGGTGGATATCAATGAGGCCATCCAGGAGGTGACCGCATTGACCCACGGCGAGGCCTTGAAACACGGGGTGTCGCTGCGAGCGCAACTGGCACCTGAGTTGCGGCATGTCGAAGCGGACCGTATTCAAATTCAACAAGTCGTGTTGAACCTGACCATGAATGCCATTCAGGCAATGAGTGCCGTGGATGGTGGACCACGCGAGTTGCTGATCAGTACCGAGGGCATCGTGGGCGAGGGCGTCCGCGTTGGCGTCCAGGATACCGGTCCGGGGCTGAGCCCAGAGAACCTTCCACGTCTCTTTGACCCATTTTACACGACGAAGGCTGGCGGCGTCGGTATGGGGTTAGCAATCTGCCGCTCAATTATCGAAGCGCATGGCGGACGGCTGTGGGCGACTGCGTGCGAGCCAAGGGGGGCTCTCTTCCAGTTTGAGGTTCCTGCCGGTCAAGGCGCAGTCTCGTGATCAGGTGATGTCGCCTATTGGCCCTTCGGGTCATTTCGCGGCGACGCAGTATTTTGGTCGCTTTCGGCGCGAAGCGGACACTGACGGCCGTGCGGCCTTAACGAGCACCGACGCGTCGACCCACAACAGACGTGCGCCTCGGTCCGGATCTCGCGTAGGCCCCCGACGTTCGCTAATATCCGCGACGATTTCGAAAGTTACGGGTGCTGTGATGTATCGCTCTGTGCTGTTCGCCGGTCTATTTGTCTGGGCAACCGTCGTGTCGCAAGCCGTCATCGCGGCCGAGGTCAAGGTGCTTAGCGCGAACGTTTTCACCGGGGTGCTCGACAGCGTGTTCAGCAATTTTGAACGCTCATCCGGACACAAAGTCCTGTTCGAATACGTGACGGCGGGGAAAGTCAGAGATCGCGCGCAAGCCGACGAGTTTGACGATGTCGCTATGGCAACTCGCACGATCACAAACGACGTGCAACACCCTCGCTTTTTCCTTTAGAATCCCCGCCCATGCGTGCGCATATTGTCATCATCGGTGCCGGCATTTCCGGCCTGACCGCTGCCATCACCATTGGGGAAGGCGTCGACAAGCTCATCGCGGCTGGCGCGACCATCGCGCGGCCCGAGATGACGCTCCTTGACGCCGCGGACTGGATCGGCGGGCGCGCGCGCACTGATGAGCTGTCTACCGGTGTGTCAGTGGATGCCGGAGCGCACTGGTTCCATGGCGGCGCCAGGAACCCATTCTACAAATGGGCCTGCGATCGGCATTACGATCTGGGGCCGGTCGGCATCGATACCGCCGCGCGGCGCTTCAATGTCGCGGTGGAAGGCGCAGTGGCGCCCGAGCAGCGCGAATGGGCGATGAACCGGCTTTACGAGATGTATGCGATCTGGAAGGCGCAGCATCGGGATGAAGACGTGTCGCTCCGGCAATTGGCCGACATGTCGAAATCGCGCGTGATCGTCACGGTGGCCGAGGAACGGGCAAACAACTGGATGGCGGTCGATAGCGCGGCCAAGGTCTCAAGCGATGAATTCTGGGGCGACGATGCGGGTTCCGGCGGCATGCAATTGCAGGACGGGATCGAAAAGCTCATCGCCGCCATGACCAACGAAGCCCGGTATTACAAGGCCGATATCCAGCTCCGCCGCCTCGTGCAAACGGTCAGAAAGGCCGGAAAGCACTTTGTGGTCGTGACCGACAAGGACACGGTCGAAGCCGACTATGTGCTCAGCACGCTCTCGGTTGGCGCGCTGAAATCGCACGGCGTCAGATTCGACAAGAGCGCGCGCTCGCAGCTGGATCCGGTCCTGGCGGGTATGACGGCGGCGAAAATGACCAAGATTTTCGTGCCGCTGCGACCAGAATTCTTTGCCGAACGCAAAATCGCACCGGACACGTTCGTCACCATTTACGAACAGCGTCACGCCTGGCTCCTGCACCTGCGCACCGACGGCAAGCCGCTCGTCACCATCTTTGCTTCAGGCGCGATGTCGGATCTGGTGGAGAAAGCGCACTACACCGACATCGAAAACCAGATGCTCGATCTGCTCGATCGCGTCGGCGAACCCAATTTGAGCGGTGCACGCAACAACCTGGAAGGCCGCTTCCATATGACCGACTGGACGACCAATCCGAATTTCCTGGCCGCCTATTCGGCCATGCTGCCCGGCGTCAAACGCCGCAATCCACTGGTGATCGGCAACCTGGTGTTCGCCGGCGAGGCGTTTGTGCAGGACCTGAAGAAAAGCCCCAGTCAAATGACTGGCGCCTGGGAGTCGGGACGCATCGCGGGGAAGAAGATTTTGACAAAGCTGGCGCTGCAAGCTCGCAGGGCGGGCGAAGTGGGATCGGGGCCGCAGTCGAGTTGAGTGTGCTCGCTCGGCTCCACGCTGGCCGTGGTGCCCTTCCCCAGACCCTCACTGAGCCCGTGATGGTACGCCAGGATCATGGTCGCATCGCGGCGGCCCCAGCGATTGTTCCAGGCGGTCGCCATCGGCGCTCGATCTCGGCGTCGGTCAGGTGTTCCCTCGACCTTAATTCAGCGTTCGGCCGACGCCGTGGCATCTTAACTGTTCGCTTTACGATGGCTAGCGGGGGGCTTGGCGGGCAATTTCATCATGACTTTCAGTGGCGCGGTCTAATGACTGTTCGCAACTTTTCACGAACAGTTTTAACATGTTCCATGCGATAAATTGCGGCCCGCACGATGAGCGTCCACCACCATGACGATCGCATGGCCGCTGTCGATAATGCGTGCCTGGGGACGATGCCGTGATAGGCCGACGGTATGCTCGGGGCAAAGCCGGTCGATGTCTGTGCGCCTGGTACGCGACCAGCGAGTAGCGTCTTGGCCCGCGGTCTCTAGCGTTCATCGCGCCGTTCTGCCGGCGAAGTCGTGCACAGGTCAGCACGTTCACCGAGATTTGCCGGGGGTGTTAGAGCGCGTTTGATGTCGGCTAATGGCCGATTCCGTTGAAAAAGACGGGCCGTAACTCATTGCAATGGCGCCGTCGCGATCTCACGGCTTCACGAACTTGAGGACGAATTCGTCCTTCGGCTGCGGCGGAGCCGGGGTATTCTTGTCTCTGGGATCGTTCGGGTTGCGCAGGAAATTGCCTTCGTCAACCAGCTTAAAGCCTGCCGCTTCGACTTCCTTCCGAAGAAACGACTCTTCGACGCGATGCAAGGTACCGGATTCGGAGATGCCAGTACCTGGTCGCCCCGAATGATCGGCAATAATGTAGAAACCTCCCGACTTGAGCGCGCCAAAGACCGCTTTGTTCATCGTCGCGCGATCGACACCGAGGTGTCCGAGGTCGTGATAGTTGAACATCATGGTCACAAGATCGATGCCGCCCGCGAGCTCGGAGGGAATGGGATCTTCGAACGGTCGAGAGAGCGCCACGATCGGGGCGGCCTGAACGCCATTGCTTCGGAGACTGCTTTCGCGTTCGGCGAGGGCAACCGCTGACGGTCGTGGCGCGCCTGCGGGCGCTGCTGACGCTGCGCTCGGGGTTGTGGCTGAGTTACTGTTGCCCTCGGGCGTAACCGGGGTTGGGGATGCTGCTCGGTTGGGATCGCGCGGCCGGCTCTGACCATAAACCTTGCCCGAGGGCCCGATCGCACGGGCTAACAATTCCGTGGTGTAGCCGCCGGCCGCGCTGAGATCGACCGCGACGACACCCGGACGAATGCCGATGAAGCCCAGCATCTGCTCAGGCTTGCGGCGCTCATCGTTGGTACGATCTGCCGCAGTGCGATCGGAGCTCCTCACGATCTGTGCAATTTGCTCAGACGAAAGCGGCGGCAAACTCTGCTCCGCTGTTGCTGGTTGGGCCTTGAGAAACAGGGCGACACTGACGCCGACCGCGACCAGAAGGCCTTTCGTTACGCTTTTCATGATCTTGCCCGTTGTGATCTGATCTCCCATTCGGGGACGGTCGACGCGACGGCCTTAGATGGTCTCTCTTCTGCGGCAAACGAGGGCGCAATCTACCACAATCCGGGGGGTCGGAGCATCATCGCAGAAATGCTCTCGAATGAACGGTTCACCCAAATGCCTCGACGGCAGCCTCATCGATCAGGCGTTTCGAAGGATTGCTCTCCAGCTGATCTATTGCCGCCAATTTGCGACTTCTGCCCATTTTGAACAGCTTTTCGTACAGAGGTTTGCGGCGTTATGGCCGGATTTCCGGATAAAGCGGCCTAACGCGCGCGCGGGCAGTACCCGGCATCGAAGGATAAAAGCCCGACATTCGCGACGGGCTCATGAAGCGACAATCAAGACGCATTTAAAGCCCATGGCGATTCCCGGACATGCTGTCTGTCGCAGTTCACACGAGCAGTTCTCGCCTTCGAAGGGCGAAGGGCCTCAATCGACGAACTCGGCACCGAATTCGCAGCCGTGCGCCAAGCGTAGGGAAGGCGCAGGGTGTGGCTACCGGCAAGTGAGCCGGTGCGCTTCTACGGCGTGTCGGCGTGTAATCTAGAACGGCGGTTGCTCGTTCCCTATCATCGGCGGCTGTCGTGAACAAGACTCCGCGCCTTAACGAGCGCCCCCGACCCTTATCGGTCTCTCAAGGGACGCGGAGTGTCATCCTGGTTCGTTCGGGCGCCACCGTCGCGAGCTGAAGTTGGAGGACCTCTCGGGAAGAGTTCGGTGCCAACGTCGCGGGGGCTTAACCGGGGGTCGTCGGTATGTGCCGTGGATTTCTTGAGTCAAATCAATCGAGGTAGGCGGCTAAAGCGACCGCCTTCCGCCTCGACCCCAAAACGAACCACCGTCGGCGCCGGTCTCGATGCGTTAACGCGCGAAGATACCTTGTTTGCGCACGTATTTCGCCGGCATCAAGCGAAGGTCGTGGCCTAGCATTTGGAGCTTGCGACTGAGGTGATGCGCGCCAACGCAAGCCTCCATACCGATCAAGCACGGCGGCAAGTTGGCGAGCCGTGTTTCCACCTGGCTGCGTGACCACTTCTGACGCAGCACGATGGCACCGTGGTGATCATGACCCACGAGGTGGAACGAGTTCTTGCCGATATCGATGCCGATCACGGCGATTCGCTGTGTTGAGGTTCTGAGACATGGCGTGCTCCTTGACTTGAGCGCCCCTTGCCAGCTTCTCGCACTGGCGGGGCTGGAGCACGGCCGGACCATCCCACTAGCCGACATTCTCGTGCTACTTGCTGTCTTCCTCGTCGCGAACATGAACTTGAGACACAACCAGATTAGGCTGTGGACCCTCCGACGTTTCCCGATATTGAAACAAAACTTCGGCAGCGAAATTTGTGGCCCGGTCTCTGCGGATGCCTCTGACAATGTGGCGGCTTGCGAAGCTTGCCGCAAATATATCCGCCTCTGTCATCCCGAGATCTGCCATGAGACGGGTAGCAGAAAAAGCCTCGGTGGGAGATTTTTCTTTTTGTGCCTTGAGATAGCTTTCAAGCCGAGTGCGTCTAGATCGCTTATGCACCCAGTAGACACTCGAGGCAGCCGCGGCGATTACCGCTGTCAAAATTGAGGCGATGCTTGCGCCTATACGAAGCCATTCTTCCATTTCCGCCTCCCGCTGCGTCTTTGCACGGTGGTCGTGGCTGCCTCTCTTGGCGAGGGCTTAAGCATCTAATTCTGCCAGTACCGGCGGTCGGACGGAAGGTTCCTTGGAAGGTCGCCGCTTGGCCCCTCGCGTCGTTAGTCCGACGGCATGTCCGAAGCTGGGGTAAGACCGGAAGCGGCGGCCGGTGGGCCAAACCGACGCTCATGACCCCGAGCGGACATTCCGACCAGACGATGGATTGCTGCTGACTACAACGGTCTTATCCCCGCACCAGCACGATATCAAAGTTCAAAATGCGCCTCGGCGGTTGCTCCAGCGTGGCCTCGGCTGCGACCAGCAGTTCCGGGTGCAGCGCAGCCGCCAGCAATCTGTCGCGCTCGTTGAGCGGTTCGCCCGGGAAATACATCTGGGTCACTAGCCGTTCGAACCGTCCCTGCACCTCGAAGTGGATGTGCGGCGGACGCGTCCAATCCGGGCCCGCCGGATAGGCGCCGGGTTTGATCGTTCGGATCGCGTAGCTGCCGTCATCATTCGATCTGAGGCCGGTACAGCCGGCAAAGTTCGGATCGAGCGGTGCTACATTGCGATCGTTGGTATGCCGATATCGGCCAAAGCTATTGGCCTGCCAGATCGTGAGCCTTGCCCCGCGGACCGGTTGACCATCGAGATTGAGGATGCGCCCCGTGACCTCGATGACCTCACCTAGCGCGCGCCCGTTGCCGCCTTCGACCATGGTCAGGTCTGCGCTGGCAACGGCCCAGCTTCGCATTGGAAAGAATGGGCCGAGGTTTTGATCCGGCGTTCGATGCCGGTTCTCGCTAGCATGCATCCACTTAATCCTCCGCCAAAAAGCCGGAGGTTTGGACGATTGGCCACCATCGGTCGAAATCTGATCTGATCAATTGCGCGAACTGTTCCGGTGAATCGGCCGCTGGCACAAGGGCGAGCTTGGCCACGCCGGTGGCGAAGCGATCGCTGCTCACGGCCGCACGGATTGCCGTGTTGAGGTGCTTGACAGCTTCGGCCGGCGTCTTCGCCGAAACAACGACGCCGAACCACTCCTCGACTTCCAGGGCAGGAAATCCGGCTTCGCGGACGGTCGTCACCTCCGGAAGCTGCCTGCTCCGTTCGGCGCTGGTGATGGCCAGTGCGCGGACGCTTCCGGACCGCACGTAAGGCAGCGCGGTGCCGACCGGGTAGATCGTTGCCGCGATCCGGCCGCCGATAAGATCTTGTATGCCGTTTGGCCCCCCATAGGGCACATGTGCGAACTCAAATCGGCCTTCCTTGGCCAGGATCGAGCCGGTGAAATGCAGCATCGATCCTGCTGCGGCCGTGCCGTAAGTCGCCTGCTTCGGATTCGCAATGCACCATTTCACGAAATCGGCGAGCGTCGTGACATTGAGTGGCACCATTGGGCCGACCGTGATCAGGAACGGAAATGAGCAAACCCGCGTGACCGGGGCGAAATCGCGGAAAGCGTCGTAGCCGAGCGACTTGTAGACATGCGGGAACACGACCAGGTTCGATGCGGGCGTCAGCGCCATCGCCGATCCATCGGCCACACCGTTCTTCAGCGCGCCGAGCACCAGCCGGCCGCCCGCACCGGGCCGGTTCTCAACGACGAAGGAGGAATGGCCCTTCATCTCCTCGGCCAGCATTCGCGCAACGACATCGATGGCGCCGCCCGGACCAAAGCCGACCATCAGGTGCGTGGTGGCCTGTCCCAATTGCGCCCGTGCGCTGTTCGGCATGATCGACCCGAGTCCGCCTGCGCAGGCCAGCGACAGCAATTTCCGTTTGGTGATCATGTGAGCCTCCGATGTCTCGTGCACACCCGCTTCTGTTCGAAACGCCCTCACTCTGGTCGGAACGTCCATTATCTGGTAGATCGAAAATCGTGGCATCCCCCTAACCTCTGGGTTAAGGCTCATGGATGGATCAGAGCGCCTTGGCCGCCGTATCAATCTGCGCGATCTGCGCGTCCTGATGGCGGTTGCCGATACCGGCAGCATGGCCAAGGCGGCGGTCAGGCTAAGGATCTCTCATCCCGCCGTTTCGAAGACGATCTCCGAGCTGGAGGGCGCTCTCGGCGCGCGCTTGCTCGATCGTTCGCCGCAGGGCGCCGAACTGACACCCTCGGGCGAAGTGCTCCTCCGCTGCGGGATCAACATCTTCGACGAACTGCGGCAGGGTTATCGTTCGCTCGAAAATCTCTCCGATCCGAACTCGGGAGAGGTCAGGCTGGGCTGCACGGACATCATCCTTCATAGTCTGGCCTCCACCGTCCTGCGGAAATTTTCAGCGAAATATCCTGGCGTTCAGGTGGATGTGAAGCTCGTCAATCCGGGTGAACATCAGCTCCGCGAATTAAGGGAGCGGAGATTCGATCTCCTGATCACGCGCGCGACAGGCCAGTCGACCACCGAAGATCTGCATTCCGAGGTGCTGTTCGACGAGCCCTTTGTCTTCGTCGTCGGCGCAGAAAGCGAGTTTGCACGCAGGCGCCGAGTGGCGCTGGGCGACATCATCGACCGCAAATGGATCTTGCCGGCGCCCGACAGCGCGCCTGGCGCGCTTATCGACGGCGTCTTTAGGGCGGCCGGCTTTCAGCCGCCCAAGGCCGTCGTCAAGACGCTGTCGATCGAGCTGACGACGTCGTTGGTGGCGAGCGGCGAATTTGTCGGCATTCTTCCGATATCCGTCGCGAGGCTTAAAGCCGGTCGGGCCTCCTTGCGGGTCCTGCCCATCAAATCGGTGGGCCCGCGGATCTCCGCCGCGATCGTCTTTGTGAAAAACCGCACGCTCAATCCATCCGTCGTGTCTTTCATCGATTGCGTGCGGTACGTCGCCAAGGCTTCCCACCTCGAGTGAAAATACAATTGACCAAATCATCATCCTTTGAAGTTGCAGAGACTTCGTTGGTGCCACCACGCCAAATCGGCACTTCTGCTATTGGCCCGGCGCGGACCTTGTGAAACGTCGGCTCTTATGTCGGCTGTTTGGGGTAAAGCGGACTCGTTATGCTCAGCGGGAGTTATTCCGAGTCTGACCCATAGCGGTCATTAAAGAGTACGTGGTTACGCCTCGACATGTCCATGTCCGCAGGTGATCATGTACGACGCGGGGGCGAATTTGGACGGCGTCATGGACCTTCGAGGGACCAGACTCCGCGACGGGAAGGTGATCGATGAAATCCGCCGATGAAGCCGAAACGGCGGGTCTGACCCGTTTCCAATTGCAGGGCGATGCTGCCGAACGCTGCGAGCGGTGGGCCGTACCGTTCATCCTCGGACCGTGGGTGCCGGGGCTGCTTGACCTTGTGGAGTTGCGACCGAGGGAGCGGGTGCTCGACGTTGCCACCGGGACCGGCGTCGTCGCGCGGCTTGCAGCGCGCTGCGTCGCCCCAGGAGGCAGCGTGAGTGGTCTTGACCTCAACGAGGGCATGCTCAATGTCGCCCGCCCGCCGACTGCAGTTGCCGCAGGGCCTCGCCGTCGACTGGCGACAGGGAAGCGCCTTGGCATTACCCTTTCCGGACAGAACTTTTGATGTCGTGCTGTGTCAGCAGGGACTGGACGGGTCCCGAAAAATCGTAGCCCACCATAGCTCTTCTCAGGGCATAGGCCGGCTCTTTTTTTTTCACCAAGTTGCAGATCGCTGTCGTCTGTAAGTGATACTTCAAGCAGAAAATTGCAGTTTTTGGAATTCCGCACGGCAGGCCTCACTAAAGTTGCGAAGTGGGTCGATCAACCCACTATCTGCCATCTCCCGAAGTTGGGGCAGACTTTTGTTCGGCTCCTCGTACTTGCCAATGATCTCCCTGACGATTTGGTCGGCGCTTTCGACAACACCGGTTGTTGAAAGGACGCGCATTCTGCTCACTTCCGCATAGAGAGCCATTAAGGCCAAGACGTCTGCCTTGTCTTTGTCGTTCTGGAGCTTCCCGAGGGCGCCACGATATAGTCGAAGCCGGAGAAGTTGCGCACAAACAGCGCCTCGGTGTCGGCGCATTCGGCATTGAACCCGCTATTGGCCATCGGCTGGCCACAACAGGTCTGGTCACGCGGATAAACCACGTCGTGACCGAACCGCTCCAACAGCTCGAGAGTGGCGATCCCGACCTCCGGAAAGAAGGCATCGATGTAACAAGTCAGTTTATGCCTGGTATTATTGGGTTCTTTGCTTGGCCGGACGATTTTAGACCCTTGTTGTTTGCGCAGTATTGTCAAGCTTGCGGCTTGCTTGCAATTGTGTGGGTGGCCTTTGGCCAATATCCGCTCCAGGCCCTTCTACGAAGTGTCCGCACGCCTCGTCTAGGTCCGGTCACTGGGGCGAAGCGGAATAGATCTGCTCACTTTGAGTTCGTCGCATTTTGATCAAGGCAGACATCGGCCCTGATTTGACCATCGCCATGATGAAAGCGGCCTGCTAATCTTCCCGACGTGTGTAGCCTATAGCGGCTGTAACCATCAGCGCTGGTACAACTATGATTCCTAACAGGTCGATTCTTGCCGCGATTGCGGTTCTTGTAGCTTCAACGATCTCTGTATCCGCATTGGAATCAACCGTGACGGCGAGGTCGTCGCTGTCGCTGGAAGCGCTCTGGCAAACAGTTGGCGATTTCTGCGCGACGGCCCTATGGAATCCCGTCGTTGAGGACTGCGTCCTCAGTACAGATGGGAAGATGCGTACCCTTTCGCTATTTGAGGGTCGCAAGGTCGAACAGGTGCTGGAGAATTGGGACGGCGCTAACCACAGTTATGCATTTTCAGGCGCGCTAGGGCTTTCCGAAGTGAATGTTCATTCTAAAGTCAGTGTGATTGCAGTGGGGAAGGGATCGGCGCTGCAATTAACCGTCACCTATGAGGCCAAGGGCGTTTCCGATGCCGATGCCAAGAGGGCCGTCGACGGGTTGATTTTTCGGGCTCTGTGCGTCAGTGGTCCACTTCGATGCTCCAATGATCAACAACGGGTCTCGGCCGAGATCGTAGCGATCCCGGATAGCCAATGGTCACCCCTAGTTCTGCAGGGATACCTTAGACGATCCAATAGCCCAGCCCCTGCGCCTGCGGTTATTTTGGTGCATGGGTGCGCCGGCTTCGCAGACATGATCGACCAAAACTGGGGCCAAAAAATCAACTCGTGGGGCTATGTCACGTTGACAATTGATAGCTTCGGTCGGCGTGGAGTCAAAAACACCTGCCGAAGTGGCCCTCTTTTCGATAACGATCAAGATCCCTATCGCGGGTTGAATTACCTCATTCAGCAAAAGCTGATCGATCCCACGCGTGTTGCACTTGTGGGCTTTGATGGCTCGCCTGCTCTCTCTAGCGTCACCCGCGGCCCTGTTGAGAATGCGTTTAAGGGAAAGTTTCGTGGGGTGGCCGCGCTCTATCCAAATTGTGCTGCCATCAAAGGGCCTATGACGGTCCCCACGCTAATCCTGACGGGCGAGCTTGATGATTCGGCTCCGCCCGAAGTCTGTCGCAGATTGGCAAATGGCGCTGACGATATTGGTATCTCCCGGCAGAAGGCTGACGGTGCAGGAGTCCGGCTCATTGTTTATCCCGGCGCGTATGCTGGATTTGACCTTTCATTTCTCCGAGCGCCCGTTCTCTACATGGGACACCGCGTCGAATTCAATAAGTCGGCCATGGAGCAGGCGAGTGACGCTCTCCGCGAGTTTCTCGCCTCAATAACAAAACTCTAGGCCGTTTCTGGCGGGACTTTATCTATGTCTGGCGAAGAGATTACTCTCACGAGCCGACAAGGCGATCGAATACGACGCAATTGCTGCAACGCACGAGTCTGTTGTTGGCCCTTCGCGACAGTTTGCGCGGCGCAGAGACATGTCTGCAGTTAGGGGTAGACCGGAAGTCTCGGACTGAGGGGGCAAACCGGCGCGATTGACCCAACGCGGACATTTCTCGTCGGAAATGATAAGCTGGGAGGCGCGCCACAAGGGGGTTTTAAATGGGGCGGGTTGCGTTCGTTTGTGCGGTGCTGGCGGTGCTTTCGCCAAGATGCGCAGAAGCTGCGGAACACGTCTGGCGACTAGGCGTGCTCTCGCTCCCCGACCGTGGCGCTATCCGATCTGTCGCGCTGCCCTACTTGGCGGCCCGCGGCTTCGTCGAAGGCCGCAATCTAGTTGTTGATTTTCGCGTAGGCACCGAGGAGCAAATGCCAGCGCTGGCGCAGGCCCTGGTTGGCGACAAACCCGATGTCATTATTGCCTCTTCCGATTGGTCGCTCGACGCTGCGCGCGCGGCAACGAGCACAATTCCGATTGTCGCCGCACCAATGGGCGCAGACCCAGTCCGCGCCGGTGTTGCCGAGAGTTGGGCGCATCCGGGCGGCAACGTCACGGGTGTTTGCCTGATCGCCCCGGAACTCGAGGTCAAGCGGCTGTCCCTGCTTCATGAGGCCTTGCCGTCAGTGCATCGAATTGCAGTGATCTCCGCTCATCGCAAGATCGTGGAAGCCGGCTTCGCGCCCTTGCGCAAGGCTGCTGCCCAAGCCGGACTGGAACTGGTCGAAATCTGGGTCGAGGGACCGAACGAGTATGCAGCCGCGTTTGATGCGATGCGCAGTTCTGACGTGGAAGCCCTCGTGATCGTGCCTACTCCGGAAATGCATCGCGACCTTGAAAAGCTCGGCGCGCTTGCGGTGAAAGCGGGATTGCCGACCATTGGAAGCTCCCGCGAGGCCGCTCAAGGAGGGCTTCTGATCGGCTATGGCCCCAGCATTGAAGAACTTGACCAACAGGCGGCAAGCTATGTGGAGCGCCTGTTCAATGGCGCGCAAGCAGCCGACTTACCGTTTCAAGGTCCCACCCATCTCGACTTCGCCGTCAACATGAGGACAGCCAAGAAGCTTGGGCTCACCATCCCGCCGTCTTTTCTCGTGGGCGTCGATGAGGTGATCGAATGAAGTCTACTGTTGGCCCCTCGCGTCATGTGCTGCTTCTGCACAAATTCGGGCGCTATCGGGACCGAAGCGGACATCGATTGGTAGCGAGCACTGCCCGGATCAATCGCAAATGACCCCAACCGGACATCAGCGGTCTCGGATGTCCACGATCTCTAGATCGGGAGGTCATTGCGCGTCTGATCGTCGGTCGCTGAGTACTGTGTGATTAGCCATGCCCTCAAGGAAGAGGCGCCGGTGACAGCCGACGCCCTTGAAGGTGAGCATATTCCAGATGCGCGGACCCGAAGGCGACCTTAAACTCGTAACCAGCGAGAGGCTGATCGCAGCTTACCAGGTCCTTGGTGGGACTTAGCACAAGCGGCACGCCCCCCAAGATGCGCAGCAACCCGCGCAACCACCGAACCCCCAGCCACCATACCCCCAGCCATTGAAGCCGATGTCGTCATCGAACCAGATGTCGAACCCGCAGCCGCCGCAACCGCAACCACGGAAGCCACGGCAACCACGGAAGCCACCGCAACCTCGGATGCCAACGAACCCGCCACCACCGCAACCTCGGATGCCAACACACCCACCACCACCGCAACCTCGGCCGCCAACAAACCCGCCACCACCGCAACCTCGGCCGACGCCGCACCCCCCGCCACCATGGCCGCACCCGCAGCCACCGCACCCGCGCGCTAGCTGCGCGCCGCTGCCAAAGTTTTCTCTATCGAAGAAATGGAACGTGGCCAGACTGACGTCGGCCATTTCCTCTTCGCCAAGAAAGAAGCGTTGATTTGGCGAGGTATTGTAAGATTGCGGGATACCGGCAGCGGGCATCGTGGATGCGGATGCACTACCCGCCAGCGAAAGACCCAGTCCGGCGGCACCTAGCACCTTCACGGTGGCGGCTTTGGTTGTGCGTTTCTGCTTCGAAGCTTGCTTGACCCGTGGCATGGTCGCACCCTCCGTAAGTTCTTGTGAAAACGCTCTGCAAGAGTGCGCTCGGCGAAACCGGCGCGCAAGGGTTACCTGTGCCATAAAATGCGAAACATCTCATCGAGTCTCCATTCATCTTCATGAACCGAGATCGACACATAACCGATTTTGGTTGAGCAGAATCACACCATCTGCGCACACGCAGCAGCTCGGACCTGTATGTCCGATTCTGAGCCTTAGCGACTAGGCGCTTGTCTGCAGGTCAGGTGTCGGAGGTAGACCGGACGTAGCTGAGGTGCACCCAAATCGACGCGACCCTTAGCCGACGTGCGCGGCTATCCGCGTGTTATCATGCTGGCATGGACCATGAGGCGTGCCCAAGGGATCAAGGCGAAAAGATGAGGAGTTTGGCAATGCGTGATGGTTGGAGAATTAGTGGCGGAGCCTTTGTTATTTTTGTAGCGGGAGCTGTCGCGTCGCTGCCGGCTCTTTCCCAAGCCAAGCCCATATCCGCAGAAGTGGCGAGGAAGTGCAAAATCCTTCGGGCGAAGCAATTCCCTCCGCGTCAGATCGGCAATCCGGCTGCTGGTAGCGCCTATGGTTCGGGGCAAGACAAAAGAGAGTTTTTTAGGAGATGCGTCGAGAATGGTGGCAACATAGCTGTCGCTCCTCCTCTCCGATAGAATACAGCGAGCGCATTCGCATCAAACGTCGGCGCTGCTGGCCCATCGCGACATATTGCACCGCTACGCATCCTCGGTCGCTAACGGAGCATAGCGGAAATAGAAAGGCCGGCGTCTATTGCAGAGGGCGACGCTCGTGACCCACTGCGGACTTCAGCGGCCGGTGTGCGGCGGTGCGAAGCACAGCCCGCGCCAAGTAATATGTTATGCTGCGTGAAGTCGATGCAGCGGTCGGATATCCAACTATGAACACGCAGCAGCAGCCAACAGCCTCGATCTACGCCATCATCCTCAAGCTCTCGCCTGAGTTTACCGCGCAAATTGCGCGTCCCGGCGTAGGAGGTGCTGTGGCAAAGGCGGTCGGCGCAGGTCGTGTCCCGACAGTTCAGGAGCTTGTAAGCTTAGGGCAAACAGAAGATTTCGCGAGATTGTTTTCCGAAAGGCTCGGATACCTAGTGAGGTTGCGCCAAGCTGGAGTCTTGCGTGCTGCCGGACCATTCGAGGGCCTGAAGGAAGGCATGTATCTCTGTAACGCGACGGACGAGCGCGAGGCTCGGCGCGTTTTAGAGGAAGACCCCTTATTCAAAGCGGGGTTCATTGAGAATGATTTCGCGATATACCGGTGGCTAGTTGCCATCTAACCAAGGAAATGTCGCTTATTGGCCCCTCGCGTCATTTGTTGCGTCTGCTCAATGCGATCGCTATCGGGACCGAAGCGGACATCGATCGGTAGCAAGCACTGCCTGGCTCAGTCGCGAATGACCCGGAGCGGTCATTAATTGCCCGTGGCTCCATCGCTGCCATGCATTTTGGGGAGCCGTCGCGCCAAGCTTGGCCCGACGCTTCGGTCCCGTTGATTTGCATCAAAATTGCCCTTCGCAGACTGTGATATTCATAAGGTCTCTCATAGAGGAGTCCACTCACATGAATCGCAAGAGCTTTCTTGTTGGTCTCCTGACCGCTGGTTGCTTCGTCGCAACGTCCACGCTCATGACGAGTCCCGGGAACGCGCAAACGGACCCAAAAGTCGCGAAGGCCATGACGATATTGAAGGCCGAGACGGCGAAATTGGGCGCGCCCAAGGCCGAGGGAACCGATAAGACAGCCGACAAGACGACCCCGGGCCTGTATTTTGGCTCAACCAAGGTGAACAACGACTTCACGATTGTCGACAAGGTCAAGGCTGAGGCCGGCGGCACGGCTACGCTTTTCGTAAAGTCTGGTGATGATTATGTCCGCGTATCCACCAACGTGCCCGGTAGCGTACAGGGCCGCGCGCTTGGGACCATCCTGGACCCTAAGGGAAAAGCGATAGTGAATGTCAACAAAGGTGAGGCTTTCTACGGCGAAGTCGACATCCTCGGCAAACCGTACGTGACCGGTTATGACCCGATCAAGGACGCATCGGGCAAGGTAATCGGCATCTGGTACGTCGGCTACGAAAAATAGGAATCGAATTCTCGACCCGCGTCGGCACGGTGGCCTTCATCGACTTCGGCGGCGCGCCGGCGACCTAATCGACAAGATTTTTTGTGGGGGCGAAGCCCGCCGATCTTCCGGTCGAGCAGCCGACGAAGTTCGACCTCCTGGGTAAATCGTGGCGAAGGCGCTCGGTCTCACCGTGCCGCCCTCGTTACTCGTCCGCGCCAGCGAGGCGATCGAATAGAGATGCGGTTTGCTGCGGCGCATGAGTCCGTATCTGGCCCATCACGTCATTTGGTTGCCACGCGGTGAGTGGGTCGCTTTCGAGGAAAAGCAGACATCGAGCGCCAAACGCTGCTGCTGGGGGCATGACCAATTCTCCAAAGAGACTGCGCAAGCCCGGCTGTGCGATTTCATCCATGGGCCACGAGGAATTCGCTTCAGCCCATTTCGACTAAGCTTGAAGCAAGGCCCCCACGCGGACTGTGTGCCCGAAAAGAACTGAAACTCGCGCTCTCGTCGTCGCTGCGGTCGGAACAGACGCAGCCTTCGGCGGAGTTTCTTTGAAGACGAAGCGGCGCCGGGCTTCGTGATATGAGGGATTGGCTCCGAAGAAATTGACCGTCATGCGCTCCAACTCTTCTGCACGATAGTTCGCCAGCGGCTTGATACTTTCGTCTTCCATACGTCCCTCATGCTTTTTTCGGAGGAGAGCGCGAAATTCCGGGTTTGCGGCAAGCAGCCTGGCGCGGTCTCTTATCTCTGCTTCAAAGCTTCGCGCGTCTTCGCCGAATACCTCGTCGAGGAAACCGATATCGCGCGCCGCCCGCGCTCCGATTGGTTCACAAGCTTGCGTCAGCTTCAGAGCCCGCGCTTGCCCCACTCTCTTTGGCAGCAGGTATGTCCAATATTCCGATCCATAAAGCTCGCCCATACCTCGGTAATGCGGGTTGAGGACGACTCCCGAGGCCGAATAGATGCGATCCGCCGCTAGCGCCAGCATAGCGCCACCAGCACCAGCATTGCCGCGCAATCCGGCGATGACGAGATGGGACATGGTATTGAGAATCTCGAGGACCAGATCGTCGATCGCGTTTATGTTGCGCCAGGATTCCTTGGCCGGGTCATTGCTCGCCTCAATGACGTTGAGATGGATGCCGTTCGACCAGAAATCGGCGCCGCCGAGCAATACGATGACTTTCGTCGGCCGCGAACGCGCGAAGAGAAACGCGTCGCGTAATCTATAGCACTGGGCAGTGCTCATCGCGCCATTGTAGAAGTCAAAGGAGAGGTAGCCCACATTACACTCTTCTTCATACACGATCTCGCGGAATGTGTGGTGGTCGGTGGGCAGGTTGATCGCAAGTGGAGCTTCGGGCACCCCACGCAACAGCGAGCCCAACACCTGCGTCGCTGGCAACTTAATCCCAGATAAGGAGCAAAGAGGCGAATTACATGATCGACGCTCGAAATTCGAATGTACAGCACGGCACTCTGCCTTCTGGGGCGCGTCTTCACCCTTCGCTTTGAGATGTGAAATCCATACGGCGCCGTCGATCGTGCCGATGCAGATTGCTCCGTCGCGTCGCGCGATAATCTTGCCCGTCGGACCTTTGAGACGATCTTCAACATGAGCGCCATAAAGAAAGCACGTTTTTCCAAGCAGCGTATCGAGCACCCCGGGGGTGCTGTCCGCGGCGCTTATTTTTACGACGATCTCCATCGTCGAATTCCGGCTCCAGTCAATCGCGCGATCACTTTGGCGCATTGTCGGCCGCCAGCAACCGATTACATCTGCGCTACTATAGTCAAGCGGTTCGGGCCTGAACTGTCGCAACTGGAATTTTTCAACAGCCTCCAGGACTGCCCGCACGGCCGCTTTGGTGACCTGCCGGCGGTACACGCTGCTTTTGGCAATCGAGGAGCCGGAGAGCGCAAAGTTGCGCGAAGCCCAAATCGCGCCTGCATCCATTTCCGCCGTCGCCTGCAGGACTGTCACGCCCCACATCGTCTGTCCCGTCATGATTGCCCAATCCAGTGAGGACGCGCCGCGGTCGCCTTTCACGCCAGGATGCACGATCAAACAGACGTGTTTGGACCAAATGGCCTCGGGAATCTTTCGTTTCAGCATAGGCGCGATGATGAGGTCCGGCGCGTGTTGCCCGACGGCGTCAAGCATCGCCGATTCGCTGATGGCGAGTGCGACATCGACAATATGTCCGAGCTCAGTCAATTCGATAGATAGTCTCTGGCTGAGACTGTTATGCGCTGTGGTGAGAAAAAGTATTTTCATCGGTCCAGCTTAGGCGTCGAGCCGTCTCCTGTTCGCCAATTAATTAGTGCCGAAAGCGACCCGGCCCTCTTGGTTACTTCACAACAAATGCTTCGAGCGCAATGTGAGGAAGTTCACGGTCCCGAATGTTCCAGCTCGATCAGCCGTGGGGAAACCGCTGCGCAGCCTCGGACGCATCCGGTCGGGCGCCTCCGAGTGGCGGCCGATCAACGGCCCATAGCCACCGCCCAATGTGAGTCCTGCCATGGCGCCCGCGCTGCTGTCACGGCCGCCAGACCAAGCGGATCAGTCGGCGCCAGGATGTCCGAGGCCACGAGCCCCTCCTGAGATTCGTGCGCTGCGCCGGTCTGGGCTGACGACCACTTTTCCTCAAGCCGCCGAGATCGAGCACTAGCCCGTCGCACAGGGCGCGACCGGCCCAATCGTGCCCACCCGCCACGTACCGTCAGCGAAAGGTCTGCAGAACGAGCGGCTGCGATTGCCAATCGAATGTCCTGCAATGTACGGCAATGAACCACAGCGCGCGGCATGCAGCCGACCGGCTTCGCCGTTGCAACCGCGTATCGAGCATCGCCCGGCCCTGGAACGCGCCCCGCAAAGCTGTCCGGTGAGTTCTCGCAATGCGCTTTCGATCAGTTCATTGGCAGCGGTACCCCGTGCCCGGCTTCATCGCCGGCAGGGTCAAACAAGAAACTCAAGTTGAATCTTGTTTTCGCCAGTGTGATTCCCTTTTCCAACGGCGTGCACCGCGGTCTGCGAAGCGTTTCATTAGGGCCCTTGCCGTCGCGATCGCCGACCGTGAGCTATTCACGATATTTGCACGTTTAGTTGATTGCTCTCAGGCCCATCTAAAGGAAAACTCATTCCTATCTAAAAGCCTTGGAGGCGTGCCGGTTGCAGGATGCGAGCGGAGAAAAGGGGGACCTAACCTCTTCGAGTGATGGGTCACCATGAGCATGCTAAGCAATACTACCGATCTATCCGCGACCCCGTATATGGTTCGGAGGTCAATAAGACTTCTCACGCGCGGCATTTTTCGGATCGTCAATAACTTTGTCGCTGCCATTATCGCGCAGCGCGAACGCCAAACAGCCCGGACCATTCTGCGGAGTCTTTCGGACCGAGAGCTGAGGGATATGGGGCTCTCTCGCTCTCAGATCGCCGGTGGTTTGGCCGATGCCGCAAAGGATCGAGCGCGGCTTCAAAAGCTAGCTAGGCGGACATGACTCGGAACCGGCTTTGAGTCGGCACAGGATGACCCCGGCGCCCTCAGAGACGGCGGTGGTTTTCAGGCCGCGAGCTTTTGTGCGGATCCTGAACATCGCTGCTCTTTGTGTTTCCCCGCGGAACTCCCATTACCGCAGTCAATAGCGATGCTCGCTGCTGAGGTTTATGGGCCCGGTCTCTTAGGCACGCCGGGCCCGCTGTTTCAAGGTCGCCTCAGTTGGCGGCCTCTATCCTGCCATGTTGAGCATATCGTACGAAAGCGGCGCTGCAGCGCCTTTCGCCTCATCCCACGGCGCGCGCGTCCAGACATCTTGAGCGACTACTCAGGGAATCTTCTAGTGAAGTAGCTGTTCCGAGATTTGCGTTGCTCGAGCCAAAGGCTGTGACGCTCATCTGGTAACGCTGGCTACCGCTGGGCGGAGCCGGCGGCTGATATGTCTGCAAGCCTTGCACGGGACGCTCTTCTGACCCGTATAAGGTACGACCCCGCCGCCATGCTTGCCGCTCGAATAGTCGAGATCATCCATATGGAATTGAAGCGATGTCGTTCCCTTTGGTACGCCTGAAAGCGCGATGACAGGTGAAGGACCGGCGCCGCACCAGCGGAAGCTCATCGAAAAAAGCAGATGCATCGGCTGTACCAAACGCAAAATACGCAGCTGCAAAAAAGGTAAAGCGAAAACGCATGTTCACCTCGATGTAGATATTCTGACCGATTTGCACTAGCCGGCGATACGTTTAAAGCCGAGTTACTTGCCCATGCAAATGCAGGCCTGCGCGCAGCGGAGCATGCCGAGCGCATCAGCATCATCTCTGCTTCGGTATTACGGATCACCGGAGCTGGATAGTCAACGAAGACGCCGGGCAAGGGCTGCAAGGTTGCCGGTGTAGCGGTTGACCCACCGGGAAGAGGCCCAGCGTTGCACGCCAGTAACACCAGCCGATCGAGCATCCGCTGCCTACTGGTCGCGCAAGGTGCGAACGTAATAGCCGTCTCTCTGAACGGCTGACTTGATCTCGTCGCTAACCCTGAAAACTCTTCTTCTGCTCTTGCGCCACTTAATCCGAGAACTGATCATGGGGATCGCAGAGCCTTTGCTTACAACGAGCAGGTCGCATTTGTGATTGCGATAGACATCGTACATGTTTTAGCCCCCCGATCATTTTGAAGTAAAATAAGAAATATGTTTCGGTCGTTTCGATCGACCCCAGCTTAGTATCTGGAATGGCTGTATGGGTTGTAAATGTGCAACGCGGGCGACTTTCTGCTTCAACGCGTTCACGCGTCCTGGTCTCGTGCGCACGTCACGGGCGGCTGCGCGAGTGCAGCGCGTGAAAATCTGAGATGCCATCGACGCCGAACACGATAGCTTACTAGATTTGCTCACACTGAGTTATTCGCGGGGGAGAACGACCGACTACTGCCAATTGGACTAATAGGGTAGCTGGGCTTGCACGAGACCGTCCGTAAACCGAGCCCAGTCCCGCTCTCTAAGAAATGGCCAGCGTCTTAGATTGCGCATACGGAAATCAGGGCAGGCTTGCATAAGACGGTCCGCTTCACGGGCTGCTTCCGCGACGGCTCCTGCGTGGGTACAACAGGTAATCAGCAGCAACAGACACCTTGGAATGTCACCGTGGATCTGATCGGAACGACGAGCCCATTCGACGGCAGCTAGATAGTCCTCGCGAAGGAAATTCCCGATCGACATGTTGTCCATGAACCAATTGTTCGCCGGGAACCGAGGATTGGCTTCCAAGGCGCGCTTACATTCGCGCAGTCCGGCCTCCGCATCGCCCGCATACATCTTCGTCATGCCGAGAAGATCGATCGCCAACGCGTAGTTGGGGTTCAGCTCGAGACAGCGCTTTGCCTGGCGAGCCGCCGCCTCGAGATCGCGCTTGAGATAGAGAAGGTTCAAACCATAGACAAGATGCGCAAAATCGCTACGTCCGTTGAGGTCGGTCGCGTTGCGCGCGAACTGTAGCGCAATCGTCTCGTCGGCTGGCGAGACCTCCCGATACCCACAAACCACCTCAACCATGGCTCCCCAAGCCCGGATTGCGAGCGCCATGAAGTTGTTCGGATCTCTTTTCACCACAAGATCGATAAGTGTGACAGATCGCTCGTAATCAACCCGTCTCGAATTCAACAATATATGTCCCGCCTGACCCATCAACTCCTCATTGGTCTGCTCCTCAAGCGAGCGCAGGCGTGAGCGTTCTGTCTCTCTTTCATAGATCTCGTAGCGCAGCGCTGAGCAGATACGAAAAGCCAAATCATCCAAGGCGTCGAATGTGGTCGCTACATCTCCATCAAAATGCTCCGACCAAAATTGTTTTTTCCACCGATGATCGAGAAGTTTCATGGTGACTCGAAAACGAGAGCCAGAGGTCTGAACGCTGCCAATGGCGTGATAGTCGGTTTCATTGATCCCGGTAACCAGCGATATGCCGGTAAGATTCGCAAGCGATGACGCCACTGCTTCGTTCAGACCTCCCGCTAGCGGAAGAGCTTGCGTGTCACCGCCCAACACTTCAAACGGGGAGAGGGCCAGTGAAGGTTTCGCTCCGGCTGTTGCTGGCGCAGTGTCCCGAATCCCTTGCACGCCAGCCTTTGTGGTTACCAACGGCGGCGCTCCCTCCGGACGCCAATGGAAAACCGTGGTTGCTCGCGAAATGTTTTTCAGTCGCTGTACCCCGCCATTCTCGAACTGAATGTTGACCTTGCCATCGACTTCAGTTCTCACTTTGTCTGAGACGCAGACGCCGTTGGGCGGAGCGAGTTGTTCGAGGCGTGCAGTCAGATTGATTGTATCGCCGTGCCGATCGCCATCCTCAACAATCACGTCACCAAGATTAATCCCGATGCGCACATCGATGCGGCGCTCATCCGAAAGGCCGCTGTTACGCTTGAGCATGGATCGCTGCAGCTCAACCGCGCAACTTACGGCATCTACGACGCTGCCGAACTCAGCGAGGAGTCCATCGCCCATTAACTTGAAAATGCGCCCGTGGTGTCTTGCGATTTCTGGCTCAAACAATTCCTTGCGATGCGCTCGAATCCTTTCGAATGTGCCGAGCTCATCCGCGCTCATCAAACGACTATAGCCCACGACATCGGCCGCCAGGATAGCCGCTAGCCGCCGTTCCACGCGTTCGCTGGTCACGAAGTTCCCCCGACAGCAACCTGCAACGGCCTATCAAAGCACAAGGTTCGAATTTCTACCAGTTGCTTGGATGGACGTCCGGGGAGCAAGCGTTAACGGCCGGTATGTCGATAGCGGATGAGAACGCGGACCTGGCAATATCGATGCGAACGACCCTGATCTGACCCTCGCCCAACAGAAACACCCTGTGCTTTGATACAGGGGACGGCATCTCGCGATCTTGGGGGGCCGTTGTGACCGACAATCGCGTGGAGCGGCGGCCCCCATTGGAATACCCAGTCCGGCCGCTTAGCCTTACTGGTTTGCGGACAAGGCGATCGGCGGCAGCGGACAACCATTGGCGCCACCCATCAGTCCGGTTTCGGCCCGCGTAGTGACCGCGGTGAAGTCCCGCGTGTCCTTCCAGCAGACCAAGACTCCTGCTCACCGTTATGGGATCCTGCCGAAGTTAGCCTTACTTTGCCGGCGCTGCTGCATATGCCTGAGCCTCCGCCCTCGCGGGTTGTCGTTCCAAACTTTAAATTGGTCCGGCATGTACAATTTCGTTTTGCAATCTCGGTAAGTGCAATAGGACCACTGCGAGTAATAGTACGACGTCGGGATCGAGCTTGAAGGATGGATCGATCTCGGTGATCGGCTCGACGAAGCCGCCGAAATACATCTCCGCGACCCAGCCGCTGTTCATGATCAGGAGATCGTACTGGCCGTTCGCCGCACGGACGGAGTTGCGCTGCTTCTCCAGCGATCCCGCGAAGGGGTTGACGTCGAGCTCGACCTGGTTGCCGGTCTCCTTCTCGTACAACTCGACCATCTTGCGGAAGCTGTCGAACCAGGGCGACTGGTTGATCACGATGGTCATCGGCGCGACCTTAGCTGCCGCCGCGTATCGCCACGAGGCGGTGAGCCCGAGCGCGACCGCGCCACCTGCACCAACGATTTGACGGCGCGTCAAGCCGCGCCTCCCGTTTTTTCCCAGCATCTCATCCTCCCGCCCGCTCGGCCGTTTCCGGCTCTTTCGAACCCCAAGCAAAACAGGATTCTGGTATTCTTACAAAGAGATTGTTGTACCGCAGACATAGCCAAAAGCTATGCCTTGGCTTTGGCCTCTCGGCTTGCGGTCTCCGCTGCGCAAATCGCCTTCAGCGCGTTGATGATCCCCGCGGCCGCCGGCGACACCCAAGCGTCCTTGCGTGTGATCACCCCGGCGTCGCGCGTCAGCGCAAGCTCGGGAACATTGAGCATGACGAGGCCGTCGCCCTCCGGGGTCTGGAGCGTTTTGGACACTGTGGTGGCGAGCGCGTCGGACTGCCGGAGGACGTTGAGTTGAAGCGCGACCGATCCGCTCTCGAGCATACTTTTCGGCGGCGGCAGATCATTGGCGATGAACAGCGAGTCGAGCCGCCGATGGGCGCGCGTCGCATGCGGTGGCTTGATCCAGGGATATTGCAACAGATCGCTCATTTTGACCCGCCGGCGTTGGGTCAGCGGATGACCGCGGCGGCAACAGACGCCGAGCCGATCGGATGTCAGCGTCAGGGTTTCGAATTCCCGCCGGTCCTCGGGCGAGGGAATTTCGGCGACGACGAAGTCGAGTTCGGCTTGCCTCAGCGCACGGAGCAGCGACTCGTCGAAACCGGCCTCGACGCGGACGCGGATCGACGGATGGGCCGAGATCGTGCGCGCGAGCGCCGCCGGAAGATATCGTCGAAGCCACGTCGGGCCGGCACCGATCACGACGGTCCCGATGGCGCCGGAACGCTGCGCGGCAATCTCGTGACCGGCATCCTTCATCTGGACATGCACAGCCTCGGCGTGGCGCAGCAGCGTGGTCCCGAACGACGTTAGTGCCACGCCGCGTGGCAAGCGCTCGAACAATTTGACGCCGAGCTGCTCCTCGAGCAACTTGATGCTCTTGGTTAGAGTGGGCTGTGCAATATTGAGATCGGCTGCGGCAAGCGAGATGTTCTTGCGTTGCGCGACTCGGAGAAAATATTCGAGCTGTCGGAGGTCCATTGCTGCTCACGCTGAGGGAGATCTTGTCGTAGCTAACAACCAGGTGGCATGCGCTCGCTAAGTTCGCTCTCGCTTGCTTACACCAGTGGGGATCTAGCTTCTGCACCAAGGCGGCAGGCGTTATAGCCGATGCACGGCAGGACCCCATAGAAGGGTAGTTATTGGCGTAAAGCAGACGCCGATTGATCAGCCTCGATCTTCTTGGCTGGAGCTAGCTCAAACTTCCTTTAATGGCTGAGAGCGAGAGTTAAATTGTTTCAAATAGTTAGGTGGGGTGTGTACACCGGAAGATCAAGAAATTCTGTATCCGCTATTGCAAGCGAGCTCCGGAAATGGGGAGCGGGTGGTAGCCCCCCCTCGCTGATCGCGGCGGCTCGCGGGCGAGTTCATGAAGCCGATGCGGCGCCCGGTTGCGTTGATAATCTACTGCCTTGGATTAAGTACACTATTCAGGCCATCACCGATCAGGTTGAAGCCGATTACAAGAGCGATGATTGCGAGACCAGGCCAGAATGCCATCCATGGCGCCTCGCTGAGGAACTGCCTGGCTACATCGAGCATGGCGCCCCAAGAGGGAGCCGGAGGCAACTGACCAAGACCAAGAAAGGCGAGGCTCGCCTCGGCCAAGACTGCAATCGCCATCGTGAGGGTCGCCTGGACGATTGTCGGTGCGAGCACATTCGGCAGTACCTGCCCGGTCAGGATAGCGAAATTATCAAGCCCTTGAGCGCGAGCTGCCGCGATGTAGTCCTCGGTGCGGACAACCAGTGTCTCGGCGCGTGCAACGCGGACGAAAACTGGAATCGCGGAAACGCCGATTGCGATCATCGCATTCTGGAGGCTAGGACCCAGGAATGCGGCCAGCGCAATCGCGAGCACGAGAAACGGGCACGCGAGGAGAGCATCTGCAATGCGCGAGATCACCATATCGGCGACACCACCGAAATAGCCAGCAATGAGACCGAACGGAAGGCCGATCAGCACCGCAACAGTCACGGAAACCATGCCTGCGGCGAGCGATGCCTGTGTTCCGAAAATCACCCGAGACAGCACATCGCGGCCGAGGTCATCCGTGCCAAACCAATGCTGTGCATTCGGGGCAGCACGAATCGCCATCCAGTCCGGCGAATTCGGGTCATAGGGCGAGATCCATGTTGCGAACACCGCCAGCACGACGAAGAACAGGATGATCGCGCCCCCGATCATGGCGGACGGCTCGCGCAGCAAGCGACGAATTTCCGAGCGCTTGCCTGCGCGCATCTGAGCGGAGACCGGCGCTGTCTCAATCGTGCTCACGATCTGAGCCTCGGATTAAGCAGCACATAGGCCACATCGGCAATCAGGCTCATCAGGAGAAATATTGCCGCCGTACAGAGAACGACGGCCTGAACCACAGCATAATCGCGGCTGAACACCCCATCGACGACCATTTTGCCGAAACCGGGGATCGAAAAGACCTGCTCGGTCAACACCGCGCCGGCCAGTAACTCGCCAAATTGCAACGTGCCCAGCGTGACCACCGGGATCAGCGCATTCGGCAGTGCATGGTGCAGCACGATGGTGCTTTCGCGGACGCCTTTCGCGCGAGCGGTGCGGACATAGTCCTGCTTCATCGCCTCGATCATCGCGCTGCGCACATGGCGCATCATGATCGCCGCTGTGCCCGTGCCGAGCACCAAAGCAGGCATAAGCATCGAAATCAGGTTGCGGCCGACACTTTCAGAAGGCGGAACAAAACCTCCGGCCGGCAGCCAGCCGAGGTTCACCGAGAATAGAAGGATCAACATGATCCCCAGCCAGAAATGTGGAATGGAAAGTCCAGCGAGTCCGAAAAGACTGGCACCATAGTCGAGTGGCGTCCCGCGTCCCAGCGCTGCGAAGATCCCGATCGGCACCCCGACGAGTAGCGCGACCAGCATCGACAGGATCGCGAGCTCAATGGTCACCGGCAGTTTTTCCACCAGCATGGTGCCGATCGGCAGTCGGGTGCGGACGGAAGTGCCGAAATCGCCGTGCGCCAGGGCTTTTAGCCAGATGGCATATTGCACCGGAATCGGATCATTGAAGCGATACTTCTGCCGAAGATATTCGACGACCTCGGGATTGCGCTCTTCCCCGGCCAGCGCCAGCGCCGGGTCGCCGGGTAGCAGCTTCTGCAAACCGAACACCATCATCGACACGAGCAATAAGGTCGGTAGTAGGACGGCAAGGCGACGCAGAAGCAGGGTCTTCATTGGAGCAGATTGGTCCTCACCTGAGGAAGGCGCGAGACGTTGCGCATCAATTCACTGGCTTGACACCCACCAGGCGCAAGAGCCCGTCCGGTACCATGACGATCCCACCGACCGATTTGCGGGCAGCAAAGAACCAGTTGGGGTGATAGAGGGGAATTGACGAGAGCGCCGTTAGGTAAATGTCAGTCGCTTTCGCATAGAGAGCCTTGCGCTTGGCTTCGTCGGCCTCGCCTCGCGCCTCAGTCAGGATCGCATCGAGATCCTTGTTGCAGTATTTGTTGACGTTCTGAGAGCCTGCGCAACTGAAGAATGCGACCAGTGTTGGGTCCGGGTCAGCACGGCCGCTCCAGTTGCCGATGTAGGCTTCGAAATTGCCGTTCATGTAGCGCTCGATAGCGGTGGTCGTTTCCATAGGCAGCAGTTTCACGTCGAAGCCGGCCTCGGCCGCCATCGACTGCATGATCTGTGCGACCCGGGAGTCGCCGGCCGTATTCTCGTACTGAATTTCGACAGGGACGCGGGTCATTCCGGCTGCGGCAATCAATGCCTTGGCTTTGGCAACGTCGCGAGCCGGCGCCTTGTGGGCTGTATCGTAGAACGGAGATGACGGGGGTATCATCTGATTGTCCGCCAGGAACTCGCCGTTGAAGGCAACGCGATTGATGACATTGCGATCGATCACAAGCTCAAAGGCCTGCCGTAGCGTCGCGTTCTTGCCGAGTGGTGTATCGGCCTTCGCGCCTGCGCCGACATTGAACATCAGATGCGAAACCGCAAGCCCCTTTCCGGAGTGCAGAGTGAGGTTGGGATCGTCGCGCACGGTCTTGAGATCAGTGGGCGCGACGCGTTCCGCGAGCTCAAGATCGCCCGCTCGCACCCGCGACAATCGCACGGTTGAGTCAGGCACGTAGTAGTAGACGACTTCGTCGTAGCCGACCGCTCCAGCGTTCCAGTAGCCAGGATACTTCTTGAGGCGAATGAGGTCACGCGACTTGCGCTCGACAAATTGATACGGACCCGCACAGACCGGCGCGGTTGCAAAATCGCCGGCTTTCTCCGTGGCGGCCTTCGGAGATACCATCATGCCGGCACGATCGCTGAGATTGGCAAGTAGAGGCACGAATGGTTCCGACAGATTGAACTTGACCTTGTCGGCCGCAAGGGCCTCGACGCTCACGATCGGCGCCAGTTCGGCCTTGCGCTTCGAATCCGGCATCGTCTTCATGCGCTCGATGTTGAACTTGACCGCCGCCGCATCAAACGTGGCGCCATCGTGGAACGTGACGTTCTTGCGCAGTGTAAAGGTGATCGACTTGCCATCCGCGGCCCACTCCCACGCCTCTGCCAGCTGTGGCGCGATCTTGAGGTCGGGGGAGATATCGACAAGCTTGTCGCACAGCGCCGCAAACACGAACCGGCCGGAATAAGTGCCGCTGAGTGCCGGGTCGAGCGCATCGGGATCGTCCTGAATGCCGACCCGCAGTGTTGCGGCGCTGGCCGAGACAAGGCCCGATCCGATCATCAGAATTGCCGCCAATGCCGTCCCCATCCGCTTCATACGGAATTCCTTCCTTCCAAGGCTTCTCTATCGAGGCTCTGCTGTCGACGGAGGAGACAAGCACACCAATCTCAATTTGTAAACATGTCGAACGAATTAGCCTTTGGTACGCAATAATGTTGTACGAAATGTCCCGTTGACGACGGCAAGACCGCTCCTATTCCCTCTTGACGTGAGGGGTGCGTGATCGTTAGTTCGAGAAGCTGACGAATTGGATTGAGCTTATATGCAAGACGCCCCCTCGTCGCCCGTCGCGCGACAACAATCCGTGCGCCTAGTCGTCGAGCGCCTGCTGCGTGATCGTGCGGTCTCGCGCGCCGAGCTCTCTCGCAGCACAGGCCTGTCCAAACAGACAATTTCCGAAGTCATGCGCGATCTCGAACGGGACGGCTGGGTGCGCGAGGACGGGCAAATCCAGGGCAGTGTGGGCAGAAGTGCAGTCACCTACGCGCTGCGGCCCGACGCTGCGTTCGTGCTGGGCGTCGACCTTGGCGGCACGAAACTGCACGTCGCGCTTGCCGATCTGCAGGGAGAGATCGTCGCCGAGAGCATCGAACCGACCTCCGGCGACGGTGGCGCTGCCGTGGTCACTCAGATCGGGCGCATGCAAGAGTCTCTTCTCCAGCGTGCATCTGTACCGGCGCAGCGTTTGCGTGGTGGCGTGATGGGGAGTCCGGGCATCATTGACCCGGCCTCGGGCAGCATCGTCATCGCGCCAAACATCCCCGGACTGGATAGCCTGGATGTGCGGGCTGCATTGCGCGAGCGACTCGGCATCGACGTCGCGATCGAGAACGACGTCAATCTTGCCGCGATCGGCGAGCACTGGCGCGGCAACAGCCGCAACGCCCGCAGCTTCGCCTTCATCGCCGTCGGCACCGGTATCGGCATGGGCATCTTTTCGGACGGATATCTTGTGCGCGGCGCGCGTGGCGCGGCGGGCGAGATCGCTTACCTGCCACTTGGAGGCGACCCCTACGATACGCGCGGTCTCCGGTTGGGCACGCTGGAAACCGCAATCGGCAGCGTCGGGATTGTCGAGCGCTATCTCGGACTTGGTGGTGTCCCAGGCGGCACGGCGCGCGATGTCTTCGATCGGCTCGAGACCGACGAGGCGGCACGAATAACAATCGACGAGGTCAGTCGCATCCTTGCGAGTGCGATTCTGGCCGTGCACAGTATCCTCGATTCAGAAATCATCATTATGGGTGGTAGCATCGGCGCGCGGCCCGAGTTGAAGCTGCGGATCGATGAGTATCTCGGACGATGCATGCGCGAGCCTGTTCGTATCGAGCTCAGCGCGCTCGGCAATCGCGCCACGCTGATCGGCGCAGTCGGTAGTGCGATAGACCTCGTGCACCGCTCGCTGTTTGGCATCGGCAGGGACGCGGGCCCGCTAGCACTTCCCGCGGTGGCGGCAAATGTTGCGGCATGACAGAATATCCGCCGAGGATTGAGGTTGTCGGCAATGCGGATGCCGTCGCGGAGCGCGCGGCCGCAATTGTCGTCGCCCAGCTGCTGCGCGCTCGACAGCCGGTTACTCTTGGTCTTGCGACCGGCGCAACAATGACGCCGCTTAATGCCCTTCTTGTCGCCGCGACACGCGCCGGCCTGATCTCATTCCACGCGGCATCGAGCTTCAACCTCGATGAATATGTCGGCGTCGCACCGCAATCGCGGGGAAGTTTCCATGCTTACATGCAGGAGCATTTGTTTCGGCACGTGGATATGCCGGCCGAAAGGGCCAGAATCCCTGACGGCATGGCCAACGACGTCGCCGCCGAGGCGATCACAATGGGGATCGCGACGATCCTGGACGCGCGAAGGATCCCTCTGGTTGCAGCAGGGCCGGAGAAGGCAGCCGCAGTCGCGGCGGCGGTCGAGGGCTCCATTGGGACGGCTTGCCCCGCATCCGCACTTCGGCTGCACAACAACGTCGATGTCCTTTGCGATGAATCGGCGGCCGCCGCGCGTGTGAATCGGCCTCAAACCAACGAACGGAGAAGGGCATGAGCTGGGGACAGCGCGATTTCATGGTGCCGGGACGCTCTCTGGCGGTCGGCGACCGGGGCATGGTCGCGGCCTCTCACCCCGCAGTCACGTTGGCTGCGGTCGAAATCCTGCGTAGCGGCGGCAACGCCGTCGACGCCGCGATTGCTGCGATCGCCCTTCAGGGCGTCATTGATCCGCACATGACCGGCATCGGTGGTGACTGTTTTGCGATTTATGCTCCCGCTTCAGGCAAACCCGTCGCCATCAATGGTTCGGGCAGAGCGCCGGCGAAGGCAGAGCTGGGCTGGTTCCGGCAATTGGAATTGGCGTCGATTCCTGATGACACGCCCCATGCCGTCACAGTTCCCGGGGCGGTCGATGCCTGGTGCCGACTCTCCGCCGATTATGCTTCAAAAGGTCTGGACGAGATTTTGGCACCGGCGATCCGCGCGGCCGAGAAAGGCTTCGTGGTGACTCCGCGCGCTGCACTGGACTGGGCACGCTATGCCAATCGCATCGAACGGCATCAGACCGGTGTGCCTATATATATGCCCGGTGGCGCTGCGCCCGTCGTCGGCGCAAAGCTTAGCCATCCGGCCCTCGGCGCAACGTTGCGTCGGATCGCTCGTGAGGGACGAGCCGCATTTTACGAAGGTGCCATTGCTGAAGAAATCGTCTCAATTTTGAAGGCGCTGGGCGGACTGATGGAGCTCGAGGATCTGGCGAGTGCCCGGTCGGAATACGTGACGCCTATCAGTGCCGACTATCGTGATCACCAAATCTGGCAATGCCCGCCGAACGGGCAAGGCGTGGCAGCGCTGTTGATCGCCCGAATCCTGGCCGGCTTCGACATGGCCGATCCCGCGCTCGGCGACGCGGACCGCATCCATCTTCTTGCCGAGGCGACCAAGGCGGCTTACCGTCAGCGCGATGCGCTCGTCGCGGATCCCTCTTTCCGCCCGTTCGATATCGACGCACTGCTCTCGGAGGGATCGGTCGCGACCTTACGCTCCCGCATCAGGCGCGAGTGTGCGAGCGCACCGACCAACTTCGACATGCCCGTTCATCGTGACACAGCCTACGTTGCCGTCGCCGATCGCGACGGCAACATGGTGTCTCTCATCAATTCGCTGTTCTTTGCTTTCGGAAGCGGCATCTACGCTCCTCGCTCGGGCGTGCTATTGCAGAATCGAGGCTCGGGATTCGCGCTCGTCGATGGGCACCCCAATGCCATTGCGCCACGAAAGCGTCCATTCCACACTATTATTCCTGGTCTATTGGCAAGGCGCGACAAGCCGGTCATGGCTTTTGGCGTAATGGGCGGACAATATCAGGCGACAGGACATATGCAGATCCTGAGCGGCATGCTCGACCGCGGTTGGGACATTCAGCAGTCCTCGGATGCACCGCGCAGCTTTGCATTCGACGGTGCGCTGGCGCTCGAACCCACGGTTCCCGCCTCGGTCGCTGATGATTTAGTCGGTCGCGGCCATCGTGTGATCTGGGCCGACGAACCCTTGGGAGGCTGTCAGGCCGTACACATCGATGTGTCCCGGGGCGTCATGTTCGGGGCGTCGGATCATCGCAAGGATGGCATCGCGTTGGCGGCGTGATCGGGAACGAGGATGGATCGCAATGTTGGATCGGACAAAATGAACGACATGGTCGAACCGATCCTATCTATCGAACAGCTGACACTGGCGCTCCCCGCCGGCGCTGATCGTAGCTTCGCCGTCCAAGACGTCTCCCTTGCCTTGCACGCGCGACAGATACTCTGTGTTGTCGGCGAGTCCGGCTCGGGCAAATCGGTCTGCGCCTCTGCCGCGATGGGCCTGCTGCCGCAAGTCATCCGCCCAGTCGCAGGGGCCATTCGGTTCGAAGGGCGCGATTTGCTGAGGCTGGCGCCCAAAGAATGGCGGACGTTGCGCGGGCGGCGTATTGCGATGGTCTTCCAGGAGCCGATGACTGCGCTCAATCCTGTTATCAAGATCGGTGATCAAATCATGGAAGCGTTCGAGGCGCACGAGCAGCTCACGCCGCGTGAACGGCAGGTGCGCGTGCGCGCACTCCTCGAGGAGGTGGGCTTGCGCGATCTGGACCGAATCATCCGCAGCTATCCGCATCAGTTGTCGGGCGGGCAACGTCAGCGCGCCATGATAGCAATGGCGCTGGCGCTCGAGCCGTCCGTTCTGGTGGCAGACGAGCCGACAACGGCGCTAGACGTCACCACACAAGCGCAAATCCTTCGGCTCATCCGCGACATCCAGCGGCGGCGCGGCATGGCGGTGCTTTTCATCACTCATGATTTCGGCGTCGTCGCCGACATAGCAGACCGCGTCGCGGTCATGGAGAAGGGGCGGGTCGTTGAAGAGGGGCCGGTCGAAAACGTTTTAAGGCGCCCAAAGGATCCCTATACACGTCGGCTGCTCGCGGCCATACCCAGCGGGGTTCCGCCAGTTCGGGCGCAAGTCACGGACGAGCCAATTGCCTGCGCCACGACCGGGCTTGCAAAGACGTACCGAGGTGGCGCGTGGTTCGGGGTGCAGACCGAGGTCGCGGCCGTCAAGGGCGTGAGCTTCGAAATCCGGCGAGGCGAGACGCTTGGCCTGGTCGGAGAATCGGGCTCGGGCAAGAGCACGATCGGACGCTTGGTGATGCGTCTCACCGACGCCGATGCAGGGGTGGTCCGCATCGGCGAACTTGATTTCTCCGAGGCTCGCGGAGCGCGTCTGCGGGCCGCTCGCAAGCACATACAAATGATTTTCCAGGATCCGTTTGCCTCGCTCAATCCGCGCCGCCGCGTCGGACGGACCATCGCCGACGGTCCAATTGCGCACGGGGTTCCGGCAGCACAGGCCTTCGCTCGGGCCGAGGAGCTTTTGGCCCTCGTCGGGCTCGATCCGGCCGCAGCGCGCCGCTTTCCGCATGAATTTTCCGGTGGGCAGCGCCAGCGAATCGGCATCGCGCGCGCGCTGGCGCTCGACCCAGAGGTATTAGTCGCGGACGAACCTGTATCGGCGCTCGACGTCTCGGTCCAGGCGCAGGTGCTCGCCCTGCTCGAGACGCTGAAGGAGAAGCTGCGGCTGGCGGTGCTGTTCATCACCCACGATCTCAATGTCGCGGCCCAGGTCTGTGATCGGATCGCCGTCATGCGCCTTGGCGAAATCGTCGAGATCAGACCGACCGCAGACCTGCTCAATCGGCCGGAGCATCCTTATACGCAGGCATTGCTGGCCGCGATTCCGGGGCGGCAACCCAAAGTGCCGAACTGATCCCATGCCATCATTGAAAGAGGTCTGATATGCAGAAGCTTACCGAACTTCCGATACTGCGTGTCGGGCTCATCGGTAGTGGCTTTATCGCCGCGTTCCATCTGCAGTCCATGCTCGGCGTCCGCAATGTCAGCGTCGGCGGCGTGTACAGCCGCTCTGCTGAGCGTCGTGAGCGTATTGCGGACAAGGCGCGCAGTCTTGGCCTTGGACAGGCGCCTGTGTTCGGCAGCATCGAGGCGATGGCCATGTCCGGCGAGGTCGATGCGCTTTGGCTGCTGACGCCGAACGACACTCGTCTCGACATCATGCGCGAGATTCACCGTGTGACCAAGGCTGGAGCTCCTCTGCGGGCCGTTGCCTGCGAAAAGCCGTTGGCTCGTACCCTCGCTGAAGCGCGGGAAATGCGCAGGCTCGCCGAAGATGCCGGCTTACTCCACGGTTATCTGGAGAACCAGATATTTTCGACTGCGGTGATGCGCGGCAAGGACATCATCTGGCGGCGGGCCGTGCCCGGGAGCGGTCGCCCTTATCTCGCTCGTGCGACAGAGGAGCATTCCGGGCCGCACGAGCCGTGGTTCTGGCAAGGCGAAAAGCAGGGCGGCGGCGTGCTTTCCGACATGATGTGCCATTCGGTCGAAGTCGCGCGCTTCATGTTGACCGCGCCCGGTGCAAAGCGCGGGTCCTTGCGCCTGATCAGCGCAAGTGCCACGACGGCCAATCTCAAATGGACGCGGCCTCGCTATGCCGCCGATCTCAAGACGCGAATGGGCGTCGACTTTGCGAAGCGTCCTGTCGAGGATTTCGCGCGCGGCATCCTCACGATGGAAGATGCCGATGGGCATCAATTGATGATCGAGGCGACGACTTCCTGGGCCTATGTCGGCGCTGGCCTGCGTATCCAGCTCGAGTTGCTCGGCCCCGAGTATTCAATGGAGTTCTCGTCACTTTCGACTGGGCTCAAGGTCTTCCTGTCGCGCACGCTCACCGGGTCGGAAGGCGAGGATCTCGTCGAGAAGCAGAATGCCGAACAAGGCCTGATGCCGGTGGTCGAGGACGAAGCTGGCATCTACGGTTATACGGACGAAAACCGTCATATGGTCGAAGCATTTAGGCTCGGTGCGAGCCCTAGTGAGACCTTCGATGACGGAGTCGGGGTTATGGAAATGCTCATGGGCCTCTATCGCTCTGCGGAGCTCGGTCGGAGCGTGCATTTTCCGGATCCTGAGCTCGAACACTACGTGCCGCTAGTGGCTCGGTGACGGTAGGACACCAGCGTGCTAGCGTCGAATGAGTGAGAGCCGGTGATACAGCTTAACTGACGGGGCCACCGTTCAGCTCAAAGCTGAATTTAGGGCAGCTTTACTGTACGCAAGTAGACGAGCTCAGGAGCCGTTATCCCTAACACTCCACTGGAGATAGAGATCAGCTCCTGAAGGCGCATTCGTATCTTTTGAAAGGCCTCCAGGCTCGAGCGAGCCCCGCGTTTGTGAACTTGCTCAGGAGATCTTCCAAAACGTGGTACGTTACTAGGAGCGTATAGAGCCCGTGCGCCCAGCTCGACTCGGTGCTGCCATAAAAGGTCCGACGAACAAGCAGCTTGCGTGCGAAGTTTACCGCCTCGGCCCTCTTCATCCCCGCCTTGGCAGACATTTCAACCGCGACCTGGAAGAACTCGCTGCGGACGACAAGAACTACCGACGAGATTAGCGAATGATGTCGTTTATTGGCCCATCAGCGAAGTGGCGGCAGTCTCAATGAGGTCCGTTCCGTGGGGAGTAGCGCGCTTGATTTGCTCGCGTGGAGTTCTTCGCATTTTGACGATTGAGACATTGGCGCGGGGCTTCTGTCCCGCGCTTGGGACCACGGCGGCTCTTCGCTTTCCCCGGCTGGCCGTGGTGGATCGTGACGCCGCCCTTTATCGGTGATCCGCCACCCACCGTTCAGGCGCTCAACTAGACCTTGAGAAAAGATATTCAGAACCGGTACACGAGAAGCTAGGCGTTTGGTACGCTCGGTCCAGTCGCTGCCGCTGGTTGGCCAAAATCGCCATGTCGCGCTTGAGATCGGCCATCACGGCGAAACCGCCGGGATGGCTCACCAAAATCTTCAGGACGGTGAGCGCTTATGGAAGCACGGCCTGCCGCGGCAGAGAATACGCTGGGGCCAGTCCCATTCGTCAGGGGTGCCCCTGCAATTCGCGGTCGAGAGGAGCCGGTGTCGCGAACGCCGCGAGCGACGGCGCGCCTCCCGGCAGCGAGTACGGGCGAATGCCTCCTAACGAAACTGGGGCGCCCCTTCAGGTGTGGGGATCTTCGCCGCGTGCAGGTCAACTTTGGATATCTCTGAGGTGAGCCACGGCTGGGCCTCCAGGCCTAAGCGAAATTTCGCCAGGTGAAGCTGTCGGGCCTCTCGCATAGACGACGGGAGGAAGCCGAGGCGCTCTAGCACAAGCCGCACTTCCTCAATGCCATCGAAGCCGAAGGAAAGCTGTTCTTGCGGCGGGGCGCGCAACAATATCGCAACGAATTGGGTGAATGACCGTGAACAAAACGGGACGGAAGGCCACGGTGAGAAAAATCAACAACTTAGAAGACGTTCACTACGTTCGGGGCGAAGGGGCTGCACTCGTCAGATCGCGACTTGAATCGAATGTTGGTATCGGTGGTTGCGCCTCCCCGATTTGAACCTATTGATCGATGACCTTGTAGTCGCAGTTGACCCCCGAAAGTCAGAGTGTGCGCGTGTTCAGTTATCAGGCATCGCAACGACTATGATCGTGCGACGAATGCCCATTTTCGGTCAGATAAGCCCAGTGGTGCGACCAGTAAGTCATTGATTGTTCTGAACCCGTGGCTGTCTCTTAATCAGCGGGTCCCAGGTTCGAGCCCTGGTGCGCCCACCAAGCTTTTCAATAGCTTATGGGTCTTTCGCGGTCGTCATTCCGACGGGCGGTTCGTGGCTATTCCGACAAACCGGCTGCCTTTGTTCTTTGTTCTCGCCGCTTCTTCGTGCCCGAAATTAGCTGTTTCCGTGTGCGTTTCGCATAGGTCGGCAGCTGCCGCGATGACCGGTGGCGGCCTGCGGCTCTGAGCTCAGCGTCCGTTAGATCGCTGTCTGCCCCCTCGGTAAAACCGCCGTGGCGGAACGAGGTGACGTTCTTCCCGCAGACCGGCGGCGCGAACGATCTTTTTCACGACCTCCCGCAGGTAGCGAAGATCCTGCCTGGCTGTGATCCATGGCCGCTCGGTAGGCGACCTCCGGTGCTTATGGTCGCGCCGAAAGACGAGCCCGGTGACGATGGTCTGCCTGATGTCGTCAAGTTCTGCCATCAGCTCGGGAAACAAGGTCTCGCCGGGAGATCAAGAAAGTCCTGCGGGTCAATTCGTCTGCGCGTTTTCCGCGAGGCGTCCCGAGCACCATCGTGTTTCGCGATGGACGATTTCCGCATCGAGCATTCCCACCTTGCGATGCAGGGCCTAGCGTTCCTGGGTGCCAGGGAGCGCATTGAGCGGGGAACCATGACAAAACATTTTACACTTTCGGAGCGCTGTCGGGTGGATCGGCGCTGGCTACTCGGTGTTCTCGCCGGGTTTGTGCTGGCAGGCACTGCTTCCGTTGCGGTTGCCCAAACCGCCAAGGAAACCATCACCGTTTATACCGCGCTGGAGAAGGAGCAGCTCGCTCCGTACAAGGCGGCCTTCGAAAAGGCCCATCCCGACGTCGAGATTTCCTGGCTGCGCGACAGTCCGGGTATCATACTTGCGCGCCTGCTTGCCGAGAAAGATAACCCGCGTGCCGATGCCGTCTGGGGCGTGCCGCTGATGCACCTCGTCAGTCTCGAAAAGCTTGGCATGCTCGAGCCTTATGCGCCAAAGGAGTACGAGAAGCTGAAGCCCCGCTTCCGCGATAGCAAGAACCCGCCGTCCTGGACCGGCATGGACACCTGGATGAGCCTGATCTGCTTCAACACGGTCGAGGCGAAGAAGCGCAACATTCCGGCGCCGGAGACATGGGCTGATCTTGCCAAGCCCGTTTACAAAGGCCAAATCACCATGCCCAACCCGGCTTCGAGCCACACGGGTTACATGGCCATCAATCACTGGAAGCAGTCGATGGGCGACAAGGCATGGTCCTTCATGGACGGACTGCACGAGAACATCGCGCTCTATACCCATTCCGGCTCGAAGCCTTGCAAGATGGCAGCGACCGGTGAGTACGTGATCGGTATCTCGACCGATATCACCTCACCGCAGCTGAAGGCCAAGGGCGCGCCCATCGACATCATTTTGCCCAAGGACAAGACCGGCTGGGACATCGAGGCTACCGCCATCATCAGGGGCACGAAGAAACTCAAGGCTGCGCAGGCGCTCGCCGATTTCTCTGTGAGCAAGGAGGCCAACGACCAGTACAACAAGTTCATGGCGATCGTGGCCTATCCTGGCGAGTTTCCAACGCCTAAGGCCTACCCGTTAGGCGCGGAAGCGGCCATGGCCGATCAGGACTTGACGGCGAGCGCGCTCGACCGCGAGGCGCTGACCGCCGAATGGGTCAAGCGTTACGACGGCAAGTCCGAGCCGAAGAGCAATTAAAACCCTCGACGCGAGGGGCGACGGAGCCGTCACCACCAGTTCTCCTCCTGTTTGCCCGGCGCGCATGAGTTAAAAGCGCGCTGGGCCATCTGATGTCATCCGGATCCCAATGGTTTCTTCTTCGGGCCAAAGCGCGCCGCTGCTCACGATCCGCGGCCTGGGCAAGACCTTCGGCCGCCATGCCGCATTGAAGGCGATCGACCTCGAGATACATGAGGGCGAGTTCGTGAGCTTCCTCGGGCCTTCGGGCTGTGGAAAGTCGACGCTGCTGCGTATCATCACCGGTCTGGAACAGCCGAGCGTCGGCGCGATCATTCATGACGGGCGCAATATGTCGGAGCTCTCGGCAGCCGAGCGCGGCTTCGGCATCCTGTTCCAGTCTTATGCACTCTTTCCGAACCTCACCGTTCGCCAGAACATTGCCTACGGCCTGACGGCGAGAGGGCAGGCTGCCAACGCGCGTGTCGCGGACTTGCTTGATATGGTCGGTCTGCCGGACACCGCCGGCAAGTATCCGTCACAACTTTCAGGGGGACAGCAGCAGCGCGTCGCTCTGGCGCGCGCGCTCGCGCCGAGCCCGAAGCTGCTCCTTCTTGACGAGCCGTTGAGCGCCCTCGACGCCAAGGTCCGCGTCCATCTGCGCGAGCAGATCAAGGACTTGCAGCGACGGCTCGGCATTACCACCATCATGGTTACGCACGATCAGGAGGAAGCGCTCTCCATGGCCGACCGTATCGTGGTGATGAACCACGGCACCGTCGAGCAGGTTGGAACGGCCGCCGAGATCTACAGCCATCCCGCGTCGCTCTTCGTGGCGGGTTTCGTCGGAAAGATGAACGTGTTGTCGGGACGAATATCCGGCATGCGGTTCATGCCGCAAGATGCGTCGGCTACGCTTGAACTTGCGTTAGGTGACCGGGATGGCGCGGCCAAACTCTGTGTTCGGCCCGAAGATGTCCAGCTCTCGGCTCTGGCGCGGACACACGCCATCAACGGCGCATCCGCGTTAGTAATTGCCGTGGAATTTCTCGGTGCTTTCACCCGCCTGCGCCTCGTTGTACCGGCCTGGGGCGGCGTGGAACTCACGGCGGAGGTTGCTGCCCGCCAGATGCGTGAACTCGCGATCGGGCCGGGAGCCGCAGTGTCGGTGGCGCTCGATCCCGTGTGCCTGCAAGTGCTACCGGTCGCCGCCGATGCGTGACACCATCGCGCGAGACCGTCGGCGTCGGCCGCCCCTGCTTTCCGAGTCCGTGCTGCGGCTTATCCTGACAGCTATCTTGCTCTTGGTGTTGGTCGTGTTGGTGCTGTTGCCAGTTGGCGCCATCCTCGGCAAAAGTCTCGGGGATCAGAACGGCGCCTTTGTCGGCCTCGCCAATTTCCGGGACTACCTCGCCAATCCCTCGCTCACGCGCTCGATCGGCAACAGCCTGCTGCTCGGCCTGCTGACGACGGCGATTACGGCGTCGCTGGCTTTTCTCTACGCTTATGCGCTCTCGCGTAGCTGCATGCCCTTGAAGCCGTTGTTTCGCGGTATCGGGCTTCTGCCGATCCTCTCGCCCTCGCTGCTGCCGGCGATCGCGCTCATCTATCTTTTTGGCAACCAGGGCCTTCTCAAGGGTCTCCTCGGCGGCGGCTCGATTTATGGGCTGTCTGGTATCGTCTCGGCGCAGGTATTTTACTGTTTCCCGCACGCGCTGATGATCCTTGTCACAGCGCTCGCTCTCTCGGATGCGCGCCTCTACGAGGCGGCCGAGACGCTCGGCGCATCGCGCTCTCGCATGTTCCGCACGATCACGCTGCCGGGCGCACGTTTCGGGTTGATCAGCACCGTCTTCGTCGTCTTCACCATCGCCGTCACCGATTTCGGCGTGGCAAAGGTGATCGGCGGGCAGTTCAACGTCCTTTCGATCGACATCTACAAGCAGGTCATCGGCCAGCAGAACTTCCGCATGGGCGCCGTTGTCGGCGTGCTGCTGCTATTGCCGGCGGTTCTGTCCTTCGGTGTCGACCTCTACGTCCGCCGCCGGCAAACATCGATGCTGGGGGCACGTGCCGTCGTCCTGGTACCTACGCCTCGCCGTGCCTTCGACCTCGCCATGCTGGCGGCTGCGAGCGTGATCGCGGCGTTCATCCTTTTGCTCGTCGGTACCGCCTCGTTCGCTTCCTTCGTGTCCTTCTGGCCCTACGATCTCAGCCTTACGTTGAAGAACTACGATTTCGCATCCTATGACGCCGCCGGCTGGTCGTCCTATGCCAACAGTCTGAAGATGGCGGCGCTGACTGCGCTGATCGGCACGGTCTGCGCCTTCGGTGGTGCCTATCTGGTCGAGAAGGGTCCGGGGCACGCGCTGCCACGCGCGCTTTACCGCGGCCTTGCGACGCTGCCGCTCGCCGTTCCGGGACTCGTGCTAGGCCTCGGCTACATCTTCTTCTTCAACAGCGCGGCGAACCCGCTGAATGGCGTCTATGGCGGCCTGTCGATCCTCGTGATGGCGTCGGTTGCGCATTATTATACCGTGCCGCATCTGATGGCAGTGACGGCGCTGAAGCAGATCGACAATGAGATCGAGGAGGCGGCGGCGGCCCTCGGCGTTGCCTTCTGGCGAACCTTCGCGCGGGTCACGCTGCCGATCTGCACGCCGACGGTCATCGACATCGCGACCTATTTCTTCCTCAACGCCATGACCACGATCGGCGCGGTCGTCTTCCTCTATGCCCCCGCAACCAAGCTGGCCTCCGTCGCGGTGGTCGAGATGGACGACACAGGCGATACGGCCGCTGCTGCCGCTATGGCTTTGATGATCCTGCTGACGGCAGCGGCGGTAAAGCTCATCCAGTTGTTCCTGACCTCGGTGATCGTCGCTCGGACCCAGGCCTGGCGCCAGCGCGGCGAGGGAGACTTGATCGACGACGTTGGACATGCTTCATCGGTGGCTTGACAGTGCGAACCCCGGGACCCGCGATGCGGCAATACACGGGAGCTCCGGAGCCGATCCGGATCAATGTCAGCTCCCGCATCGACCTTCTGACGCTGAGGCTCTTCGTCGCAATCGTCGAGGAGCGCAGCATTGCGCGCGCTGCAGATCGCGAGGGTATTGCCGCCTCCGCCGTCAGCAAGCGCATCGGGGATCTCGAGCAGGCTCTGCGCACGGAGCTGCTGCTCCGCCATCGCCAGGGCATCGAGCCGACAGCCGCCGGTCAGGCGCTCTTCCAGCATGCGCGGCTCATCATGCGCAATCTGGCGGAGCTGGAGGCCGAGCTCGTTGATTTCTCGGCAGGCACACGCGGGCAGGTTCGGATCTGGGCAAATGAATCGACGCTATTCGGTTTCATCCCAGAGCAACTCGCGGGATTCGCGGAGCGCTATCCGCAGGTGCGTGTCGAACTGCAGTCCAATCTCAGCCCGATGAATATCCAGGCAGTCATGGACAACAGCGCCGACATCGGCATCTTCTCCGGTGATCTGCCCACCGGCGAACTCGTGGTTCATTCCTGTTTCAAGGACAGGCTCGTCGTAGTTGTGCCGGCCGGACACACTCTGGCAAAACGGGATGGTGTTGGTTTCGCCGAGTTACTCGGCTATGACCTGATCGAGCAGGAGCCGCGCAGCTCGATCCAGACCCTCTTGCTGAAGAACGCCGGTGAGCTCGGCAACATCCCGCGTTCGCGCGTCCGGGTTGGTGGCTTTGATGCCGTCTGCCGCATGGTGGAGGCCGGGCTCGGGCTCGGCATCATCCCCGACCGACTGGCGGCCAAGCTCGGTCCCGTAATGGATATCGCGATCGTCGCGTTGGAGGAGGACTGGGCGGTTCGCGAGCACAAGATTTGCGTGCGCAACGATGCCGAGATCCCGGTAGCGACTCGCCTGCTGCTTCGCCATCTGCTCGAGGCCGCTCAAGCATCGTGAGCCACGCCGCTCGCTTGGCGAACGACGACTTCCGCCCGCCGTTCCGGCTTTCTATCCCAAGGGCGAAGCCGCTTCAGGCTTCGCTTGACTGGGAGCGTGCGTCGTGTCCGGGACGATGTTCGAGAAGATCTGGGACCGCCATACGGTCTACGAGCGGCCGGACGGGCAGACGCTCCTCTATATCGATCGGCACTATGTTGGCGACGATCTGCCGCTCGAGGCCTTCGAGACCTTGCGGCGCAAGGGGCTCAAGGTTCGCCGGCCCGATCTGACCTTCGCCATGCCGGATCACTATGTTTCGACCCGCGGCCGCAGCCTTGCCGATACGGTCGATGCCGAGCGCCGCGGACTGATCGAGGAACTCGTCCGCTTCACGGCGGAGAACGGGATCTTTCTTTTTTCACTCGACGATCCCAGGCAGGGCATCGTCCATGTCGTTGGGCCAGAGCAGGGGCTGAGCCAGCCGGGCATGACGATCGTCTGCGGGGATAGCCACACGTCGACCCATGGCGCGCTCGGCGCGCTCGGCTTCGGCATCGGCGCCGCCGAGGTCAGCCATGTCTTCGCCACGCAGACGCTCTGGCAGCGCAAGCCGCGCACCATGCGCGTGACGGTGAGCGGTTCGCCCGGGCCGGGCGTGGTCGCCAAGGATGTCGTCATGGGCATCATCGCCCATATCGGCGTTGCGGGCGCGGCCGGCCATGTCATCGAATATGCCGGCAACACCATTCGCGGCCTCACAATGGAAGGCCGCATGACCCTGTGCAACATGTCGATTGAGGCCGGCGCGCGGGCCGGGATGGTGGCGCCCGACGCTGCGACCTTCGCCTATCTCAAGAGCCGCCCCTTCGTGCCGAAGGGAGCGCAATGGGAGAATATGGTCGCTCGCTGGACAGCGCTGGCAAGCGAGGCGGACGCGGTCTTCGATCACGAGGTCGCGCTCGAGGCCGCCGAGTTCGCGCCGATGGTCTCCTGGGGCACGAGCCCCGAAGATGCGGGGCCGATCACCGGCCGGGTGCCGGATCCTCGCGGTATCGTCGATCCTCAGAAGCGAGCCCGGATCGAGAAGGGCCTCGCTTATATGGGACTAGACGCCGGCACGGCTCTGGAAGGACTGCCAGTCGACCGCGTCTTTATCGGCTCCTGCACCAATGGCCGCATCGAGGACCTGCGCATGGCCGCTTCCGTGCTGCAAGGGCGACGCACGGCAGTGCCGACGCTGGTCGTGCCCGGATCCGGGCAGGTGAAGGCGCAGGCCGAAGCTGAAGGGCTCGACCGCATCTTCCTCGACGCCGGCTGCGAGTGGCGCCATGCTGGCTGCTCGATGTGTCTCGCCATCAACGGCGACATGCTCGCTGAAGGCGAGCGTTGCGCTTCCACCACCAATCGCAACTTTGTCGGACGGCAGGGGCGGGGCTCCCGTACGCATCTCATGAGCCCGCCGATGGCTGCTGCCGCCGCCGTCGCCGGTCGCATCGTCGATGTCCGCGAACTGGGCGGAGCATGAGCATGGAGCCCTTTACCCGCATCACGGCCGTGGCCGCTCCCATTGAGGGAACCGATATCGACACGGACCAGATCCTCCCGGCCCGCTTCATGCACAAACGTCGCGTCGACTACGGACAGTACTGCTTTCACGACCAGCGCTTCGACTCCACTGGAAAGCCGCGCACCGAGTTCGTGCTCAACCAACCCGGCTTCCGGCAACCGGCGATTCTCGTGGGAGACCGCAATTTCGGCTGCGGCTCATCGCGCGAGCAGGCCGTCCACACGCTTGCCGATTTCGGTATCCGCAGCGTCATTGCCGTCAGCTTTGGTGACATCTTCCAGACCAACTGCCTCAAGAACGGCCTTCTGCCCATCACGCTGCCGGAGGAGGCGGCGTGGGCGCTGCGCGCGAGCCTCGCGGCCTCTCCCGGCCGCCCGCTTACGGTCGATCTTGAAGCCGAACTGGTGATCGAGGTCGACGGCACCGCGCACCCATTCTCGGTCGATCCATTCGGCAGGACCTGTCTCCTCGCCGGGCTCGACGAGATCGACTACACGCTGACATTGCTGGGCCGGGTCAGCGATTTCGAGATCGAACGGGAGTGACGGCGCAGTCCGCTCCCGTCCTTTTCACTGGCACATCGGAGATATCCATGAAGGTTGCAGTCCTGCCCGGCGACGGCGTTGGGCCCGAAGTAACGCGTCAAGGCGTCAAGGTCCTGCGAGCCGTCGCGGAACATTATGGCCTCGCTATCGAACTGAAAGAAGCACTGATCGGAGGGTGCGCTTATGAAGCGCACGGTCACCCACTGCCGGCAGACACGCTCACGCTTGCGCGGGAAGCTGATGCCATCCTGTTCGGCGCCGAGGGCGGCTTCCAGTACGAGACGCTGCCGCGCGGCCTGCGTCCTGGCGACGCATTGCTGACGCTGCGCCGCGAACTCGATCTCTTCGCCAATTTCCGACCAGTCGTCACGTGGCCAGAACTCGTCGGCGCCACGACATTCAAACCGGAGGTCGTCGACGGTGTAGATCTGACGATCCTGCGCGAGCTGACTAGTGATCTCTATTTTGGTGAGCCCCGCGGTATCGAGATTTTGCCCGACGGTTCGCGCCGTGGCGTCAACACGATGAGCTATACGGAAGCCGAGATTCGCCGGATCGCTCATGCCGGCTTCCGCGCAGCTCGGGCTCGCCACGGGAAGCTCTGTTCAGTGGACAAGGCCAATGTGCTTGAGACGATGGAGCTCTGGCGGGAAATCGTGACCGATGTTGGCAGCGAGTATCCGGACGTTGAACTGAGCCACCTCTATATTGATGCAGCGGCGATGGCGCTGGTGCGCACGCCCAAGGCGTTCGACGTCATTGTCACCGCCAATCTGTTTGGTGACATTCTCTCCGACGAGGCGTCGATGCTCGTCGGGTCCATCGGTATGCTGCCCTCGGCCTCTCTCAACGCGTCCGGCAAGGGCTTGTTCGAGCCCGTACATGGTTGCGCTCCTGACATCGCTGGTAAGGACATCGCGAACCCGCTGGCGGCCATCCTTTCAGTCGCGATGATGTTGAGGCTGAGCTTTGGCCACGAGAATGCCGCTGCTGCCGTAGAAAGCGCAGTGCGCAAGACCTTGGCAGAGGGCTACCGCACATTCGACATTGCCTCATCCGGCGAAGCCGCAATTGGTACGGAGGAGATGGGTGACAGAGTGCTGCGCGCTTTTTCTGTTGGTTCGTAGCTGACCCGGACCGCGTCTGATTGAAATAGCGGCAGTGGCCGGCGCGGTATCCATCGGCCCGGCTTCCGTCGGACGGCTTGCCCGACCGCAGAATTGAAATACGAGGGAATCTTGCTGCGTTTTTTCTCCGCTGCCGAGGTCGAGGCCGGTCTCGACTATCCGCGACTGATCGATGCACTGTCCGAAACCTTTCGACGCGGCGGCGAGGCCATGCCGGTCCGGCAAAGCCATGAGGTCGGAGCGGCCGGCGCCCCTGGCCATCTGCTTCTGATGCCGGCCTGGCAGCGCGGAAAGGTGCTGGGCGTTAAACTCGTGACGGTCTTTCCCGGGAATGCTTCGCGTGGCCTCGGTGCGGTGTCCTCTCTCTATGTTCTGCTCGATGGAGTAACCGGTCAGCCGTGCGCGATGATAGACGGCGAGACGTTGACCAATCGTCGTACGGCGGCTGCATCCGCGCTCGCATCGCGACATCTCTCTCGCGAAGACGCCGATACGCTGCTGGTTGTTGGGACTGGCCGCGTTGCCGCGTGCCTGCCAGCTGCGCATCGGGTCGTGCGGCCGATCAGGCGGGTGCTTGTCTGGGGTCGAAACCCGGAGCGAGCTTCGACACTTGCAGCAGAATTCTCCCGTCAAGGATTCGAGGCGCAGGGTGTCGCCGATCTGTCGGGGGCGGTAGCCCAGGCGGATATCGTTAGCTGCGCCACGACATCGACCCAGCCACTGGTCATGGGCCAAGATCTGAAGAGCGGAACTCATCTCGACTTCGTCGGTTCATTTACGCCAAAAATGCGCGAGACTGATGATGAGGCCGTCTGCCGTAGCCGCGTTTTTGTCGACACCTGTGGCGGCGCACTGGCCGAGGCTGGTGATCTCCTCCAGCCCATCTCGGCCGGCTGCTGGCAAGCTCATCAGGTCTGTGGCGACCTTCACGAGCTAACTTGTGGGGCCCGGCCTGGCCGTATCGACAAGGAAGAGATCACACTCTTCAAGTCGGTCGGGACTGCGATCGAAGACCTTGCGGCCGCATCGCTCCTTGTTGGTATCCCCCCTGATGATCCGCCGCAGCGCCTCTGGTGCTGATCGAAGCCGAGCTCGCGCGCCTCGCTTCATTCGACCGGCACTTCCAAACTTGTCGGGGACGTTGCGTTCGCCGAAGCCAGCAAACGTGCCAGCCACATAACGCCCGTGCCAGGCGGCGTTGGCCCGATGACCGTCGCCTACTTGCTCGCGAACACGATTGCTGCAGCAGTTTCTCGTCGAGGATTGTCGCTGGCTGTGAACCCCGACGGTTACCAGGACCGGTCCTCGCCGAAGGTCGGCCTCGAGCGCAAGAACCTGCAGGCGGATCTGGAGCGGGCAGTCGAGTGCGATTTGCGCGTCACCGGCGCCTGACGGGTTCTTCGCGCAGCCGCTCAGTGCGTGGTGCTTGGCCGAAGCGCGCACGATAAGTGCGAGAAAAATGACTCGCGCTGGTAAAGCCGCAGGCCATTGCGATCTCAAGTACAGAAAGACTGGTTTGCCGGACCAGATCGCGAGCGCGATCGAGCCTTAAGGCAAGATAGTGCTCGCCTAGCGAGCAACCAAGATGCTGGCGGAAAAGTCGCTCGAGGTGTCGAAGCGATACGTCGGCAAGGCGTGCTAATTCCTGTCGCTGCACCGGATTTTCGATGGTTTGCTCCATCCGGCCGATCACGCGCAGCAGCGGCGCGTGCGCGATGCCAAGGCGTTCTCGCAATGGCATTCGCTGAGGGCCGGTCCCTTCGCGAACATGAGTCTGCAGGAACCATTCGCTAACCGCCACCGCCAATTCACTCCCGTGCTCGTGAGCAATGACTGCATGCATCATATCGAGTGGCGCGGTGCCTCCGCTTGACGTCAAGCGATCACGGTCGATCTCGTAGAGTGAGCGTCGCAGATCGAGTTCTGGATAGTCTTCGACGAACGCGGGTGCATGCTCCCAATGAATGGTGAAGCGGTAGCCGGTCAGTACCTTTGCTCGTGCGAGAATGTAGGGCCCGCCTGATACCCCACCTATCGTGACGCCGCGCCGGGCGAGCTGCCTCAGCCAAGCGAAGGTCGGGGCATGTCGGAACAGAGCTGGGTTGCCGCCAGCGCAGACGAAGACGTGGTCGAAATGCTCGTTCGTCCCGACGCGATATTCCGTGTGGATCCGCACGCCATTCGAGGCTGCCGCCGGTTCACCGTCGATTGAGATATGGCTCCAGCGATAGAGCGGGCGGCCCGACAGGCGATTTGCCGCACGCAGCGGTTCAATGACTGACACATAGGGCAACATGGCGAATTCGGGGATGAGCAGGAAGCCGACATGAGCCGTCGGCTGCTGACGGGTGTCGCTTTCAGGCAATCGTGAGTCGCTGGCGGTCATGCCGCCGAGACTATGTCGTTCAATCTGTATCGGACAAGCGGGACTTCCGCTTGCCGCCACCATTTCGGACCCGCCGATGCGCTATTCCGTCTTCTCTCTCATCGCCCAGACCTTCAAGGGCCATAGCGGCTGGCAGCCGACCTGGCGCGACGCTGCGCCGAAACCCGAATACGACGTGTTGATTGTCGGCGGAGGTGGCCATGGTCTCGCAACTGCGCATTATCTCGCCAGCCGATACGGCATCAGCAATGTAGCGGTGGTCGAGAAGGGATATATTGGCTCGGGCAACGTCGGTCGCAATACGACAATTATCCGCTCGAACTATCTCCTGCCTGGAAACACTCCTTTTTACGAATTGTCGATGAAGCTCTGGGAGGGGCTTGAGCAGGACCTGAACTACAACGCGATGGTCAGCCAGCGCGGCGTTCTCAATCTCTTTCATTCGGACGCTCAGCGTGACGCCTTCGCTCGCCGTGGCAACGCGATGCGCCTCGCTGGGGTCGACGCCGAGCTCCTTGATCGCGCACAGGTGCGCGCAATGGTGCCCTTCCT
>NZ_JBANBJ010000169.1:0-1690 GCF_059803515.1 Bradyrhizobium sp. UFLA05-125 | reverse complement strand
TGCGGATTCCAATGATCGCGCGCAGTTATTCCAATCTGATGCCGCGCAGCGTTCTGATCTGATCGCGCGCAGGTGAAGCACCCGATCGTTAGGGGTAATTGGCCTATCGTTAGCCGGTGGTCAAGCGGGCGTGGTCGCCCCGACGGAGTGAAGCTGACCGGACGCGCACCCCCAACAGTGCCGTAGCGGGCCGGTCAGCTTCGCGGGCTGCAATCTCGGTCTTCATCGGCCGACGATGTGATCAAGGCCGAGGAAGAGCAGGCGGGCGACGCATGGATTCGCCGTTCAGTTCGAGCCTGTGAGCGTTGTGAAGCAGGCGATCAAGTATGGCATCAGCGTAAGTTGGGTCATTTATGAGCTCGTGCCATTTGGCAATTGGAAGTTGGCTGGTGACGAGTGTTGACCGTCGGCCGTAGCGGTCTTCGAGGATTTCGAGCAGATAATGACGGGCATTGGCGTCGATGGCCTGGAGGCCCCAATCGTCCAAAATGAGGAGGTCGACGGCGGCGATGCTCTTCATCCGCGAGGCGAGTCGGCCATCGCCCCGGGCAAGGTCCAGCTCTTCGATCAACCGCGGCAGCCGGGTGTAAAGTACAGATTGGTTGTCGCGGCAGGCCTTGTGGCCGAGCGCACAGCCAAGCCAGCTTTTCCCGACGCCAGTTGGCCCGACAATGGCGCAATTCTCATGGTTCTTGATCCAGTCTCCCTTGAGCAGCATGTCGAACAAGCGGCGGTCGAGCCCACGGGGAGCGCGGTAGTCGATATCCTCGGGCACGGCATGATGACGCAGCTTTGCCTTGCGAAGACGAAGCGCCAGGCGCCGGTTGTTGCGCCAAGTCGCCTCATGGTCCAGCAGCAACGCCAGCCATTCGGCGTGGTTAAGACCCTGGACCTCCTCGTTGTCGGTGAGGCTCGTGAAGGCCTCGGCCATGCCGGTAAGGCCGAGCCGCGTAAGCAAGTGGAGTGTGGGGTGTGTCAGCATTTTCTTCCCTTAGTGGTAATAATCCGAACCTCGGATGTTGGTGTGTATGATCGGCTCGCGCTCGGGGGACGCAGGCGTTGGGACGCGATCGAGGCCCTTCTCGAGGATCGATTTGACGCTTGGGTAGTTGCGAGCCTGGATCTCGATCGCGCGCAGCGCGGCCGCCTCGAGGCGCTCGGCGCCAAAGCGCTTTTCAAGCCGGATGATACCCAGGCAAGAACGATAGCCCTGTTCGGGATGTGGCCGATCCTCGATGATCCGGTCGACCAGCAGACGCAGCATCGGGCCAATCCGGCTTGCCTCGCTGCGGATCTTTGCCGGCGTCCACTCGCCATAGCGCCGGTGGCTGGAGGGCATGTGGGCGCTGGTCGTCGTGTGCCGCCCGTTGCCACTGCCGCGCATATGCGCGGCGATACGCTCGCCCCCCAGGAAGATTTCAACTGTTCGCGCGCTGATCCGCGCTTCTACCTCCCGACGGGCGAAGCGATAAGGCACCGAGTAGTAGTGTCGTTCGACCTCGACGTGATAGTCGAGCCCGATCCGGCATCAGCGCCATTCGGCATGGATCCACGGCTCGCCGGGAAGCGGTTTAAGATTTGGCGCATCAATTTCCTCGAACAGCTGGCGCCGTGTGCGGCCATACTGACGCAGCACCCGTCCGTCATTGAGCTTGGCCAGCCACTCGGCGATCGCACGGTTGAGTTCGAC
>NZ_JBANBJ010000168.1:0-1696 GCF_059803515.1 Bradyrhizobium sp. UFLA05-125 | reverse complement strand
GGCGCGACGCAACTGCTGGTGCCCGACAACGCCAAGGTCGCGGTGATCAAGGCCTGCCTCTATGACCCCATGGTCAACCGTAGCTACAGCGATATGGCGCAGCATTACGGCACGGCGATTTTGCCGGCACGGCCGCGTCGCCCGAGAGATAAGGCGAGCGCTTCATACTGCACCTCATTCCTTTGATGGCGCGGTGATGGCGGTGAGCTGCGCCGGACGGGCGCCGCGTCCACCGCAGCCCCTGCGGATCGTCATGCCAGGCGGGACCTCCCACAGGCCGCGGTTCAGGCTGTCGGTATAGCATTTTGTGATGAGCCCCTGGCGACCCCACGTGTGTACGGCTGTCTCGGAGACGCAGAACTTGGCGGCGATCTCGCGCGTCGTGAGCATACCACGTCGACGCAGCCGCTCATATCGGCTGGCAAGTTTGTAGGCGCGGCGAATGAAGGCAACCTTCTTCAGATTGAACGCGTTCGCCTCCCATGTACGCCATCCGTGATTATTGAGAATCTCGGCGACTTCGCGATCGCAATGATGGTCAAGAAGACGATCAACCTCGGCAACGAGTTCAGGTTTGAACTTCCGGATCTGGGCGATGGGTAGCGGCCGGTCGAGCACCAAGGTACGCGTGGCGCCGCCAGACAGGCGCACATGGGCCGTGATGATTTGCGACTTGATTAAGGTTACGTCGTCGATGAGCAGACGCACGATGCGCTTGCGCTCGCGGGAGTCAACTCGCGGATCTTGCCAGATCCGCGGAAGCTGCTCGGCGAGGTCAAGGATGCGTCGCTGGGCTTCTGCAGTGAGGGCCGCAGCCTGCTGTTTGCTCCGGCGCTTGTAGTCTTCGGCGGCATCGGCATGACGGCGCAGCTTGTCGTTCCATTCGGCCTCGAGTGAATCGGCGACGAGTCGGTTGTCGGGATCGACCTTCATGTAGCGTCGACGCGCAAGCTCGGCTTCATAGCGCATCCGCTCGACATGCTGGCGACGCGCTGCATCGGTCTCTGCGGCGCGCGCCTCAAGCTCGCGCTGCACCTCAAGGGTGACGGCCAGCGTCATCGGCGTCATCAGCTCGATCATCAAATCTGCGATCCCCGCATCGACGATCTTCCCGGGAACCGTTTGGCAGGTCCATCCCGCCCGGCGTACCGCGTTCGCCTGGCACAGATAGGTTGGGACGGTGCTGCCGTGCCCCTGGCTGTAGCGCACACCCATGCGTTCGCCACATAGGCCACAGACCACGCGACCTTGGAGGAGCGCCGGTCCCTCGCGCGCCGGTCCCGACCGCCGCTCGCCACCGAAGGCACGAGCGTTGTCGGCGAGCCGCCGCTGGTTGGCCTCGAAGCGCTCCCAGTCGATGTAGCCCTGGTGCATCCCCGGCATAACGAACTGCCAATCGGCCCTGGCAACCTTGACGACACTGGTGCCACCGTCGGGCCGGTGCCGTATGCGTGTTCGGCCATACGCAAAAGCGCCGGCATAGCGCGGATTGTGGAGCACCTGCAGAACGCGCGCATGGTGCGGCGACGCCCACAGGAGATCACCCTTGTTCGGTCCTGTCCGGAGTCGGCGCGGGAACAGCAAACCTTGCTCTCGGAAGAATCGGACTGTCTGCATCGCACTTCCGGTCTGCTCGAAGGTATCGAACACGAGACGGATTGCGTTCTGCACCTGGAGGTCGGGATCGAGGCCGATG
>NZ_JBANBJ010000167.1:0-1725 GCF_059803515.1 Bradyrhizobium sp. UFLA05-125 | reverse complement strand
GCGTCATCTCCTTCATGGTCTGGCTGCACCATTTCTTCACCATGGGGGCGGGGCCGAACGTCAATGCCGTCTTCGGCATCGCCAGCATGATCATCGCGGTGCCGACGGGGGTGAAGATCTACAACTGGTTGTTCACGATGTATGGCGGCCGCATCCGCTTCATGACACCGATGCTGTGGTCGGTCGGCTTCATGGTGACCTTCATCATCGGCGGCCTGACCGGCGTCCTCGTCGCGGTGCCGCCCGCCGACTTCATGCTGCACAACAGCATGTTCTTGGTCGCGCACTTCCACAACGTCATCATCGGGGGCGTGCTGTTCGGCGTGTTCGCCGGCTTCGAATACTGGTTCCCAAAAGCCTTCGGTTTCCGTCTCGACGAGCGCTGGGGCAAGGCGGGGTTCTGGTTCACCTTCATCGGCTTCTGGATCACCTTCATGCCGCTCTATGTCGCGGGCATGCTCGGCATGACGCGGCGCATGCAGCATTACGACGTCGCGGCCTGGCGGCCCTGGATGTTCGTGGCGGCGATCGGCATGGCCGTGCTGTCGATCGGCGTCATCTGCCAGATAACGCAGCTCGTCGTCAGCATCCGCAACCGGGAAGCCTTGCGCGATCGTACCGGTGATCCCTGGGATGGCAGGTCTCTGGAATGGGCGACGTCGTCGCCACCGCCGGTGTTCAACTTCGCGTTCCATCCCGATGTGCGCGGCGAAGATGCCTATTGGGAGATGAAGGCGAAGGCCAAGCAGCAGCAGTTCGAGCAGGCGGTTGAATACGAGGACATCGAGATGCCCCGGAATTCGCCGACCGGCTTCGTCTGCGCATTCTTCGCCTCCATCATGGGCTTTGCGCTGATCTGGCACATCTGGTGGATGGTGATTTTGGGCGGGCTAGGCGCGTTCGCGACCTTCGTCATATTCGCCTGGCGCGACCATGACGAATACGTCATTCCGGCGGCCGAAGTCGCGCGCATCGATCGCATTAATATCGAGGAGCGTCGTAACCTTGTCAGCATGGCGGGGGTGGTCTGATGGCGATGACCGCGACCGCTGGCCACGCGCATGCCGACCCCCATCATATCGGGCTCGTTGTCGAGCATCCCGGACCTGCGTCAAAACGAATTGTGACGGCCTACGGCTTCTGGGTCTTCCTGCTGTCAGACATCGTGATGTTTTCCTGTTTCTTCGCAGCCTATGCGGTGCTGGTGGGCCAGACCGCCGATGGTCCGAAGGGCTCGGAAATCTTCGAGCAGCGGAACGTAGCGATCGAGACGGTCTGCCTGTTGCTGTCGAGCTTTACATGCGGCATGGCGAGCATTGCGGCCGACGTGCGCAACCGACTCTGGTTCTATCTTGGGATGGCCATCACTCTCGTGTTGGGGCTTGCGTTCCTCACGATCGAATTCCGCGAATTCGCCGATCTCGTCTCCCGCGGCTATGGCCCGTCGCGCAGCGCGTTCCTGACCGCGTTCTTCTCGCTCGTCGGGTGCCACGGCCTTCACGTTTCTGCCGGGGTGCTGTGGCTCCTCACCATGATGGCCCAGGTCTTCGCCAAGGGCTTTCGCGCCGATATCTTGCGCCGCATGATGTGCTTTGCGCTGTTCTGGCACGCGCTCGACATCATCTGGGTCGCCGTCTTTTCCGTCGTCTACCTGCTTGGGAGTGGCGTATGAGCGATCTGACGCACCGGCCGGTCGAACATGACCTCGCACCCGGCGAGGAAGAG
>NZ_JBANBJ010000166.1:0-1827 GCF_059803515.1 Bradyrhizobium sp. UFLA05-125 | reverse complement strand
GCTTGAGACCTATGGATATGACGTTGTCTCCTGCGCGATGCAACAATTCGGGAGCACTAATGAAAAAATCGGAATTCTTGATGACCCGATACTTTCGGATATGGTCGAAGGTAATCATGTTCTGACCTGCGCAGTATTTCGTCATAGCCTTTGGCAAAAGGCTGGCGGCTTTCGCGACACTGATCGCGCGATCACCGGACATGTCTACGAGGACTGGCTGTTTTGGGCGCGGCTCGCTGCAATGGGAGCAAGAATCCACAACTTTTCCAAGGAGCATTTGTTCTTGTATCGCCGGCACGGTCCAAGCCTGAGCACCCAGTCGGATCTATACAGCATGGCCATTCACCGTAAGCTAATTCAGGAAGCGCTGGGCGATCTTGTCACGCCTGCAGCGCACCGAAACTCGCGCCTCGCTGCGGCAACCGACAAGCGTCCGGAAGCTCCCCTTCGAAACTTCACGGGGCGACCTTACCGAAGCCGCGGAAAGCCTTCGATCCTTCTCGCGCTTCCGTTCACGATCATAGGCGGGGCAGAGCGGCTGCTCAGCAGCATCGTCGCGCATCTTGCTAAAGAAGGATGGAGCATAACAGTTATCACCTCGATCGATCCTGGTCACGAGCACGGCGACGCGACAAGCTGGTTCGAGGAAGCAGCTGCGGAAATCTTCCATTTGCCGCGCTTCCTTACCATCGATCGATGGCCAGACTTCGTGTCCTACTTGATTGCCTCGCGCGAGATAGATGTCGTCTGGATCGCAGGCAGCGCTTTCATGTACAATCATCTGCCTGTCCTTCGTGCGAAATTTCCGAAGCTGAAAGTGGCCGATATGCTGTTCAACACGGTCGGCCACACAAGAAGCAATCGGAAATATGCTGAGCTCATCGACCTAAATTTCGTGGAAAATCGAGAGGTGTTACGGTTCCTGAAGGATGCGGGAGTGTCTTTAGATCGCGTCCAGCAGATCTCCAGCGGGATCGACCTCGACAGGTACGTGCCAAGCTCACGAGACGCTTCCGTGGTGGATCGACTGAGCGCGACATCGGAAGAGCTTATCGTCGGCTTTTCGGGGCGATGGTCCGAGGAAAAGGATCCTTTGGCTTTTGTCGAGGTCGCACAGAAACTATCGCACTTGCCAATCCACTTTGTAATGACTGGAGCCGGGGCGCTTCGCTCCAGCATTGAAAGTGCTCTTGTAAGGGCAAATCTCGGCGGTCGCTTCCATCTCATCGGGGAGGTTGAAGATGTCCGTCCATGGATTGCATCATACGATGTGCTCGTGCTGCCTTCGCGGCTGGATGGTCGGCCGGTAGTCGTGTTAGAGGCGCTCGCGCTCGGAGTTCCAGTTATTGCTTCCGCCGTTGGTGGATTGCCGGAGCTCATACAGGATGGCGTAAACGGCTTTCTTTGCCAGCCGCGACAGATTTGCGAATTTGCCAATAGAATTGAAAAGCTCGCGCTCGATCGGAATTTGCTCAAAGGGATGAAGCAAGCTGCGAGAGCCGGCGCCGAGAGAAGCCTCGACGCGCGTAAGATGCTTTCTCGCTATGAGCAAGGATTGAGAGCATTAGCCGGCCGTGCGAATTGACTATGGTGGCGACCCATCAGAAGCATTCTTGAGCTCGTCAATACTAGATAACTGATTGGGGATGGCCGTCCGCGTGCACCCCCATGAAATCAATCATTGACAGCTTGCCTCGAATATCTCCATATATGGGTGTCACGGTCCTGCTGCATCGCAAGATGTAGTGGCTAAGAGGGAAGCCGGTGAACTGCGCCTTTGGTGCGGAATTCCGGCGCTGCCCCCGCAACTGTCAGCAGCGAGCTGCT
>NZ_JBANBJ010000165.1:0-1869 GCF_059803515.1 Bradyrhizobium sp. UFLA05-125 | reverse complement strand
CGATCAACGAGCGTACGAGACAGCAACTTCGGCTGCAGTCCACGGTCGAAGGCTTGTCAGTTGGGGCAATCGGATACTATGTGGTCAGCCTGTTTGCCTATCTCGCCAAGGGCGCGCAGGATGTCGGACTGCATGTAGAGCCCGCGTCCGTAACCGCGGCCTTCGTACCGATCGCCGTCGGCGTGATCTGGCTCGTCAGTTACAATATTCGAAAGCGGCATCTCAAGCCCGACGACGCATCGTCCAGGGGAGGCAAATAAGTTTTCATGGCAAAAGCGCGTCGACACAAAATCTCGCTGCGCGCGTGAGGCGCGCCAAAGGGCGTGTTTCAATCTCGCGTTGGCGCAATTGGCGCGCCTTTGCGTAGTCTGCAGTTATGAAAGTTGATTATTCGGCGAGCTTCGGCCGGTTAGCATGAGAGATCGTTTCTCTTATCGGCGAGGTAACGGCAGACGATCGCCTGCAGGAGTTCTCGATTTCGGACTCAACTGATTAGATACGATAGCTCGGCCTCGCTGATCCATGCCGGTCCATTAAGTCCCTCTCGCGGGTCAATCTCCAGCAAGTTCATTCCAGAGCTGTCCCGAGCGGTGCCGCTTAATAGGTCGGCGTTTGCACGGGTTCGGAGTGAGGCGTGCCAGAGCCCTCATGGTCGCCGGGGCCGCGGGCCTAGCTATCCGCCGGCTTGGTAATACCTCGCCAGACGACGACGGAATCAACAGGATTGGTCGCATTGCCCCCTATCGAATCAACGCCGGATGGCGACTCGTCGTGCAGCGACAGTTGCGCGGTCGCAGACGAGTATTGTCATGAACATGATGACATTCTGTATTGTCCTGGATACGACAGGTCGACGAAGCGGCCAACAGCGGCGGCTGTTGTTCTGTAGGAGCGCGGCAACTTCGAGCGGTTCATCTCCTCTGTCGGATGTTCACTCTATCAGACGGAGCGATGTTCGCTTTGCTACTGAATTGTCCAAGAACGACTGAGGGGAGCGCGTCAACGCGGGTGAAGGAGCGGGCTCAGCGGGGTCATGCGAAGATAAGGCTGAAATCTGTGCCTATGTTGCACGAAGGGGCACGTTCAAGATCATCTTACGTGTGAAAGAACGGCGCCCGACAGAAGTTGAGGACGCGAACTTGGATCTTCAAATTGTGACAAATATTGCCGCAAGGAAAGAGCGGCCGGACAGAAATGTATCACTGAAAATCGTCGACAAAGCCTAGCTGGGGTCGTTCTGATCTTGATGAACGTATCGCAATCGGTGCGAATACTTGGAACATACGCGTTGACGTCAGCTGCAATTCAAGCGCCTTCGAGGGCGCTTTTCGCAGAAGAACCTTGCAGTAGATGTAGGCTCGGCTCGGCACACCACTTGCTTTGTTCAACATAGCATCACCAGGCCCCCCCGGTGGTGTAGGGGCGGCTCGGCGTCATTCCAGGTCCAGGCGTCGGGGCCGTCCCGCGGGTTTTTCTGCGCTCCACCGTCGGGAGGCGATGTGAAAGCGTATGTTGGGATGCGGGCGTTGGCCGCCCTTGCGCGACGACGAAGGAAAGTCGTCGTCAGACGGGGAGCCAGGCGGCGACAAGTACTTAAAAATGCGGACGGAACATATGCCTACGCGGGCCGCAGCGACGACATGGTCAAGGTCAGTAGAATCTATGTGAGCCCGTTCGAAGTTGAGCGACGCTTGTTCAATATCCAGCCGTTCTCGAAGCCGCCGTGATCGCCGTGCCGGACGCGGAAGGTCTGACCAAGACCAAGACATTTGTCGTATTGAAGCCGGAGTCCGCAACGAATGACGCGAAGCTGAAGGCCTTCGTCAAGGCGGTCTAGCACTGCACAAGTACTCGCGGATCATCCAGTAT
>NZ_JBANBJ010000164.1:0-2002 GCF_059803515.1 Bradyrhizobium sp. UFLA05-125 | reverse complement strand
CACTTCCGGTCTGCTCGAAGGTATCGAACACGAGACGGATTGCGTTCTGCACCTGGAGGTCGGGATCGAGGCCGATGGTCCTATCATTCCGGTAAACCAGCCCGACCGGAGGGCACATCTCGAGCTCGCCGCGACGGGCCTTGTTGAGCTGACCACCACGCATGCGTGCTTTGAGGATGTGCAGCTCGGCCTCGCTCATCGTCCCTTTGAGGCCGAGCAAGAGGCGATCGTTGAAGCTGGCTGGATCGTAGATACCGTCTTCGTCAAGGATGAGCGTCGCCGTCAATGCGCAAAGCTCGATGAGCCGGTGCCAGTCGGCCGAGTTGCGCGCAAGGCGCGAGACCTCCAGCCCCATGACAATACCGGCCTTGCCGAGCGCCACCTCGCTCACCAGTTGCTGGAAGCCGTCGCGTGCTGTCGTACTTGAGCCGGACTTGCCGAGATCGCGATCGATGACGTGAACGCGCTCGACCGGCCAACCGGCCACAACTGCTCGATCCCGCAACCCATATTGGCGCTCGGTGCTCTCGCCGTGCTCGGCGACCTGGCGAAGGGTCGATTGGCGGACATAGAGGTAAGCGTCGCGCTTGAGATGGTCGGCAGTGACTTTGAGCTCAGGCATGGAAGGGCTCCATTGCGATGGCGACGAGGATGCCGGCGATGAGGCGTGTGACGTCGCTTGTTGCGGGCGACGGATTGCCTGGGGCCGAGTGCGCGAGCCGATGGTCGTGGCACGCCGCCTCGGTATCGGCCTCCTGTCCGCGTGCTCGAATCCACGCTGCCAATCCCCGTCGGCGAAGAATGGTGAGACCAGGGCAGGCCGTGAACTCGGCACGCAATGCGGCGGCGCGTAGCTTCTCGTAGCTGTCCGCTGCGTCCGCAGGCGCGACGATCAAACTGGGCTGAGTCGTTTTTTTTTGCGCGCCAGCGCCCGCTCCAGGCTGCGTCGGTGCACCTTGACGCCGAACCGCGCCTCGATCGCATCGAGGCAGTGCGACGTCGTCAGTTCGGGTCTTGCAGCTTTGAGAGCGGCGACGAACGCAACGACCTCTGCGGAGACCTTGTGGCCGCCTTTGGGGCCTCGCCGGTTCGGCAACAGGCCGGCAAGCCCGGCGGTCTGCAGGGCGCTCTGCGCCTTGTAGAAGGTTGGCCGCGTGACGCCGAATGTCTCGGCGGCCTCGCTGATCGCAACGCCGTCGACCTGGTGACGTCGCACCATCTCGTAGCGCACCTGCACCAGGTCCTTCGCATCGAAGAATGGGTTGCTGACGAACGAGGGGTCGCGGACGGCTTCCGGATTTGGATTGAGGACGCCGTCTTGCGCCAGCGCCTCGCTCTTCGGATCCTGCTTCTTCGCCCTGGCCATGCTCAGCATCAACCTTACGTAAATATAAATACGCCTCTACATATTGAGTGTCAATGGAGGTGTCGACGCAATATGAAGATATTGTGTGGATTTTAAAGTAGACGTACGCCGCACCGTGTCCACGGCATGGCGTTATTATCTTTACATGTGCGGCGTATTTATATTTACGCATCGCTGGCGCCCATGCTCTCCGCAAGCCGGTCCAGCGCGTCACAAAGCGCCAACAGGTCAACCACGCAAAAGGCTGCTCTACCCGCAGCGATCAGCCGGAACTCATCGGGTGGATCGATATCGGTCCAGGCGCTCGCGATCGTGCAAAGTCGACCGTTCTGGCCCTCATAGACCACCCGGTCTTCGCCCCAATGACGGCGCCGACAGATCAGCTCGAACGTGCGACCGCAAAGCGGATGGAAGGGATGCGTGATCCGCACCTTTTGCTGGGTCGTACCCGCATGACCTGCAGTCGACAACTTTTGCCAAGGCGAAGGTTGAGGCCTGCGTCGGAATCATCGAACGCTGGCTGTTGGGGCGGCTGCGCAACCGAACTTTTTACAGCCTAGTCGAACTCAACCGTGCGATCGCCGAGTGGCTGGCCAAGCTCAATGACGGACGGGTGCTGCGTCAGTATGGCCGCAC
>NZ_JBANBJ010000163.1:0-2012 GCF_059803515.1 Bradyrhizobium sp. UFLA05-125 | reverse complement strand
CATGCGGATCAGGCAAGAAATACAAGAAATGCTGCGGACTCAATTAGCCGCAGCCGCGGTGCTCACCGGAGGGTTACGGTAGTAGCTAGGAGTAATCACGTAACGCGCAGGACCCTGCATGAAATGGCCAAGGAATATCGCAAGGTGACTCAGCTGCTGGAGCGGGGCGATGCAGCGGGCGGCACAACGTTCTGCCCGACTTTTTTACAGCGTTCTCTTGGACGAAGTCAGCTGCGAGCTCCGCTAAGGGCATGAGTGTCGATTTGGGCGGACAAGCGACGCTTCCGGTCATCCCCTGGCAGCCGACGTTTTGGCGAACTCTGGATTTCGACAGTGTGGGCCAATTCCGGACTCATGCATCGCAGCAATTGCGCCTATTCGATCACCTTGTCCGCAGCTGTTAGCAAGGTTGGTGGCACCGTGAGCCCAAGCGCCTTAGCAGCCGTGACATTAACGACAAGCTCGAACTTAGTCGGCTGCTGGATCGGCAGATCGGCTGGCTTTGCTCCTTTGAGAATCTTCCCGACGTAGACTCCAGCCTCACGATATAGGGAAGTGAGGCTCGTCCCATAGCTGATAAGACCGCCTGCGGTGACAAATTCTTGCCACTCATAGATTGCCGGAACGAAGTAACGCGATGCTAAGGCCACGATCCGCTCGCGACGGCTCGTGAAGAACGGGTCCGTCCCAACAATTAGCGCGTCGGCCTTGAGGCGCGCGAGAGAGGCGAAGGCGGGTTCAAATTCGTCCTCATTAGCAGCCCTCAAGATATCGAGCCGTACTCCTTTCACACGTGCCGCTTGTTGCACGAGCGGGATCGTGCCCTCGGTAGCGCTATGGTATTTCGGATTTATAAGTAGAGCGATGGTCCTGATTTTGGGAACTAGTTCGGAGAGCAGTTCGAAGCGCTTTGCCATCAATTCATTCGCGATCATGCTGAAGCCCGTCGCATTGCCCCCCGGTCGGCCAAGGCTGGCGACCAGACCGGTCTGGACCGGATCGCTACCGGTAATAAAAACGATTGGGATCGTGGAGCTTGCGTTGATCGCCGCTCGGATCGAAAGATCACCGCTCATCGCAGCGATGACATCGACCTTGTCGCGGGTAAGATTTGCTGCCAATGCAAAAAGTCGATCAAAGTTGCCTTCCGCCCAAGAGTATTCAATTGCCAGATTTTGGCCTTCGATGAAACCGGTTTCTTTAAGTCCCTCGTTGAACGCGGCCACAAAGGGAGTATGCGTGCCCGGCGAAGATACACTCAGAAAGCCGATCTTCTTCACCGGCTGCTGCGCGCGCGCCGCGAGCGGCCATGTAGCCGCTACGCCGCCGAAGAGCGTGATGAACTCCCGCCGCTTTTTGTTGAGCATAAAGCTGCCTCCCGATGGGCAAGCGTCACCAAAAACAAGCTCCGCAGCCGAACGCCCGAATGGCCGGTCTTAACGATAACACAGGAGGCTGCTCGCTGCGGGATTTCGCTAAGGCCTAAGTCGCCTCCGGGTCATTTTCGACGCATTTGTCAGAGATTGAGGACTGGTTGATGTCCGCTCCTGTCCGTAAGCGCCGTACCAAGAGCGGGCCAGTAGCGTTGCGTTTGGCCGGACTGCCGTGATTCAAACTCCCGAACTGGGGGCTCGAATCATGCGCTACGAACTCGCTGACCATGAATGGACCGCCATCAAGCCGATGCTGCCGGACAAGCCGCGTGGCGTTCCTCGGGTGAACGACAGATGGGTCCTGAATGGCATCTTCTCGGTCCTACGATCAGGAGCACCCTGGCGTGATCTGCCGAAGGCGTTTGGCCCATATACCACTTGCTACAACCGCTTCGTTAACGGCGTTGCGAATTCCGCGCGTAGACAGTTCTTGCGCCCCCTTCTCAAGTTTGGTCGCATCGATCGTGACGGTATACAGGGCATTGGGCCTCGCCGATTTGTTAGTTGAAAGATCGTGCCGCTGTGCTAACAGGCGCGCGCCGTGTTAGCGTACATCAACATGCCGGGCATGGACGGTCA
>NZ_JBANBJ010000162.1:0-2310 GCF_059803515.1 Bradyrhizobium sp. UFLA05-125 | reverse complement strand
TTCCATGGATGATCTGTTGCGGGAGTTTTTGACGGAGACCAGCGAGAGCCTGGACACCGTCGACAATCAGCTGGTGAAGTTCGAGCAGGAGCCGAACAACGCCAAGATCCTGGATAACATCTTCCGCCTGGTTCACACCATCAAGGGGACCTGCGGCTTCTTGGGATTGCCGCGGCTCGAAGCGCTGGCGCATGCCGGCGAGACGTTGATGGGCAAATTCCGCGACGGCATGCCGGTGACCGCCGAGGCGGTGACGGTGATCCTGTCGTCGATCGACCGCATCAAGGAGATTCTGGCCGGGCTCGAGGCAACCGAGGCCGAGCCCGAGGGCACCGACCGCGACCTCATCGACAAGCTGGAAGCGATGGTCGAGCAAGGCATGGCGGCGATGTCCGGCTCGGCGCAGCCGATGCCGTCAGCGTCGGCTTCGCTGGTCGCTGATGCCCCGCCGCTCGCGCCGGAAGCGCCGGCCGCCGCTGCGCCGGCACCCGCAAAGGAGATGACCCAGGGCACGCTGATCGAGCAGACGCTGGAGCGGCCCCTGCGTCCGGGCGAGGTGTCGCTCGACGAGCTCGAGCGCGCCTTCCGCGAGACCGCGATCGAGGTGTCCGCGCCGGCTGCCGCTCCTGCCGCCGCACCCGCGCCGGCCCCAGCGCCTGTCGCGAAGGAAGCGAAGGCCAAGGAGGCGAAGGTCAAGGAGGCGAAGGTCAAGGAGGCAAAAGCCGCGCCCAAGAAATCGATGGCGGATGAGAGCGTCACCGAAGGCGACCGCGTCGCCAACCAGTCGATCCGCGTCAATGTGGATACGCTGGAGCATCTGATGACCATGGTCTCCGAGCTGGTGCTGACCCGCAACCAGCTTCTGGAGATCTCCCGCCGCAACGAGGACACCGAGTTCAAGGTGCCGTTGCAGCGCCTCTCCAACGTCACCGCCGAGCTGCAGGAAGGCGTCATGAAGACGCGCATGCAGCCGATCGGCAATGCCTGGCAGAAGCTGCCGCGCATCGTCCGCGACCTCTCGAGCGAACTCGGCAAGCAGATCGAGCTGGAGATGCACGGCGCCGACACCGAGCTCGACCGCCAGGTGCTCGACCTGATCAAGGACCCGCTCACCCATATGGTGCGCAACTCCGCCGACCATGGCCTGGAAACCCCGGCCGAGCGGCTTGCGAGCGGCAAGGGCGAGCAGGGCACCATCCGGCTGTCCGCCTATCACGAGGGCGGTCACATCATCATCTGCATCGCCGACAACGGCAGGGGCCTCAACACCGAGAAGATCAAGGCCAAGGCGCTCTCTTCGGGGCTCGTCACCGAGGCCGAGCTCGAGAAGATGAGCGAAGCGCAAATCCACAAGTTCATCTTCGCGCCGGGCTTCTCCACTGCCGCCGCCATCACCTCGGTCTCGGGCCGCGGCGTCGGCATGGACGTGGTGCGCACCAATATCGACCAGATCGGCGGCACCATCGACATCAAGTCCGTCGCCGGTGAAGGCTCGTCCGTCACCATCAAGATCCCGCTGACGCTCGCGATCGTCTCGGCCCTGATCGTGGAAGCCGGCGGCGACCGCTTTGCCATTCCCCAGCTCTCGGTTGTGGAATTGGTGCGGGCGCGCGCCAACTCCGAGCACCGCATCGAGCGCATCAAGGACACCGCGGTCTTGAGGCTGCGCAACAAGCTCTTGCCGCTGATCCACCTCAAGAAGCTCCTCAAGATCGACGACGGCGCGGCGAGCGATCCCGAGAACGGCTTTATCGTGGTGACCCAGGTCGGTAGCCAGACCTTCGGCATCGTGGTCGACGGCGTGTTCCACACCGAAGAAATCGTGGTCAAGCCGATGTCCACCAAGCTGCGCCACATCGACATGTTCTCCGGCAACACGATTTTGGGCGATGGCGCGGTCATCATGATCATCGACCCCAACGGCATCGCAAAAGCCCTCGGCGCCTCCGGCTCCTCGGCCCATGACATGGCCGACGAGAATGCCGCCCATCACATCGGCAGCGGCGAGCAGACCACCTCGCTCCTGGTGTTCCGCGCCGGCTCGAGCCAGCCCAAGGCCGTGCCGCTCGGCCTCGTCACGCGCCTGGAGGAGCTGCCCGCCGACAAGATCGAGTTCAGCAACGGCCGCTACATGGTGCAGTACCGCGAGCAGCTGATGCCGCTGGTCGCCATGGAGGGCGTCACCATCGCATCGCAAGGCGCCCAGCCGATCCTGGTGTTCGCCGATGACGGCCGCTCCATGGGCCTCGTCGTCGACGAGATCATCGACATCGTCGAGGAACGCCTCAACATCGAGGTCGGCGGAAGCAG
>NZ_JBANBJ010000161.1:0-2587 GCF_059803515.1 Bradyrhizobium sp. UFLA05-125 | reverse complement strand
GAAGAAGAAGCCGCTCGACGACGTGCGCGTTCGCCGCGCCATACTCGCCGCGATCGATCGTAAGGCGATGATCGAGGGCGCCGTGGAAGGCTATGGCACGCCGATCGGCAGCTTCTACACGCCGGGCTCGCTCGGCTATGTCGACACCACCGGCGTCAATCCCTACGACCCCGAGAAGGCGAAGAAGCTGCTGGCTGAAGCCGGCGTTACCACGCCGCTCGAAATCAGCCTGAAGCTGCCGCCCCCGCCTTACGCGCGGCAGGGCGGTGAGATCCTCGCGGCCCAGCTCGCCAAGGTCGGCATCACCGCGAAGATCGAGAACGTCGAATGGGCGCAGTGGCTGTCGCAGGTGTTCGCGCCGAACGGGCCGCACAATTACGACCTGACCATCGTCTCCCATGTCGAGCCCTTCGATCTCGTGAAGCTGACCGAGCCCGACTACTATCTCGGCTACAACAACGAGGCGTTCAACGCGCTCTACAAGCAGATCGTGACGACGCCGGACGAAGCCGGCCGCGCAAAACTGCTCGGCGATGCGCAGCGCATGCTGGCAACCGATGCGGTTGCCGGCTTCCTGTTCCAGCCGCAATGGGTCACCGTCACCAGCAAGAAGCTGAAGGGCGTCTGGAAGGAAGTCCCGCAGTTCGAGAACGATTTCTCGGCCTGGTCGTGGGAGTAGCGCTCGCACGCCGACGTTGATGGGATCTTCATGGCCGGGCTTGTCCCGGCCATTTCATTTGGTGCTCCGTGGTCGGTCTCATCTATTGAGACGATGCACGTTGTTTCCGTATTTTTACGGTGCCTGTGTTTCCCGCGAGCAAATCGCGGGAAACATAATTTAACGTTTCGCCTCTACTTCTCATTTTGTCGTTCTGGCGTCTGATTGCGTCGAAGCTTTTTTCGGTGTCGCGAATGACACCCTTTTTGGGGACATTGCATGCCGGTGCGCGGCTCCTATCGCTCAATCGCCCTTATTGCGACGATCGCCTCGGCTGGTCTCGGCATCCTCGGCTTCAGCACGATCGGTTTTGGCGCGGCTGTCGTCGGCGAAAGCCGGAAGGTCGAGATCACGCAGAAGGCGCCGGGCGGACTCGATGCACTGAAGGCGCAGTACCGCCGGCCGACGACGATTCCGTTTCCCAAGGACAACCCGTATACGCCCGAGAAGGCCGCGCTCGGCAAGAAACTCTATTTCGACACCCGCCTGTCGGTGAGCTCAGCGCAGTCCTGCGCGAGCTGCCACAGTCCCGGCTTCGGCTGGGGCGACGGGCTCGCCGTCGGTATCGGTCACGGCATGGCGAAGCTCGGCCGCCATTCGCCGACCATCGTCAACGCGGCCTGGAGCGCGATCTTCATGTGGGACGGGCGTCTCCCGACGCTCGAGGAGCAGGCGCTCGGCCCGATCCAATCGCCGGGCGAGATGAACATGAAGCTCGACGATCTGTTGGCGCGCCTTTCGAGCATTCCCGAATACAAGCCGTTGTTCGACGCGGCTTTTCCCGGCGACGGCATGAAGGCGAAGACACTGGCGCAGGCCATCGCCACTTATGAGCGCACCGTCGTTTCGGAGCGCGCGCCGTTCGACGCCTGGATCGACGGCGACGAGAAGGCAATCTCGGAAGACGCCAAGCGCGGGTTCGCCGTGTTCAACGGCAAGGCGCAATGTGCCGCCTGCCACGAGGGCTGGAACTTCACCAACGAAGGTTTTCAGGACATTGGTCTGCCGAGCAAGGATGTCGGTCGCGGCGAATATCTGCCCGGTGTCATCAAGATGCAGCATGCCTTCAAGACGCCGGGTTTGCGCGAGATCGGCCGCCGCAGCCCTTATATGCATGACGGCTCGCTCGCAACCCTCGAGCAGGTGATCGACCACTACGACCATGCCGGCGTCGATCGTCCCAGCCGATCGGACCTGATGCGGCCGCTCGGACTGACGGCGCAGGAAAAGACCGATCTCGTCGCCTTCCTCAAGACATTGACCAGCGAAATCAGCCCAACGGCCGTGCCGGTCCTTCCACGCTAGCAACGATCTTCAAAAGGATATTCCCATGCGCACACTCGCTCTGTTCACCGGCGTCATCATCTGTGGTCTTTCGGTCGGCGCCTACGCTGCGACCGAAGTGATCCACCAGCAGGGCCGCGTCTTCTCGTCCGAAAGCATCTCGGTCAAGAAGGGCGAGGCGATCACGTTTCTCAATGATGATACGGTGCCGCACAACATCATGTCGGCCAGCAAGGGCAACGAGTTCAATCTCGGCTCGCAGGCGCCGGGCACCTCGACCGATGTCTCCTTCAAGGAAGCCGGCGACGTGCAGGTGATCTGCGCGATTCATCCGCGCATGAAGATGATGGTCAAGGTGACGGACTAACAGGCCCGCCGGGCGCCGGAGATTGATGATGTCGATACGCTACAAGATCTTCGGTGCCTTCAGCGTCGTAGTCCTGCTCGCCTGCGCGATCGCTTTCTACGGCATTCGCGCCATCGGCAATTCCGGCGACATGGTCGTCAAGCTCTACGACGGACCGCTGATGGGGATCAACCATGCGCGCTCCGCCCATGCGGCCCTGCACGAGGCGCGCCTCGTGC
>NZ_JBANBJ010000160.1:0-2726 GCF_059803515.1 Bradyrhizobium sp. UFLA05-125 | reverse complement strand
GCCACAAGACAGAGGGCAAGATCAGAGCGCCGAACTCGCCACCGAGCGCCGACGTTCCTACACCCTTCCCTTGGCGATACGCGCTCGTGGTGATTTCTTACTGAGAGCCAGGTCGACGAGGCGCTGAACAGCCTCTAGTCGCGTCAAACCTTCATCCCTCTGCTTCGCAATCCTGCTGGCGCCAAACCCGTCAACGGCTCCGTGCCGAAATGCCCATCATGCGGCCTGGCGCAAGCGAGCGAGCGAGGCCTATCACGGGCGTCATGCAGTTTCCGATCGTTCTAGAGCCAGTTTCGGTTGATTTTCGTCGTGCCGATCAACCTGCCCGGGCATTCTGCGCACGCCAAATCTTCGGGGCGACCCGCGTCTCGCCACCGACACTCAAGGTCAATCGCAGGACTTCCGGCGGTGGTACGGGTTGGCTTGCGCGGGCATCAGCCGCGACTCTTTCGGGGGTCCCAATCAGGTCTTGAAATCAGCGCGCGCCGGATCTTCGCGCTCGACGAGGCGCTGCGACGCTCGCTTCCCAACAACGAAATAGACGAACCCGTAACCTGGAATGAATGCCGACAAGGCGGCATTTAGGATGGACCTGTTCTGAAAACTTCGAAATATCCCGATCGTCCGGCTCGCAAGTACGGCAATCGTCCAAACCCAGTGCAAGACGGATAAACTCAAGACCGAACCCCCACCCGACGTGTCCAACTAGCTCCAAGCAAAAACGGCCTCAGTTGGCCCGGGGGGGCAAATACTGAGGCCGTTCTGCTCGATCTGCAAAACAGCTCGAGCTTGGTTGAAACGCGGTCTATGGTCGTTTGTTCCCGAATAGAAACGCCACTCGGCCGTCAAGGTCCGGGAACGCGCGCTCTATAGGAGCAGAGCATGTATCTGAAGACTCCACGACCCGCAGTTTACAACCGATATCAATCCGCTACTGGCGAAAGGAATTACCCATAGCATCGAACGAGAGTGCTGCGTGGACTCATCCGACGTCTCCCGGGAGAGCTCTGAGCGATCGGCCCGCCCAAGATGAGGAGCTTTCATGAGATACTACCTTGCTTTGATCCACAAGGACGCGGACAGCGACTACGGCGTCTCGTTTCCTGATCTTCCCGGCGTGATCACCACTGGCACGGATCTGGACGATGCGCGCCATGGCCACTGAGGCCTTGGCGTTTCATCTGGAAGGTATGGCAGCAGACGCGAGGCCTTACCTGAGTCCTCCTCTCTCGAGGCGATCATGGCGAGCGTTGAGAACAGGGACGGCGTCGCCGTTCTCATGCCAGCGCCTGCAAGGCATGATCTGTGACACGCCTGATCCCCATGCGCGCGTGAGCGTCTCGCGCGATGGCTCGGGCGGTGAAGGCTTCAGACCACTCTTTCGATGTGTGCACGGATCGCATTTACTTTGAGATCGATCCAGCCTCGTTCGCGGGCACGATCGACCATCTGGCTGTAGGCCACGTCCCAATCTCGATTGTCGTTCGGACGACCAGGCAGGTTCGGCACCAGATCGATAGGAACCAACGCATTGTCCTGATCAACGACGGTAATTCCTCCGAGCCTTGGTGGAACACCGAGCGCACCTCTCAAAACGAGTTTGAACCCGGAAAAGTCGAGCGGCTCCGTCAGACGGATGCCGTTGTCGGGCGAGCATTCTACGATCATGACTTGGCTCCATCACTTTCAACCACACGTCTAGCTGTCAACGCTAAAACGCCATTGCAAACACTGCGTTCAATCATGTGGCAATTGTTCGAAGTTTGCCGCGACAGTTGATAAGCGGATTGCCATCGCCTGGGCGCACCGCAACGGTTCGGCCGATAAATAGCCCATGCGTGCCAATGACCTGGTAGTGGTGCAAGAGGCATTCGAGCGCGCAGATTGCGCCCTGCAATAGAGGTACGTCGAGAATCCCCTGATCCCAAGTAGCCGTATCGAACCGCCGGAGACCTTGGGAGCCATCCCGGCCGGCGAATCGCAGAGCGATCTCCTGATGATCAATAGCAAGAAGGCTGACGCCAAACCTGCCGGTCGCAAGTATCGCATCGTGAGTCCCGGAACTGATGTTAATGCCGACCAGCAAACAAGGGGGCTCAATACAAATCGAGGTGATAGAACTCACCGTTAACCCGCGCCGTTCAAGTGCCGATCCTGTCGCCACGACGGCAACGCCGCTGGCCAGATTTCGCATGGCCTGCCGAAACTCGATCGCCTCGATTGATCGAATATCGCTCATCTGACAACGCAACCCAAAATCAGCAGCCCTCCTACGAATCGACGCCCAAGTTCGATCGTTCGCCGAATGCGAATGTCGGCTTGCCCACAGCTCACGGCTCTCCAGGCCGGCGTCCGAGCAGCTATGCGAAAGGTCCCGTTCTCGGCGTGAATATGAGTGTGCCGCAACAGTTGGCTGGAGACTTTGCGTGTCATTGACGCGCCCCGGTCGCGGCAGCTTGGTTTGGTGAAAGTAGCGCGCGAGTTGCTGCTGTAAGGTCTGGCTGACGCATGAGACTTTCGCCTACGAGGAAAGTCGAAACGCCGGCTCGCGAGAGCCGCGCCAGATCATCGAACGCACAGATGCCGCTTTCGCTGACAATCAGGCGATCCTTCGGGACGAGCGGCGCCAGCGTTTCACTTGTCTTGAGGTTTGTCACAAAGGTGCGCAGGTTTCGGTTATTGATACCAATCATCTTCGAGCGAAGCTTAAGGGCGCGATCGAGCTC
>NZ_JBANBJ010000015.1:0-139267 GCF_059803515.1 Bradyrhizobium sp. UFLA05-125 | reverse complement strand
GCTCTACGACGGACCGCTGATGGGGATCAACCATGCGCGCTCCGCCCATGCGGCCCTGCACGAGGCGCGCCTCGTGCTCCAGCGCAGCCTGGTTGCCGGCGCCTCCGGCGACATGGTCACGAAATTCGAAAGACTGGTGCGCAGCAGCTTCGAGGATCTCAACGTTGTGCGTGAACGCGCACCCTCGCCGTCCGTTGCAGCTGCGCGGGAGAAGACCGAGAGCCAGCTCAAGGACTGGTCAGGCGCCGCGCTGAAGATCCTCAAACCGTCGCCTGGCGGGGTGACCGAGATTCCGACGAGCTTCCTGCTCACCGAACAGGGCGATCGCCTGATGGCCTCGATCGACGATCTCGTCGAGCTGGTTGCGGCTTATGGCTACGAGTATCGCACCGCGGCGGAAGGGGCAGTGGAGCAGGCGCGCACCACGATGCTATCGGTCGCGGTTGGCACGGTGGTGATCGGGCTGATCATCGCGCTCGCATTCTCCTATTCGATGAGCCGGCCGATCTCGGCCGCGGTCCGGGTTGCCGAACGCGTCGCGGCCGGCAATTTCACCGATGAGATCTCTGTGCGTCGCCGCGACGAGCTCGGCCGTCTCCTGAAATCGCTCGCCGTCATGCAGGCGAGCCTCAAGGCTCGCGCCGATGACGATCTCGCGCTGATCGCCGCCAAGGATCAGACCAGCGCCGAGCAGAGCAACCGCCGGCAGCGCCTGGAAGCCGAAATAGATGCCTTCCGCTCCGCCTTCAGCACGGTGCTGAGCAACACCGACCGCATGACCGGCGAACTGACCGACACGGCGCAAAGCCTCGCCTCTACCGCGCGCACTGCGGGCAGGCAGTCGAGCGAGGCGGCGTCGACAGCCAAGGAAACCTCGACCAACGTCCAGACGGTCGCGAGCGCCGCCAGTCAGCTCGGTGAATCCGTGCAAGCAATCACGTCCCAGCTTGCCGATGCGACCACGATCGTCCAGCGCGCTTCCGGCATGGCGGAAGCAGCCAACCAGACCATCGGCCGTTTGGCCGTCGCCGCGCAGCAGATCGACGAGGTGGTCGGATTCATCCGCACCATTGCCGGGCAGACCAATCTGCTCGCGCTCAACGCCACGATCGAAGCCGCGCGCGCCGGCGAAGCGGGCAGGGGTTTTGCGGTCGTCGCCTCCGAAGTAAAGGCGCTTGCGACCCAGACCGCGAAGGCGACCGAGGATATTTCTTCGCAGATCACCGAGGTGCAATCGGCAACGCGTCATGCCGTCGACAATGTCGGCGCCATCGCGCTGATCATCGGCGACATCGACAGCTTTACCGGCCGCATTGCCGCCGCCGTGAGCCAGCAGAATGCCGCTGCCAGCGAGATCTCCAGAAACATCGGCCAGGCGGCCAACGGCACCGCCGTTGTCGCACGCAGCATCGCCGGAACGGCAGAGGCGACCGACAACGCCAACCGGTCGGCCGACATGGTGCTTGCCACCGCGCACGATCTCTCCAACCAGGCGATGCAATTGCGCTCGTCGGTCGACCGCTTCCTGGCGAACGTGGCTGCGTGAGCGAAAGCTCCGGGCCTTCCCTTTTTGCGCCTCAATTTGAGCGTGTCCTCGCCTTCTTAACGAGAACAGTGGGGAAACATGCAGTTCAAACGAATGTTGGCAGGCGCGGTCGGCGGCCTGATCCTGGCGTCCGCATCGATCTCTCCAATTTACGCCGCTGCGGGATGCACAGTGGACAAGCTGCAGGGCGCCTATGTCTTTGACGGGCGGGGCACCAATGTGCACTACGGTGTCTTCAATTTCGACGGCAGCGGCAGGTTCTCGGGCCAGCAGACCTCGATCCGCCAGACGAAGAGCCCGGCGCGCGAGACGCTTGAGGGCACGTACACGATCAACGCCGATTGCTCCGGCGTCATGATCATGGACGGCCAGCCCGGCGGCACCGCGCATTGGGATATCTTCGTCACGTCCGACGGCAAGAAGGGGCGAATGATCCGCACGGATGCCGGCATTCACGGCGTGCGCACCTTCGAGCAGTGAGCCGAGGCCGCCCTGCTTGGCGGCCCGTTGCTCTCCATTTGCGCGCCAGGCTGAACGGCCGGCCTGGCGCTGCTGCTTTGCGCACGGGTGATGCCTGGGCTATGAAAGGCCTTGCGAAGGGAGTTGCGCATGGCCGATCATCGGAAGGACCTGCGGGTTGCGATCGCGGGGTTGGGCTCGATCGGCACGAAGATCGCCGCCGAGCTCGATCGCGGAATCGAGGGTCTCGTCCTGTCGGCGATCGCCGCACGCGAGCCCGACAGGCATCGCGCATTTCTGAGCAGCCTGCGCCAGTCGCCGGCCCTCCTGCCCATCGAGCAGCTTGGTGAGGCGGCGGACATCGTCGTCGAGTGCGCGCCGAGCCATCTGTTGCGAAGCATCGTTGAGCCGGTGGTGAGACGAGGGAAGACGGCGGTGGTCGTCAGCGTCGGCGCGCTGCTCGACAATTCCGACCTCATCGATCTCGCCAAGGCCAATCACGGACGCATCATCGTGCCGACCGGCGCGCTGATCGGGCTCGACGCGGTCAACGCCGCTGCGGTCGGCACCATTCATTCGGTCAAGATGGTCACGCGCAAGCCGATCGACGGCCTGAAGGGCGCGCCGTTCATCGTGCAGAACGGCATCGACATCGAAAATTTGCGCGAGCCGCTCAGATTGTTCGCCGGCACCGCGCGCGAGGCGGCCAAGGGCTTTCCAGCCAATCTCAACGTCGCGGTGGCGCTGTCGCTGGCGGGCATCGGCCCCGATCGCACCATGGTCGAGATCTGGGCCGATCCGACGGTGACGCGCAACGTGCATCGCATCGAGGTGGAGGCGGATTCCGCGCGCTTCTCGATGGCGATCGAGAACATCCCCTCGGAGAACCCGAAGACCGGCATGATCACGGCATTGTCCGTGATCGCCCTGTTGCGCAAGCAACGCGCCACGCTAAGCGTGGGTACGTGAGGGCGCTTACGCGCCCGTCACGCGCCAGATGACGTTGCCGACGTCGTCGGCCACCAGCAGCGAGCCGTCAGGCCCGAGCGTGACGCCGACCGGCCGGCCATAGGATTCCTTCTCGTCGGGTGCGAGGAATCCCGAAAGGATGTCTTGCGCAGGACCAGAGGGCTTGCCGTTCTCGAACGGCACGAACACCACCTTGTAGCCGCTCAGCGTCGAGCGGTTCCAGGAGCCGTGCTGGCCGATGACCATGCCGTCGGGGAAGCCGGGCAGGGTGCCGGCCGGCATCCAGCACAGGCCGAGCGAGGCGGTATGTCCGCCGAGCGCGTAGTCCGGCGTGATCGCCTTTGCGACCATCGCCGCATCCTGCGGCACGCGATCGTCGACCGTCTGCCCCCAATAGCAATAGGGCCAGCCGTAGAAGCCGCCATCGCGCACCGAGGTCAAATAGTCGGGCGGCGTCTCGTCGCCGAGCCCGTCGCGCTCGTTGACGACGGTCCACAGCACGCCGCTGTTCGGCTCGAACGCGAGGCCGACCGGATTGCGCAGGCCACCGGCAAAGATGCGGCTCGTGCCGTTCACGAGATCGAGCTCATACACGGCGGCGCGGCCTTCCTCGACCTCCATGCCCGTCTCGGCGATGTTGCTGAGTGAACCGACGCCGGCATAGAGCTTCTTGCCGTCAGCGCTCGGGAGCAGGCTGCGCGTCCAGTGTCCGGATGGCTTGAAGGTGACGAGCTCGCGTCCCGAAGCCTTGATGCTTTCGGCGCCCGCGACATAGGGAAACGCCACCACGCCGTCGGTGTTGCCGACATAGAAGGTGTCGCCGATCAACGCCATGCCGAACGGCTGGCTCAGTCCTTCCATGAACGTTCCGCGCTGCTCGGCGACGCCGTCGCCGTCCGCATCGCGCAGCCGCGTGATGCGGTTGGCGCTGACGCCGAGCGCTGCCGCGCGCCGCATCGTGGCCTGCATGGCATAGTGAAACACGCTCCTCGGCGGACCTGCGATCTGCGTTGCCTCGGCGATCAGCACGTCGCCATTCGGCATCACGTTGATCCAGCGCGGATGGTCGAGCCCGCTCGCGAATGCGTTGACCTTTAGTCCGGGCGCGGCGACCGGCTTCTCGCCATCGCGCCAGCCCCGCGCGGTCGGCATCTTCAGCGTCGGAATGGCGCCTTGCGGCTTGGCTTCCGGAATCTGTGGCGCGCCGCCCCAGGCCGGCTTTGGCTGGGTCTCCGACATCCGCCGCCACATTAGCGCAGCTCCGCCGATCAGCGCGACGATGCGCGCGAATACGCTGGAAAAACTCATGAAAATCCCCTGTTGCGCCCGCGGAGCCGATCCGGCCTGCGTGGCTGTCGCGATGGTCCTGCGGCCGCCTTGCTAGGAGCAGGGCAGGCGCAGTGACAGTAGTTATACGATCTTACCGTTTCCAATCGAATCGCCGAGATTGCATAGCGCTCCCTTGTCAGGGCGCTTCCTCCCTTAAAAATCCTGCCCGCCCTGGTTGGCGGGCCTCTTTTTCGGCCACCGGAACTCTGGCGCAGGTGCGTGCTTGTTCTCGGCGCGGACCAGCCCAGCCAGCGCATGCAGGGATGCGTGCCGGAGCGTGTCCAGCTCACGGGCAGCAATCCGGCACTCCACGGTCGACATCGATGCGGCCGCAAGCTCGATCGTGTTGCAGGCTTCGAACAGACGGACGAGGCCAAGCGCGCTGGCGGCGCTGCCGAGCCGGTGTGCGCACTTTGCCAGCTGCACGCGATCACCTGCGGCCGCGGCTCTTATGATGTCCGCCACGAGTGTCTCACTCGTCTCTTCGAGCAACTCGCAGAGCCCAGCGATCTGCCGCGCGCCCAGCAGCTCCCTCTGGTCACTCAGGAAGCGCTCGTCGATCAGCGTGCCGGCGGCCAGCCGGGCAGTCTCCGATCCCTCTTGCGGATCGCCTTCGAGCGCGTCGCGCAGGTTCTTGATCAGGATCGGCTTGCCGACGATCTTGCCGATCCCGGCACCGGCGAGGCGCTCGCGCGCCTTCCGCGATACGTCCGCAGTCACCGCAATGATGCGCGGTGTCCGCTGCAATCCAAGCTCCCGGATGCGCGCCGCAGCCTCCACGCCGTCCATGTCGGGCATGTGCAGGTCCATCAGGATGACGTCGAACGCCGCGCGGCTGGCCTGATCGATTGCGGCCGCGCCGTCCGTGGCAATCACGGCATGGTGCCCGAGCCGGCTGAGCATGGCTTCGCCGATCTCGCAATTGACGGGATCGTCGTCGACCAGCAGTACGCGCAGCGCAAGCGACGGCGCGCGTGCAACACCTTGGGCGCGCTCTGATTCGGCAAGTCCGAGCGGGACTGCGAGACGGAACACGCTCCCGGAGCCTGGCGTGCTCTCCACCGTCACGTCCCCGCCCATCAGCCGCGCCAGGCGGCGGGCGATCGCAAGCCCCAGCCCGGTGCCGCCGAAGCGTCGCGCAATACTGTCGTCGGCCTGCACGAAATCCTCGAAGATCCGCTCGTGCATGTCGGATGCGATGCCGATGCCAGTATCGGCGACGGAAACGCGGAGCAGCACGGAAGCCTGCTGCGGCTCGAGCGCGGCCGCGAGGGTGATACTGCCCTTCGCGGTGAACTTGACGGCGTTGCCGACGAGATTGAGCAGCACGCGATTGAGCCGCACTGGATCGCCATGCACCTGCACATCGAGACTCGCATCGCAGGAGAGATGGTACGCCAAACCCTTCGCCGCCGCCTGCGGACGTATCAGGTCGGCGGCCGTCTGGATGAGTTGGTCGAGGCGGAAATCGCGGGTCTCCAGTGCTTCCGTGCTCGCTTCCAGCCGCGCATATTCCAGGATCGCATCCACCAATGCGATCAGGGTTTCACCGGATCCGGCCGCGGTCGCGAGGTGACGCTGCTGCGCTTCGTTCAGGCTGCCGTCGTCGAGCAGCTGTAACACGCCCATGACACCGTTGAGCGGTGTGCGCAGCTCATGGCTGACGATGGCCAAAAAGCGCGACTTGGTCTCGTTGGCCTCTACGGCAGCGCTGCGCGCGCGCTCGGCGGCATCGTGCTCGGCGAGCGCATGATCGCGGGCCTTTTCGAGCTCGGCCGTGCGTTCGGCAACCTTGCGCTCCAGCGTCGCGTAGGACTCGCGCAGGTGCGCGGCCATCACGTTGAACTGGTCGCCGAGCGCCTCCAGTTCGTCATTGGTCTTGATGGCGAGCCGTAAGGAGAGATCGCCGCTGCCGATCCGCTTTGCGCCCTGCGTCAGTATCTGGATCGGGACGGTCATGCGCCGGCTGAGCAGGAACGCCGCAAGGACGGCGAATGCGAGCAGGGCGACCAGCAAGAACGTCGAGCGCCCGATAGAGGTGTAAATCGGCGCATAGGCCTCGCTGATCGGAAGCTCGACGAAGACGAGCCAGCCGAGCGGAGGGACCGTTGCGTAAGTCGACAAAACGCGCCGCTGCGACAGGTCATCCTTGACGAGTCCTCCCGCGGCAGGCGGGGTGCCGGAGAGCGCCGCCTGGACGTCGGGACGATCGGAAAGATCGGTGTGACGCAGCGCCGGCCACAAGTCCGGATGTGCGATCAACTGTCCTTTGCGATCGACGACATAGGCCTTGCCGGTGCTGCCGACCTTGATCCTGGCGACGAGGTCCCAGATGAAGCGCAGATTGACCTCGGCGACGGTGACTTGCGGATCGTTTCCGCCGCCGAGAACGGCAAGCGTCATGAACGGCTCGGTATCGCCGAAGAAGTAGACCGGTCCGTAGTAGATGCCGCTTGCCCTGGCGCCGAGAAAGGCCGGCGAGGCGGCAAGATCGGTCTGGCTGCCGACCTTGTCGGCGACGCGGCGCGACACGCGGACCTGCTCGCGTCCGCGGGCGTCGAGCGTTGCAATCTCGGCGATGGCGGGGGAGAGGCGCAAGAGGCGGATGGCGTTCAGCCGCTCGTCCTCCTGCGCCGACAGATCCGGCGGCAGGCGCGACAGCCATCTGAGCTCGCTTTCGATCTGACCGATGAACTGGCCGATCTGGATCGCCGCCGATGCGGCCTGTTCGCGCTGTGTCGCCGCGAGGAGCTGCTTCTGCTCGCGGTAGGAGAACCAGACCTCGAGCGCGGTGTTGAGGGCGAGCGCCGCGAAGGCGAGCGCGACGAACGAATAGAGATATTTGCGGAACAGCCGGCTCGGGGGCGCGCGCGAGGTGTCCTGGTTGGCCGGCTCGTTCACTCGCGGATCTCGTCGGCGCGCGCGAGCAACGTGGCCGGCAGCTTCAGCCCCAAGACGTCGGCTGCCTTGCGGTTGATCAGAAGCTCGTATTTTCGCGGCGACTGCACCGGAAGGTCGCCCGCTTTGGTCCCGCGCAGGATCAGGTCGACATAGTCCGCCGAGCGCACCTCGAGGGAAGCGCCGTAGCTCATCAGCCCGCCGACGTCGATGAAATAGTGAAAGGGATAGATCGCCGGCACGCGGTGCTGCGCGGCGGCCGTGACGATAGCGCGCCGGTTGATGACGAGGAAGGGGTCGACGAGCGCGATCATCCCGCCCGCGGGGGCACCGGCATAGCCGCGGATGGCCTGGTCGATTCCGGTTGCATCGTTGACCGGCACCGGCGTGACAGTCACGCCCATGGACGCGGCTTCGGATTCGATCGAGTCGAGAAAGAAGCGCCCGGCGCGCGGTGCGGTCGCGGGATTGAAGAGCACGCCGACGCGCTCGATGGCGGGAGCTGCTTCCCGCAGCAGCTGAAGCCATTTGCTGCCCATTTCGGCGGTACTGTTTGTGAAGCCGGTGACGTTGCCGCCGGGGCGCGCAAGACTCTCGACGAAGCCGTTGCCGACGGGATCGTTGGCAGTGGCAAACACGATCGGGATCGTCTTGGTGGCCGCCGTCAAAGCTGCGGTCTCGATCGTCGACGAGGTCAGGATCACGTCCGGTTTGAGTGCGAGGATTTCGCGGATCGCTGTTTCCTGCTGCGCCGGGCCGCCGAAGCTTGAACGGGTCTCATAGCGGACATTGACGCCTTCCACCCATCCGCGCTCGGTCATGCCCTGGATCAGAGCGCTCAGTCGCGAGGCCGCGCTCTCCGGTGCGCTCCGGTTGGTCAGGGGATCGCCGAGCGGCAACCCGATCAGGGAGGCGACAACGCGGACCCGGTCCGGCGATGCGCCGAGCGCAAGCCATCCCGCGGCCGATGCACTGGCGAGGCGAATGAAGTTTCGGCGGTCGACCGCCTCCGGGGCGAGGGGACGCGCGGACTGCCCGGTCATGAAGTGGGTTGCACGATGGCCTGTTCCAGCCAGTGTGAATAGCGCGAAAGCGCCGTGATCACAAATGGTGAGGGATCGCACCTGTGAATGTTTGTTCGCAGCTATCGGGCGTGAGACCTCTGGCGTCTCGAAACAGCAGGCCGGGCCCGTTCAGACATGGAAGCGCATTCTCGCGACACGAGATTCTAGCGTACGATAAATCCGAATTCCGTCAAGATGAAATATTTGGGGTGGCGCGAATTGACCGGTGCTGGCGTGATATCTCATTTCGCGAAATCAACCCCATGCAAAGTAGAAACCGTAGCCCGGATGGAGCGCAGCGTAATCCGGATCGGAGCCCGCTGGACAAACCCCGGATTGCGCTGCGCTTCATCCGGGCTACAGGGCGGCCGGGCCGGCTTACCTGCCTCCGATCAAAGCGAACGGGCCTTCGGTTGCACGCCCTCCGGGATTCTGGTACGTTTGAGGTGCGTGCCTCATTTATCTTCCTTGCAGGCTGAAGCCGACGGCGCCGCGACCTCCGCTGATCCCGGAGCCGGGCCTTGATGCTTGGGGGAGAAACAGGGCGGCATGCGTAAATGACAGGAAGAGTTGGCCGCGATCGACGGTCGACCGCTTAAAAGGGAGGGATGAATGAAGCGTCTCTTGGTTGCAGGTGTATCCGTTGCGTTCGCGGTCGCGCTGGGTCTCGGCTCGGCCAACGCGGCGGACAAGAAGGTTCTCGCCTTCGTCGTCAATGGCGCGTCCGACTTCTGGAAAATCGCTGAAGCCGGCGTGAAGAAGGCGCAGGGCGAACTGCCCAATTTCGACCTTCAGTTCAAATATCCGGAACAGGCCGCCGCCGCCGTCCAGCAGCGGGTAATGGACGACCTCGTCGCCGCAGGTGCCGCCGGCATCATGGTCAGTGCGGTCGATCCCAAGAACCAGACCGAGCAGTTGAACAAAGTCGCCTCGCAGACGGTACTGTTTACCACCGACAGCGACGCGCCGGCTTCGAAGCGGGTGGCCTATATCGGCTCGTCGAATACCGATCTCGGCAAGGACGCCGGCAAGCTGATGCTCAAAGCGCTGCCGAACGGCGGCAAGTGCGTCGGTTTCGTCGGTCTGCCCGGCGCCGACAATGCCCGCGAGCGCATCGAGGGCGTCAAGGAGACGATCAAGGGTTCGAAGGTCGAGCTCGTGGACGTCCGCGGCGATGAGATCGACCAGACCCGCGCCAAGCGCAATGTCGAGGACATCCTCGCCGCCATGCCGGACGTGAGCTGCCTGGTCGGCTTCTACTCCTACAACACGCCGCGCATCTACGAGGTGCTCAAGGAAGCCGGCAAGCTCGGCAAGATCCAGATCATCGGCTTCGATGAGGATCCGATCACGCTCGGCGGCGTCAAGGAAGGCAGCATCGCCGGCACCGTCGTCCAGCAGCCATTCGAGTGGGGCTATCAGGGTATGAAGCTGATGGCCGCTTACATCGGCGGCGACAAGTCGGGGATTCCAGCGAACGGCATCATCATCGTTCCCGGCAAGGTCATCGACAAGTCGAATGTCGACGACTTCATGGCCTCGATGAAAGCGATGCTCAAGAAGTAGGAGCCTCTGGTTCTACTGCGTCACAGGCGCTTGACCTCATCCCGAGAAGCCCGCGACAAGCGGGCGCCTCGAAGGACGGTCTCGGGCGGTGTGACGCAGCGGGGCTAACTCTGCTCGCAGCCACCAATGCCTGAGCCGTTTCTCGAACTGGTCGACATCAGCAAGACCTATCCCGGCGTGGTCGCCCTCGACCACGTCGACCTCAAGGTCGCCCCGGGCGAGGTGATCGCGCTGATCGGCGAGAATGGCGCAGGTAAGTCGACCCTGATGCGCGTGCTCGGCGGCGTCGTCGAGCCGAGTGGCGGCCTCATCCGCGTGGACGGCGTCGAGCGAGGCTCGTTCACCGTGGCGGAGGCGATCCAGGCCGGCATCGCCTTCGTTCACCAGGAGCTCAACCTCTTCGACAATCTCGATGTCGCCGGCAACGTCTTCATCGGCCGCGAGCCGGTGCATGGCGGGCCGCTCAGGCTGATCGACCGCCAGGCGCTCTATGCGAAAGTGCGGCCGCTGCTCGAACGACTCGGCGCCGATTTCGAGCCCGATGCGCCGCTCGCCGATCTGTCGCTCGCCCAGCGCCAGCTCGTCGAGATCATGAAGGCGCTCTCGCTCGATGCACGCCTCGTCATCATGGACGAGCCGACCTCGAGCCTGACCTTGACCGAGACGGGCCGCCTTATGCGCGTCATCGCGGGCCTCAAGGCTGACGGCGTCAGCATCATCTTCATCACGCACCGCCTCAACGAGGTGATGCAATGCGCCGATCGCGCGGTGGTGCTGCGCGACGGGCGGATGGTCGGCGCGCTGACCCGCGCGGAATTGTCGCCCGCGGCGATGATCCGTCTGATGATTGGACGTGATCTCAAATCGCTCTACGTTCCGCCGGCAGCTCCTCCCGGCGAGGCCGTGCTCGACATCGTCGAGGCCGTCACCGACACCTATCCGGAGCGCGCCGTCAGCCTGTCGGTGCGCCGCGGCGAGATTTTGGGGCTTGCGGGCCTCGTCGGCTCGGGGCGCACGGAACTCGCGCGGGCCATTTTCGGCGTCGATCCCCTGCGCGGCGGCGCGATCAGGCTGGACGGCGCGCCGATCCGGATTGCCAGCCCGCGCGCCGCGATCGAGCATGGCATTTATCTCGTCCCGGAGGACCGCAAGAGTTCCGGCCTCCTGCTCGACGTCTCGATCGCCGAGAACATCTCGCTGCCGGACCTATCGTCCTACCTGCGTTTCTGGCTCGTGAATACCGCGCGCGAGACCGAGAACGCCCGCCGCCAGCGCGAGCGCCTCAAGATCCGCGCGCCTGACGTCGAAACCGCCGTCGGCTCACTGTCCGGCGGCAACCAGCAGAAGGTCGTGCTCGCCAAATGGCTGTCGATGCGGCCGAAAGTCTTGATCTTCGACGAGCCGACGCGCGGTATCGACGTCGGTGCCAAGCAGGAGATCTACGACATGCTGCGCCGCCTGACCGATGCGGGCGTTGCGGTTCTGATGATCTCCAGCGACATGGAGGAGGTGATCGGGGTGAGCGACCGGATCGCGGTGATGCATGAGGGGGCGATCTCGGGTTTTCTTGATCGCAGCCAGTTCAGCGAGCACAATGTACTGCAACTGGCCGTCGGCCACACAATCTGAGGCGAGGGGACCTTGAACAAGAAAGATCTGAGCCTCCTGGTCCTGATCCTCGTGGTCGGCGCGGTCGTCACCTTCATCAACCCGCGCTTCCTGCTGGTCGGCAATCTCTCCAACACCGCCAACCAGGTCGGGATGTTCGGCATCTTCTCGATCGCTGAAGCCTTCGTCATCATCATCGGTGGGATCGAGCTGTCGGTCGGCTCGGTCATCGCGCTGTTAGGGGTGCTCTTCATCGATCTCATCGTCAATCACGACGTCAACTGGATGCTCGCCTTTGCCGCAATCATCGCCGGTGGGCTCGCGATCGGCCTCGTGCACGGCACGCTCGTCACCCGGATGCACATCCAGCCTTTCGTGGTGACACTATGCGGACTTCTGATTTATCGCGGCGCCGCGCGCTACTACACCGAGGACGCGACCGCCGGCTTCGGCTTCGGCGCGAGCTTTCCGACGCTGGAATGGCTGACGGCGGGGCGCACCAATGTGCTGGGCTTTCCCTTGCCGCACAGCGTGGTCGCGCTGTTCATCGTCGCTGCGGTCGCCTGGATATTGCTGCACCGTTCCGTGTTCGGCCGCTATCTCTACGCCGTCGGCAAGAACGAGGAAGCGGCGCGCTATTCCGGCATCCGCTCCGATCGCGTCGTGATTTCAGCCTACATCATCTGCGGCGGGCTGACCGCGTTCGCCGCGATCCTGATTGCGATGTACACCCGCTCGATCTCGCCGGCGGTGCATGGCTCCTTCTACGAGCTTTACGCCATTGCCGCCGCCGTGCTCGGTGGCTGCTCCTTACGTGGCGGCGAGGGCTCTATCATCGGCGTCGTTCTCGGCACCGTGCTGCTCCAGGTGCTGCAGAATCTCGTCAATCTCCTGGGCATTCCGAGCTCGCTGAATTTCGCCGTCATGGGCACGGTGATCCTGATCGGCGTGCTCGGCGACCAGTATCTCATGCAGCGCCGCCGCGCGACGACGGCGAAGGCGCGGCCGCAGGCGAACGTTGCAGCAGCGCCGCTGGAGCGCGCGAACGCGGAGTGAAATAGAGGTTAGTACTTCGCGTCCTCGAGGCCACAAAAGGGATCGACGGGACTGTTTCGGTTCCAGGGATGTCGTCCCATCAACAGGTCGACGACGGCGGCCTGCATCTCGTCGATCGTGCAATAGGCGTTGATGTAGACGGGCACGCGGGGCGCGTCATAGAGGTGATAGGGATAGCCGAACGAGATCATGATGGTCGGAATGTCGTGCCAATAGCGCCGCATGGCACCGACGAAATCGCCGCCAAGCCGAGCCCAATCGAGGAAAATGCGCCCACGCGTCAGCAACGTCTCTTCTCCAAGGAGATAGAGGACGAGATCGAAACTGGCCGGATCGACCGCGGGCTGTTGGGTGTGAAGCGTAATCTCGAATCCCTCCCTGGTCAGCATATCCGGCAGGCTGAATTCGTGCGGGGAGTCATGAAGCGGCGAGATGATTCCGCCGGATATCACCAGCACACGCCGATGCCGCGTCGGACTTATGGGCAAGAGGTCCAGAGTGTCCTTGACCAGGGTCGGCGCCCGCCGCAACGCCGCATCGGCGATGACCTTGTCGGAAGCCCGCGCGATCGCTCCGGTCGGCCGAATGCTTGCCATCTCGTGGAGACCGAGCGCCGCCTTCAGCGCGAGGACGCGCAGCACCGCGTTCTCGAACCGTTCGGCCGGCAGGCGACCATCTTCGACAGCCGCGCCCACCTCCGCCATGTCTTCCTCTGGCGCGCGCGAGAACAGGATCATGTCGCACCCGCCGGCGATGATCTGCGACTTGGCCGCGCGCATGCGGCACCAGGAAGTGAGGCCGGCCATTTCGCTGGCGTCGGAGACGATCAGGCCGTTGAAGCCGAGCTTGTGGCGAAGCAGCTCGACATTGAGAAGCCTGCTGATGGACGCCGGCCGGAAAGCCTCGACGCCCGGATCGGATAGCTGGTTCCTGACGAACGCAGGCAGCGCAATATGCGCGGACATGATGGAGAGGACGCCGGCGTCGATCGCAGCGCGATAGAGCCTGCCGAACGTCGCCTCCCACTGCTCCATGGAGAGCGGATTGATCGTGGTGACGAGATGCTGGTCGCGGTCGTCGTAGCCTTCGCCGGGCCAATGCTTCGCGGTTGCGGCGATGCCATGCCTTTGCAGGACCTCGATATGGGTCAGCGCATGACGGCGGATCGTTTCGAGATCGGAGCCAAAGCTTCGCGTACCGACGATCGAGCTGCGAAACGCGTGGTTGATGTCAATCACTGGCGCGAACGACCAGTTCACGCCGACGGACACGGCCTCCTCGGCAATGATGCGCGAGATATCCGCGGTCACCTCGGGGTCATCGATCGCCGCGACTGCGAGCGGGTTCGGCAGCTGTGTGCCGAAGGGCAGGCTCATGCGCGAGCCCTCGAGATCGGCGCTGACCAGCAGCGGGATCGGTGCGGCCTTCTGCGCGGCCGCTAGTCGCGCGCGCTCGGCCTCGCCATCGGGACCGAAGTACCGCGTGATTCCGCCCGGTCGCAGTCGAGCCAGCCGGTCGAGCTCATCGGGATCGGTTCCGCGCGACAGAAGGTTGAAAAGCTGAGCCACTTTGTCTTGCAGGCTCAGCGCGCGATAGGTGGTCTCGACCCATCCAACTGCGCGGGCGTCGAGACCAAAGGGCGGACGAGAGAGAAAGGACGTATCCATATGCGGCCTCATCCCATCCTCGGCAGGGTGGATCGCTCGATCAGACCCAGCCGCCATCCACGACGTAATGCTGCGACGTGCAGGCTGAAGCTTCGTCGGAGGCGAGGAACAGCGTCACCTTCGCGATCTCGTCCGGCATCAGCTTGCGCTTCAGGCATTGGCGGCGCATCAATTCTTCCACGCCTTCCGGCGTCAGCCATTTCGTGAGCTGGCGCTCGGTCATGATCCAGCCCGGTGCAATCGCATTGACGCGGATGTTGTAGGGGCCGTAGTCGCGCGCGAGCGAGCGGGTGAGGCCGATCACGCCGGACTTGCTGGCGGTATAGGCGGCCATGCCGCCTTGTCCGGCCATCCAGGAGACCGAGCCGAAATTGATGATGGCGCCGGCGTTGGCCGCTTTCATTTCCGGCAGCACCGCCTGCGCCGCGAAGAACTGATGCTTCAGGTTCACGGCGATGCGGTCGTCCCAATATTCCGGCGTCACTTCCTCGGTCGGGTGCCGCTCATCATGCGCGGCGTTGTTGACGAGGACGTTGATCGGGCCGTGGGCCTTGCGGGCCTCCGCGATGCCGGCGCGCAGGGCCGCGATATCGGTGAGGTCGACGTGCCAAAAATGCGCAGCCAAGCCCTGGTCCGCAAGCTCGCGCGCCAGCCGGGTGCCGTCGTCCGCCTTGATATCGAAGAACACGACGACAGATTTTTGCTGCGCAAAGCGCCGCACGATGGCTTCGCCGATGCCGGACGCGCCGCCCGTGACGAGAACGACTTTGCCTGCAAGATCTGGATAAATGGCGGCCATGATGTCCTCCGGGCATTGGTGTCCGGGCGACGCTCGTCCGGCAAAACGACTCGTCGGAACCTTAGCCGCACGGTCGGTGAGGTGCATAGATCAGAATTTTAGTTGCGTACCTCAAAAAATGAGGGCAGCATTGCCGCAACGACATAAGCAAGACCAAAACAATAGTCGGGAGGAATGCTGATGAGGCTGCTCAGGAAGCTGGGACTCGCTGCTACCGCATGGCTGTTCGCGCAGGGCGCGGCGATGGCCGACACCACGGTGAAGTGGTTGCACATCGAGGCCAATCCCGCACAGGTCAAGATCTGGGAAGAGGTGGCGCGGGCCTATGAGGCCTCCCATCCCGGCGTCAAGGTCGAGATGCAGTTCCTCGAGAACGAGGCCTACAAGGCGAAGCTTCCGACCATTCTCCAGTCCAAGGACCGGCCCAACATCATCTACAGCTGGGCGGGCGGCGTGTTGAAGACGCAGATCGAAGCTGATGTCCTCGACGACATCACCGACCAGGTGAAGGGTTATTCCGATACCCTGACACCGGCGGCACTTGCAGCCTTCAGCAGGGATGGCCGCGTCTACGGCTTGCCGACGGCGCTGTCGCAGGTTGGCTTCCTCTATAACAAGGACCTGATGGCGAAGGCCAATGTCGACCCCGCCTCCATCAAGACGTGGGACGATCTGCTTGCGGCGGTGAAGACGCTGAAAGCCGCCGGCGTGACGCCGATCGTCGTCGGCGGCGCCGACAAATGGCCGCTGCATTTCTACTGGACGCACCTTGCCGTGCGGATCGGCGGAAAGCCGGCCTTCGATGCCGCGCTGCGCGGCGAGAACGGCGGCTTTGCCGGCGAGACGTTCCAGAAATCCGGCGAGCTGTTCAAGCAGCTCGTGGACCTTCAGCCGTTCCAGAACGGCTTCCTCGGCTTCAAGAATCCGCAAGCCGTGGGCTATTTCGGCGATGGCAAGGCGGCGATGACGCTTGCCATCAGCACCGTGTATCACCTCCAGCGCGCGCTTGCCGCCGACAAGGTGGGCCTCGGCGAGGACAAGATCGGCTGGTTCGATTTCCCGGTGGTGCCCGGTGGCAAGGGCTCGCCGTCGGATACGCTCGGCGGCATCACCGGCTGGCTCGTCACCAAGGGCTCGCCGAAGGAAGCGGTCGACTTCCTCAAATACTTCGTCTCGAAGGATGTGCAGACGCGCCTTGCGGCCGGCAACTACATCATTCCCGTGGTAAAGGGCGCCGAGGCCGGGCTCAACAACGCGTTCATGAAGCGCATCGCGGACAACCTCGCGAAATCGAACTACCACCAGAACTTCTATGATCAGAGCCTCGGTCCCTCCGTCGGTCGCGTCGTCAACGACGTCACGGCCGAGATTGCCGGCGGCAGCATGAGCCCGCAGGACGCGGCCAAGGCGATCGAGGCGGCCTGGAAGCAGGGCAACTGACCGTGGCGCGGCGGATCGCAAGCTCGCCGGCGCTCGGCGTCGCAGAGCCCGCGCTCGCGCCGATCGCGGTGCGCGGTCCGAGCTGGGATGGCCGGCTCACCGTGCTCGTGCTGTTCCTTCCGCCGGCGCTGCTGCTGTTCACCCTGTTCGTCGTGCTGCCGATCGGGGAAGCGGCCTGGTATTCCGGCTTCAATTGGAACGGTTTTGGCCGGCCGACCAACTGGATCGGGCTCGACAATTACCGCTTCGTGCTCCAGACGCGCGCCTTCTGGCTTGCGCTGCGCAACAACGGCCTGATCATCGCGGTTTCGCTGCTCGTCCAGTTGCCGCTGGCGCTGACGCTAGCCCTCATGCTCGCCGAGCGATTCCGCGGCGCGGTCGCGCTGCGCATGCTGTTTTTCATGCCTTACATCCTCGCCGAGATCGCGACCGGGCTGATCTTCTCGTTCGTTTATGACGGCGATTACGGCCTCGTCGCCTCGATCTGGCGCGCCTTCGGTAGCGAAGCCCCGCATCTGCTGGCCTCGACCGACACCGCGATGCTGGCGGTGCTGATCGTGATCGTCTGGAAGTATTTTGGCTTCCACATGATGCTGTTCATCGCTGCGCTTCAGGGCCTCGACAAGAGCCTGATCGAGGCGGCGCGCATCGATGGAGCGACGCGCTCGCAAACGCTGCGCCACGTCGTGATTCCCTTGCTCTATCCGACCATTCGCCTCTCGGTATTCTTCGCCATCATAGGATCGTTGCAGCTGTTCGACCTTGTGATGCCGTTGACGCGTGGAGGGCCGGCGGATTCCTCGAATACGATGGTCAGCTTCCTCTACAACAACGGCATCTCGCGCATGCGGGTCGGCTTTGGCAGCGCCATCGGCGTCATCCTGTTCATGACCTGCGTCACCTTCGCGTTCACCTACAAGCGATGGTTCATGCGCGATGAGTAACGTCGAGATCACCCGTGCGCGGTTCGATCCCGCCATGCTGTACAAGGCGCTGTTCCTCGGCCTCGTCGCGATCTTCGTCGCGGTGCCGCTGCTTGCGACCGTGCTCGGCGGCTTCAAGACGCTCGGCGAATTGCGCGTCAATCCGTTCGGTCTGCCGCGGCACTGGGAATGGCAGAACTACGCCGACATCCTGTTCTCGCAGCGCTACTGGCAGCTCCTGCGCAACTCACTCATCATTTCGACGCTGACGGTGACGCTCACCCTGATCGTCGCGTCGATGGCGGCTTTCACCTTCGCCCATGTCCGGTTCTTCGGCAGCTCGATGTTGCTGAGCTATTTGACGCTCGGACTGTTGTTTCCGGCCGCAACCGCCGTGCTGCCGCTGTTCATCAAGGTGCGCGATCTCGGGTTGCTCGATACCTATCTCGGCGTCGTCCTGCCGCAGGTCGCGTTCAGCCTCGCCATGAGCATCCTGCTGCTCAGGCGCTTTTTCAAGGACATCCCCTACGAGCTGCTCGAGGCGGCGCTGGTCGATGGTTGCAGCTACATCAAATTCTTCCGCTACGTGACGCTGCCGCTGTCGCGGCCGATCCTGGCCACCGTCGGCACCATCACCTTCGTCAATAGTTGGAACGCCTATTTGTTGCCGCTGGTCATGCTCAACACCGATGCGCTGTATCCGTGGCCGCTCGGCATCATGGTTTACCAGGGCGAATATTCGTCGGAGTGGCACCTGATTCTCGCCTTCATCACCCTGACCATCCTGCCGACGATCATCCTCTTCCTCTTGGCGCAGAAGCACATCGTCGCCGGTCTCACCGCAGGCGCAGTCAAGGGATGAACGACACCTCACGGAGACAAGAATGAGAAAAGTCGGCATCGGTATCATCGGTTGCGGCAATATCAGCACCGCGTATCTCAAGGCGGCACAACGCTTCCCGGTTCTCGACATTCGTGCGCTCGCAGACATGCGCAGCGATGCGGCGGAAAAGCGGGGGGCCGAGTTCGGCCTGCCCGCGATGCGCGTCGACCAGCTGCTCAAGCGCGACGATATCGAGATCGTGATCAATCTCACGGTGCCGCTCGCCCACACCGACGTCAGCCTCGCGGTGCTGAACGCGGGAAAGCACGTCCATTCCGAGAAGCCGTTGGGTGTCAACCTGGCCGAGGCGCGGAAGGTAATGGATCTCGCCGCGCAAAAGAACCTGCGCGTCGGCTGCGCACCCGACACCTTCCTCGGCGGCGGCCACCAGACCGCGCGCAAGCTGATCGACGACGGCGCCATCGGCACGCCCGTCGCGGGCAGCGCGTTCTTCATGTGCCCGGGGCACGAACGCTGGCATCCGGCACCCGGCTTCTATTACTTGCGCGGCGGCGGGCCGATGCTGGACATGGGGCCATACTACATCACCGACCTCGTGCAACTGCTCGGACCCGTCGCGAGCGTGATGGGTTCGACCGCGCGGCCGAAATCCGAGCGTCTCGTGACCAGCCAGCCGTTGAACGGCCAGATGGTCCCGGTCGAGGTCGCAACCCACGTGGCGGGCACGCTGGAATTCGAAAGCGGCGCGGTGGTCTCGATTGCCATGAGCTTTGACGTGCCGAAGCACCGACATGCGCCGATCGAGATCTACGGCGACAAGGGCAGCATGCTGGTCCCCGATCCCAACCGCTTCGGCGGAGAGGTGCAGGTGGCGAAGACCGGCGGCGAGTGGGAGACCGTGGCGCCAACCCACGGCCATGTCGAAGGTGAGTTCCGCTCGATCGGCGTTGCCGATATGGCGACCGCCATCGTCACCGACAGGCCGCACCGCGCCAGCGGCGCGCTCGCCTTCCACGTGCTCGAGGCGATGGAAGCGTTCCAGACCTCTGCCGATGAGGGGCGCCGCGTCAAAATCGAGAGCCGCGTCGAACGGCCGGCGATGTTGCCGGCCGGACGTGAGACCGGACAGATCGACTGAGGATCATGACAATGCGCAAGGCAATGATTGTATGGGGTGGCTGGCCGGGACACGATCCTGATCTCTGCGCCTCGATGATACGAGGCTGGCTGAAGCAGGAAGGCTTCGAGGTCCGCATCGAGACCACGACGGCGGCGTTCGCCGATCCCGCGATCCACGATCTTTCGCTGATCATTCCGATCTACACCATGTCGAAGATCGAGAAGCCGGAGGCGCTCAACCTCTGCGCGGCGGTGCGCGGCGGCGTCGGACTCGCGGGTCATCATGGTGGCATGTGCGACGCCTTCCGGGAGTCTGTCGATTATCAATTCCTCTGCGGCGGCCAGTGGGTTGCCCATCCCGGCAACATCATCGACTACAGGGTCGACTTGACGAAGCCGGATGACCCCATCATGAAGGGCCTGACGGGCTTTGAGCATCGATCCGAGCAGTATTACATGCATGTCGACCCTGCCAACGAGGTGCTGGCCACGACGACGTTTTCTGGCGACCACGCGCCCTGGATCGAGGGCGTGGTGATGCCCGTGGTCTGGAAGAAACGCTATGGCAAGGGCAGGGTGTTCTATTCCTCGCTCGGCCACCGCGCCTATGAACTCGATGTGCCCGAGATCAGGACCATGATGATCCGCGGCATGTTGTGGGCCGCGCGCGGATGACGGGCGGCGAGACACATCCGGCCATGCGTGCGACGCTGGAAGACGTCGCGCGCATGGCCGGCGTGTCGCTCGCAACGGTCGATCGCGTCGTCAACCGCCGCGAAGGCGTGCGTGCCAAGACGGTGGCGCGCGTGGAGGCGGCGGTCGCAAAGCTTGGCTACCGCGCCGATGTCGCCGCCGCGCGGCTCGCGCGTGGCCAGACATTTCGCTTCGCCTTCATACTGCCGACCGGCAGCAACAGCTTCATGACCAACTTGACCGAGCAAGTGCAGCGCACGGCTGAATGGCTCGCCAGCCAGCGCGGATTCATCGATATCCTGCACGTCGACGTGTTCGATCCGGACGTGCTGGCCCGCACCCTGGAAGAACTGTCGCCGGCCTATCACGGTGTCGCCGTCATCGCGCTCGATCATCCGCGCGTGCGCGCAGCGATCGACGATCTGGCAGCCCGCGGCGTCGCCGTCGTCACGCTGGTCTCGGATGCGCTGAGCGCGCGTCGCCTGCATTATGTCGGCATCGACAATCCGGCTGCGGGTCGCACGGCTGCAACTCTGATGGGACGTTTCCTCTCGGGACGCAAAGGCGGCGTGGCCGTCATCGCAGGCTCGCTGTCGCTGCGCGATCACTCCGAGAGACAATTCGGCTTCCACCAGATTCTAACGAGCGAATATCCGGATCTGGTCGCGCTGCCGGTGCTGGAGGGGCGCGATGACAGCGAGCGGACGCGCGTGCTGACGGCGGAGCTCTTGTCGCGACGATCCGATCTGCTCGGCATCTATTCCTGTGGCGCAGGCAATCGGGGCATCGCCGAGGTGCTGGAAGCCTCTGGCCGCGCCCGCGACGTCGTTTGGATCGCCCACGAGCTCACCCAGCACACGCAGCGCTTTCTGGTGCGCGGCACCATCGACGCGATCATCAACCAGGATCCGGGCCACGAGGCGCGCTCCGCCGCGCGCGTCCTGCTAGCGCATTGCTCGGGCGAGCCCATCAGCGCCGATCAGGAGCGCATCCGCATCGATATCTTCCTGCGGGATAATCTGCCGTGACCTAAAGCGCGATGAAATTGGGATGAACCGTCATCGCGCTTTAGGTTGTTGTTTGCTCATGATCTTTTCGGAAAACCGCTGCGCACTTTTCCGGATCATGCTTTAGCGCCTCAGCGTCGGATGGTGACGTCAGTCGACGGCCGCCGGTGCTCCCAGTCGGCCCGCTCGAGCTCGGGACGATCGAGTTCGGCCTCGGGGTAGCCGATGCAGAGATAGCCGATGAATTTCCAGGTCTCCGGGACCTCGAGAATCTCGCGCACGCGGGCGGGATTGAGGATCGATACCCAGCCGATCCCGATGCCGTCCGCGCGCGCGGCGAGCCAGGCCGAGACGATCGCCGCGACGACCGAATAGTCGAGTGTCTCCGGCATCGTCGCGCGCCCAAGGCCGTGTCCGGTCTCGCAGGCTTTTTCTGAAAACACCGCCAGATGCCCCGGCGCCTCTTCGAGGCCGGCGAGCTTGAGCGTGGCATAGCGTGCGGCGCGCTCGCCGGAATAGGCTTGGAGCGCATCGGCATTGCAGGTCTTGAAGTCGTCGATGACAGCGCGACGCCGCGCCGGATCCTCGACGATGACAAAGCGCCAGGGCTGGCTGAGACCGACCGATGGCGAGAGACAAGCGATGTCGATCAGCCGCTCCAGCGTGCCCTCGGGCAGCGGATCTCTGCGGAAGCGCCGTACGTCGCGGCGCCAGACGAAGAGCTCGCGCAACTGCCGGCGGAAATCGTCGTCGAAGGAGACCATCAGGAGGCCGCGTGAAACAGCGAGGCGGCCATCAGCAGGATGGCGGTCTCGGCGACTTGCTCGTAAGCACCGAGTATATCACCGGTCTGCCCGCCGAGCTGCCTGATCGCGAGCCAAGCGGTCAGCAGGCCGAGAAAGGCGAGCAGGATCACGGCAAGGATCGCCTTGCCCGGCCCGAAGCCGATCGCGAGCACGATGGCACCAAGGCCGAGCGCGATGGCGGCGTTCGGTCCGGCCGGCCGGCCGGCGCCGGCGGACAATCCATCGTTGCGCGCCGGCGGCACCAGCGCCATGAACAGCGGCAGGCCCGCGCGCGCGGCGACATGCGCGAGCAGGAGCGCGATCAGGACCGAGCGCGGCGCGGCAATGGCCGCGAGCGCGCTCCAGCGCAGCGTCAGCGAGATGATGAGCGCGCACACGCCAAAACTGCCGATGCGGCTGTCGCGCATGATCTCGAGCTTTCGCGCGCGCGTGGAACCGCCGAGGCCGTCGGCGGCGTCGGCGAGGCCATCCTCGTGCAATGCGCCGGTGACGACGATCATACTTGCAAGCGCCAGCATTGCGGCCGGCGCCGCTGTTACCCCGATCGCGTAAGCGCTTCCGTACACGGCAGCACCGAGGAGAGCGACCCAAACTCCTGCGACCGGCAGTGTCCAGCCCGCGCGCGCAATGTCACCATCTCCGACCGGCGTCGACGGGCCGAGCGGCAGGATGGTGGCGAGCGACAGGCCGATCCGCAAATCCTTGACGATGGTGGCGAGTTGCTTGAGGAGGGTCATGGCCTCACTTGACCTTCATTGGCAGGCCCGAAACCACGAACTCGACCTCGTCGGCGACTTCGGCGACGGCCTGGTTCAAAAGGCCGGCGGCGTCGCGAAAACGGCGCGCCAGCGCATTGTCCGGCACGATACCGAGGCCGACCTCGTTGGTCACGAGGATCACCGGACTCCGTTGCCTGCGAAGTGCGGCGGCGAGCAGCGCCGTTTCGTTGGACCAGTCGCGTTCGGCATGGAGCAAGTTGGAGAGCCACAGCGTCAGGCAGTCGACCAGCCGCGCGCCGCCGCCGTCGGTCGCATCGAGCGCCGCCACGAGATCGAGTGGCGTCTCGCGCTCGATCCACTCATCGCCGCGGCGGGCGCGGTGGCGGGCGATCCGCTCCGCCATCTCCACATCCAGCGCCTCCGCGGTCGCGATGTAGACGGGCCGGCCGGAAAAGCTCCGGGCGCGCGCCTCGGCCCGCCGGCTTTTCCCGGACCTCGCGCCTCCCGTGATCAGGACAACCGCCATGAAACCTCCGTTCTGACCCGCACTAATCACCAATCGGGCGCAAAGACAAAGCCGAAATCGGCGGGCAGGGGCTTGCGCTGTGCCCCAATTCTTGCGCATCAGGACGGGTGAGAAGGAGATCTGACGTGGGCTTTGCCGGCGCGATGGCGGTTGCGATGACGGTGGATGCCATCTGGGGATGGCCCGCCGCATTGTTTGCGCGCATCGGCCATCCCGTGACCTGGATCGGCAGGCTGATCGCTCTGCTCGATCGCAACTGGAACAGACCGGCGGATGCGCCGGCAACGCGGCGCATGGCCGGCGTTGCCGCCGCACTGCTGGTGATCACGCTGTGCGCCGGCATCGGTTGGCTGGTGCAAAGCTGGCTCGTTTCCGAATGGGGCCGCGCCGTTCTGCTCGGCATTTTGGCCTGGCCGCTGGTTGCCCTGCGCTCGCTCCACGATCACGTCGCCGCCGTCGCGCAGCCATTGCAGTCGGGCGACATCGACGCGGCGCGGCTTGCGGTCGCGCAAATCGTCGGCCGCGATCCCGCGTCTCTGGACGAAGCGGGGATATCGCGTGCGGCGCTGGAGAGCCTTGCGGAGAACGCCTCCGACGGCATCGTGGCGCCGGTGTTTTGGGGCGCGCTGCTCGGCCTGCCCGGCATCTTTGGCTACAAGGCGATCAACACGCTGGATTCCATGATCGGCCATCGCTCCGAGCGCCACCTCTGGTTCGGCTGGGCGGCCGCGCGCATCGACGACGTCGCCAATTTCATCCCGGCGCGGCTGACGGGCCTGTTGTTCGCGCTGGTGACCGCGAAACCCTCAACGGCCTTGTCCTGCATGTCGCGCGATGCGAACCGTCATCGCTCGCCCAATGCCGGCTGGCCGGAAGCGGCAATGGCGGGCGCGCTTGGCGTGCGCCTGAGCGGCCCACGCAGCTATCATGGCACCCTGACCGACGAGCCCTGGCTGAACGCGGGCGCGCGCGATCCGCTTGGCGCTGATGTCCGCTTGGGCATGAAGCTCTATATTCGCGCGATGCTGCTGCTTGGCGGCTTGCTCGCAGCATTGGCATTGGTCTGAGGGCGGCGATGCGCGAGCATGGTGGCAATCTCGACTCCGCGATGCAACGGTTCGGCGGCCGCATCGAGGACTGGATCGATCTGTCGACCGGCATCAACCGGCAGCCTTATCCCGTGGGCGAGATTGAGCAGCGCGCATGGAGTGCGCTGCCGTCGCGGTCCGAGATCGAAGCGCTGCAGGAAGCGGCGCGGCAGGCGTATGCGACGAGGGCGCCGCTGCTCGCCATGGCCGGCGCGCAGGCCGCGATCCAGTGCCTGCCGGCTTTGTCGCGCAGGGGCCGGGCATGCATTCTCGCGCCGACCTACAACGAATACGCTGCAGTGCTTTCTTCCGCCGGCTGGGACGTTGCCGAGGTGTCCAATCTCGACGCGCTCGCGGGCGCCGATCTCGCCGTCGTCGTCAATCCCAACAATCCCGATGGTCGGCACCATGAGCGAGCTGACCTCCTCGCACTGCTGCCGCGCGTTGGCCACCTCGTGATCGACGAAAGCTTTGCCGATGCGCTGCCCGAACTCTCGCTCGCGCCTGAAGCGGGGCAGGGCGGTCTTCTGATCCTGCGCTCGTTCGGCAAGTTCTATGGGCTGGCCGGCTTGCGGCTCGGCTTCGTGCTCGGCGCGGAAGGAGACATTGCAGCGCTCTCGGCGATGGCAGGGCCGTGGCCGGTTTCGGGTGCCGCGATAGCCGTCGGTCGGCGCGCGTTGCTGGATCGCGAATGGGCCAAGGCGACGACATCGCGGCTCGAACGCGACTGCGTACGGCTCGATACGGCGGCGACGGCGCAAGGATGGCGGCTGATCGGTGGCACGCCGCTGTTCCGGCTCTACGATGCAGGTGATGCGCTTGCTGCACAGGACAAGCTCGCGCGCAGCAAGATCTGGTCGCGCGTCTTCAGCGCGCGGCCGGGCTGGCTGCGCCTCGGGCTGCCGGGCGATGAGGCGGAATGGTCGCGCCTTGAATCGGCGCTCGCGGGCTGACGCTCAGTGCGCCAGCGCGAGCAGGCCTTCGACGTCGAGATGCGCCTCGATGTGATCGGCGAGCGCGTCGAGCGCGCTCTCCACCCGGGCGTGATAGGGCTGATCGGCCGAGGGAATGTCGAGCTGCGCGAGGAACGCCATGCGGAAACCGTCCGACGTGAACAGGCCGTGCAGATAGCTGCCGTGCACGCGCCCATCGCCGGAGATCGCGCCTTCCGGCGCGCCGTCGAGCATTGCGAAGGGACGCGCGCGATCCAGCCCTTCGGTGCGGCCGATGTGAATTTCGTAGGCGTCGATGGGCTCGCTGGTTCCGGCATGGCGCGCGGTGACGCGCGTGAGCGTCTTTTGCGGCGACATCACCGTCGTAACATCGAGAAGGCCAAGACCTGCCGTCTCTCCGGCTGGGCCCTCGATGCCTTCGGGATCATCCACGCTGTGACCGAGCATCTGATAGCCGCCACAGACACCCAGCACATGGCCGCCACGGCGGTGATGCGCGAGGAGATCGATGTCCCAGCCTTGCGCGCGCAAGAAGGCGAGGTCGCCGCGCGTTGATTTCGAGCCGGGAATGATGACGAGCCGCGCGTCTCCGGGAATCGCCTCGCCCGGGCGGACCATCACGAGGTCAACGTTGGGCTCGACCTTGAGCGGATCGAGATCGTCGAAATTGGCGATCCGCGATAGCGCCAGAAACGCGATCTTGCTTTTGCCGGGCTTCCGCGCCTCGCCCAATCCCAGTGCATCCTCGGCCGGCAACTCGCCGGCGCGCGCGAACCAGGGCAGCACGCCAAAACCGCGCCAGGATGTCCTGTCCTGGATCAGGCGGTAGCCGTCATCGAACAGCGTGGGATCGCCGCGAAACTTGTTGATGATGAACCCCTGGATCATCGCGGCATCGTCAGGATCGATTACGGCCTTGATGCCGACGAGTTGCGCGATGACGCCGCCGCGGTCGATGTCGCCGATCAGCACGACGGGCACATCGGCTTTCCGCGCAAAGCCCATATTGGCGATGTCGGCCTTGCGCAGATTGACCTCGGCCGGGCTGCCGGCGCCTTCGACCAGCACGAGATCGGTGCGCGCCTTCAGCCGTTCGAAGCTTTCGAGCACGGCGCCCATCAGCGAAGGCTTCATCGCGGCGTAGTCGCGGGCGCGTGCGGTCGCGATGCGCTTGCCCTGCACGATGATTTGCGCTCCGACATCGGTCTCGGGCTTGAGCAGCACCGGATTCATGTCGGTGTGCGGCTCGACGCCGGCGGCGAGCGCCTGGAGCGCCTGCGCACGGCCGATCTCGCCGCCGTCGACGGTGACGGCCGCATTGTTCGACATGTTCTGCGGCTTGAACGGGAGCACGCGCAGGCCGCGGCGCTTTGCGGCACGCGCAAGGCCCGCGACGACGAGCGACTTGCCCACGTCCGAGCCCGCTCCCTGGATCATCAATGCGCGCGCCATCGAAGTCTCAGAACTCGACGCCCGCTTGCGCCTTGATGCCGGAGCGGAACGGATGTTTCACCAGCGTCATCTCGGTGACGAGATCGGCGATCTCGATCAGCTCGTCCTTGGCGTTGCGCCCGGTGAGGACGACATGCGTCAGCGGTGGCTTCTGCGTTTTCAGGAAATCGACGACCTCGGCGATATCGAGATAGTCGTAGCGCAGCGCGATGTTGATCTCGTCGAGCACGACCATGCGCAGGCGTTCGTCCGATATCAGCTCCTTCGCCTTATCCCAGCCGGCGCGCGCGGCGGCGATGTCGCGGGCGCGGTCCTGCGTCTCCCAGGTAAAGCCTTCGCCCATGGCGTGGAACTGGCAGAGATCGCCAAAATGCCCGGTGAGCAGCCGCCGCTCGCCGGTATCCCACGCGCCCTTGATGAACTGGACGACCGCGCAAGGGAAGCCATGTGCGACACAGCGAACGATCATTCCGAAAGCGGAGGAGGACTTGCCCTTGCCCGCGCCGGTATGGACGATGATCAGTCCCTTTTCGCCGCTCTTGGTCGCCATGATCTTGTCGCGGGCGACCTTGATTTTCGCCATTTTCGCAGCATGCCGGGCGTCCGTGTTGTCCACCGCTGGGGTATCCGGTTCAGGCGTCATCTGAAATGGTCCTTCGGCTTGACAAGTGGCGGCCATGGGCAAATGGTGGGCCAGCGTTGGTTCCTGTCCTACGACAGGCGAAGAGGGAATGCGATAGGGCTCGTATCGGCAAGATTCGTGTTCGAAAAGCAGCCGCCCCCGCGACCGTGACCGGAGAGATGCCCGAAGCCACTGATCCCATGGGGGATCGGGAAGGCGGGGATCGAAGGGAAAAAACCTGCTCCGCAAGCCGGGAGACCTGCCAGCGCGAATGTTTTTGGACCGGCGGACGGGGTGTTCCGCGACGGGGAAACGGACCCTCTCTCGAGCGGTTCGTGCGCCTCATCGCCTCCCGCAGATATCCTGGAAGGGGCGATGGCCGTTACACTTCACGTTTGCATCACCTGCCGCGCCGGGCAGACACTCGGCGAAGGCGAAACCACGCCCGGCGCACGGCTGCATGCCGCGATCCTCGACGCCGGCGTGCCCGAAGGCGTCAACCTGGTTCCCGTCGAATGCCTGTCGGCCTGTAGCCAGGGCTGCTCGGTAGCTCTCAGCGCGCCCGGTCGATGGTCCTATGTCTATGGCCGCCTGTCGGATGCCAATGCGAACGACGTGATCGCAGGCGCTTCGGCCTACGCCGCAGCGCCCGACGGCATCGTGCCATGGCGCAGCCGTCCCGAAATCTTCCGCAAGCAATCGCTTGCCCGCATTCCCCCCATCGCCGTCGTGCCGGAGGCCGCCGAATGAACACGCTCGCAAAAGTCCCGGTCACGGTCGTCACGGGTTTTCTGGGATCAGGCAAGACGACGCTGATCCAGCATCTGATCAGCAATGCCAACGGCAAGAAGCTCGCGGTGCTCGTCAACGAGTTCGGCAGTGAAGGTGTCGACGGCCAGATCCTGAGATCCTGTGCCGATGCCAATTGCCCAGAGGAAAACATCGTCGAGCTCGCCAATGGCTGCATCTGCTGCACCGTGGCCGACGATTTCATTCCAGCGATGGAACAACTGCTCGCGCGCCAGGTGAGGCCGGATCACATCCTGATCGAGACGTCGGGGCTGGCCTTGCCGAAGCCGCTGCTGAAGGCGTTCGACTGGCCGGAAATCCGCTCGCGGATCACGGTCGATGGCGTGATTGCGCTGGCCGACGCCGAGGCGGTCGCAGCCGGACGCTTCGCGCCGGACCCGGATGCGGTGGAAGCGCAGCGCGCGGCGGATGAGAATCTCGATCACGAGACGCCGCTGTCGGAGGTGTTCGAGGACCAGATCGCCTGCGCCGATATCGTGCTCCTGACCAAGGCCGACCTCGCAGGTGCGGCAGGCCTCGAAGCAGCCAAGGCGGCGATCGCAGCGGAGATGCCGCGTCCGGTGCCTATGCTCCCCGTGGTCGACGGCGCGGTCGATCTGCGCGTCATCCTCGGCCTTGAAGCGGCGGCCGAAGACGATCTCGCCGCGCGCCCATCGCATCACGACGGCGAGGACGAGCACGAGCACAACGATTTCAACTCCGTCGTGATCGATCTGCCTGAGGTCGTCGACGTCGAGGCGCTGATCGCCTCGGTGCAGCGGCTGGCGCGCGAGCAGAACGTGTTGCGTGCAAAAGGCTATATCGCGGTCAAGGGTAAGCCTATGCGGCTGTTGCTGCAATCGGTCGGCGAGCGGGTTCGGCACCAGTTCGATCAGCCCTGGGGCGCGTCTCCCCGGCAATCGAAGCTGGTCGTGATCGGCGAGCATGGCGATATCGACGAGGCGGCGATCAAGGCAGGGCTTGGCATTTAAGGACTCGGCATCTGATGCACGTCGTTTTCCGCGAGAGCCGTGGTCTGGAGGAGACCGCGACGCCAAGGGACATCGGGCAGGACCCGGCCGATCTCGTGGTGCTCTCGTTCTCGGATTCCGATCTCGCCGCGTTCGCTGCCGGCTGGCGGCGAGGGCGCGCTGGCCTGCCGTCGCTGCGGCTCGCCAATCTCGCCGAGCTGCGTCATCCGCTGTCGATCGACACTTATATCGAGCGGACGCTGTCGCAAGCGCGCGGCATTCTGGTGCGCCTGATCGGCGGCGAGTCCTATTGGGCCTATGGGCTCGCGGCCCTGCATCAACTGGCGAAAGACCGCGGAATCGCGCTTGCCGTGTTGCCGGCGGATGGTCGCGACGATGAACGGCTGGATGCGTTCTCGACGTTGCCGGTCTCGACGCTCAGACGGCTCAAGGTGCTCTGCGACAAGGGCGGACCGGTTGCCGCACAAGCCGCGATCGCGCAGCTTGGGCTGGCCTCGGGTCTCTATGCGGGGCCCGTCGTTGGTGAGATCGAGGTCCCCGAGATCGGTTTCTACGAGCCGGGGCGCGGTGTTGTCGGGGCATTGCCCGATCCTGACGGAAAACCTCGCGCGTTCGTGACCTTCTACCGCTCGTATCTTACGGCCGCGGACACGGCGCCGGTCGATGCGCTGATCGCAGCGCTGAGGCAGAAGGGATTTGATGCCCACGGCGTGTTCGTGACGTCGTTGAAGGCACCTGACGTCGCCCACTGGTTGCACGCGCAATTTGCGCAGCATCCGCCGGCGGCCATCGTCAATGCGACCGCGTTCTCCGCAGCTGGCGACGACGGCGCGACGCCGTTCGATGCTGCATCGTGTCCGGTCTTCCAGGTCGCACTCTCCACGGCACGGCGCGAGGACTGGGCCGAATCGCTCCGCGGGCTTTCGCCGGGCGATCTCGCGATGCACGTCGTGCTGCCGGAGGTCGACGGCCGCGTGTTCGCGGGGGTGGTGAGCTTCAAGTCGGCCGGCGAGCGCGATCCTGATTTGCAGTTTTCGCACCTTGCCCATCGGCCGGACGATGAGCGCATCGCTGCCGTCGTTGCGCGCGTGGCCGCCTGGCAGCGGCTCGCGGAAAAGCCGGCGGGGGAGAAGCGGCCGGCGATCGTGCTCTCCAACTATCCCGGTCGGCCGCACCAGATCGCCCATGCGGTCGGGCTCGACGCGCTCGCTTCCGTTGAAGCGCTGCTCAGTGATCTCGGTGAGGCCGGTTTCGACGTCGAGCCGCAGGGTGCGCTCGGCGATGTCTTGCCGAAACAGGAGTTGACGTGGAGCGTCGCCGACTATCGCGCGGCGCTTTCCTGCCTTCCACGGGCATTGCAGGATGACCTCGAGCGTGCCTGGGGTGCACCCGAGGACGATCCGAGCTGCCGCGGCGGCGAATTTCATTTCGCGGCGATCGAAAGCGGCAAGGCGATCATCACAGTGCAGCCGGAGCGCGGCGAGGTCAGTCACCGTGACGCCGACTATCACGATCTTTCGCGCACGCCGCGTCACGCCTATGTCGCGTTCTATCTCTGGCTCCGGCAGCAGCGCATCGACGCCGTCGTGCACATGGGCGCGCATGGCACGCTGGAATGGCTGCCGGGAAAATCCGTGGCGCTGTCGTCGTCCTGCTGGCCCGAGGCGCTGATCGGCGATCTGCCTGTCATCTATCCCTTCATCGTCAACGATCCCGGCGAGGCGGCGCAGGCCAAGCGGCGCACCGGCGCGGTCACGATCGGCCATCTCCCGCCACAGCTGACGAAGTCCGCTGTGCCGGAGGGCCTGCGCCGGCTCGAGCAATTGCTCGACGAATATTCGACTGCCGATGGTCTCGATCCCGCGCGCCGGCAGCGGCTCATTGCTGCGATCCGCGACGAGGCGCACGCGGCCGGCCTCGACGCCGATCTCGGCCTCGCCGCAACGGCTGCATCGGCCGAAGCGATCCCCCGCATCGATCGTTTCGTCTGCGATCTCAAGGAAAGCCAGTTCGGAGACGGCCTGCATGTGTTCGGCCGGGGGACTTGCGGCGAAGCGGAGAGGGACGCGCTGATCGCCGCGTTGTCCGGCCGCCGCGTCGCGCCCGGGCCTGCGGGCTCGCCGTATCGCGGGCGCCAGGACGTGCTGCCGACCGGACGCAACTTGTTTGCCGTCGATCCGCGCGCCGTGCCGACGCCGTCGGCGCATGCGCAAGGTATCAGGCTTGCGGAAGAACTGTTGCGCCGTCACCTGCAGGATCATGGCGACTGGCCGAAAGGGCTTGTCGTCGATCTCTGGGGTTCCGCCACCATGCGCACGGCCGGTGAGGAGTTTGCGATGGCGCTGCATCTGGCCGGTCTCGCGCCGCACTGGGATCACGGGTCGGGACGTGTGACCGGCTACGACATCATCGCTCCGGCCGAGCTCGGCCGTCCCCGCATCGACGTCACGCTGCGGGTGTCTGGCCTGTTCCGCGACGTCTTCTCGAGCCTCGCGCAATTGTTCGACGCAGCCAGCGAAGCGCTCTCGAAGCGCGACGACGAGGGCGACGAAAATCCCTATCGCATGCGCGTCGCGCGCGTGTTCGGGCCACGTCCCGGACAATACGGCGTCGGCCTGTCCTCGATACCGGATGTCTTCACGCAAGACTCGCGTGCGGCGGCCGGCGAGGCCTGGCTGTCGGCATCATCCTGGGCGTTGTCATCAGATGGCGAGATGCGGCCCGATCGCGCCGGCATCGAGACGAGGCTCGCGAGCGCCGACGCCTTCGTCCATATACAAGATCTACCGGAGACGGATTTGCTGCTCGCCGCCGACTATGCCGCGCATGAAGCAGGCGTTGCAGCGGCGGCGGCAAGGTTAGGTGCGGCCGCGCCATCGCTCTATCACCTCGACGCGACGCGGCCCGACCAGCCGCAGGCGCGCGCGCTGACGGAGGAGATTTCGCGCGTCGCCCGCGCCCGCGCCGCCAATCCGGACTGGATCGCAGGCATGATGCGCCATGGTTTTCGCGGCGCTGCCGAGATCACAGCGACGCTCGAGCATATGGCCGCATTCGCGCATCTGGCGGGCGCCGTGCCACCGCATCTGTTCGATCTCTATTATGACGCGACCCTCGGCAATGACGATGTTCGGACGTTCATGGCGCAGGAAAATCCGGCCGCATTGGCTGCGATGGAAACCTGCTTCACCCGACTGCATGAAGCCTCGCTCTGGAAGACGCGCCGCAACTCGATCGCGGCAGCGCTGAAGGAGGCCTCATGAGCGCAGTCGCGATCAAAGGCTGGTGCCCCGGCGCGCTGCGGCCGATGCTGTCGGGCGATGGCCTCGTGGTGCGCGTGCGTCCGCATGGCGGTCGGCTGGTGGCGACGCAGGCGGCGGGCATTGCGAGCCTTGCCGCGCGCTATGGCAACGGTTTGATCGACGTGACCAGCCGGGCCAATCTTCAAGTGAGGGGTGTGACCGAGGTGGCGCATCTGCCTCTCCTCGATGGCCTCAAGCAGTTGGGCCTGCTGGATTCGGACCCCGATACCGAATCGCGACGCAATATTCTGGTGACGCCATTCTGGAACGTCGACGACGACACCTGCTTGATGGCCGACGAGCTCGAGCAGGCCCTGGCCGACAGCGCGCTCGATCTTCCGACCAAGTTCGGTTTCGCTATCGATGATGGCTGTGAGCGTGTGCTGGCTGGCGCGTCCGCGGATATCCGGATCGAACGCGACCGCGCGGGAGGGCTGACGGTGCGTGCCGACGGCGCGCAACTTGGCCGGTCCGTCACACGCATAGAGGCTGTGTCCGCCGCGCTCGCGCTGGCAGAATGGTTCGTGGCATCCGGCGGCGCCAAGGGTGGACGAGGACGCATGGCGGCGCATATCGCCGACGGCGCGAAATTGCTCGACGCCTTGCGCGGCGAGTCGCTGCCGGCCGCCGCAGCCGTTGCGCCGCGTCCCGGTCTTTATCCGCATGGCGCGATCGTGGGTGTCGCGTTCGGCCAGTTACCGCATTCGGCGCTCACTCGTCTTGCCTCTCGTGCCCCGGCGCTGCGTATGACGCCGTGGCGGATGGTTTTGGCGGAGGGCATGCGTGACATGCCGGGCGGTGAAGGCCTCATTACCGAGGCCGATGATCCCGCGCTGCGCGTGATCGCCTGCAGTGGCGCACCGCGTTGCCGCGAGGCGCATGCCGATACGCGCGCGCTTGCGGCAGCGCTCGCGCCGAAGATCGCACCCGATGCACGGCTTCACGTGTCCGGTTGCGCCAAGGGGTGTGCGCATTCGGGACCGGCAACGCTCACGCTGGTTGCGACCCGCGATGGATTCGACCTCGTCCGCTCCGGCTCGACCCGTGATGCGCCGGTGCTGCGCGGACTGAGCGGCACCGCCATCGTCAAGAATCCTTCCCTGCTCATGGGAGGGCGCTGATGGCGCACGTGTACGAGACCGACGGCGCGGCGATCTATCGACAATCCTTTGCGACCATCCGTGCCGAAGCCGACCTCGCGCGCTTCGCGCCGGACGAAGAGCAGGTCGTTGTGCGCATGATCCATGCCGCTGGAATGGTTGGGCTCGAGGCCCATATCCGTTTCACGCCGGGCATGGCGCGCACCGCGCGCGTGGCGCTCGAGAAGGGCGCGTCGATCCTGTGCGATGCGCGCATGGTGTCGGAGGGAATCACGCGCGCGCGGTTGCCGGCCGGCAATGCCGTCATCTGCACGCTCGGTGATCCCGCCGTGCCCGCGCTGGCGCACGCCATGCGCAACACGCGCTCGGCGGCGGCGCTCGAACTCTGGCGTCCGCATCTTGAAGGTGCGATCGTCGCCATCGGCAACGCGCCGACCGCGCTGTTTCACCTGCTCAACATGCTGGAGGACCGCGACTGTCCGCGGCCAGCGGCGATCATAGGCTGTCCGGTCGGCTTCGTCGGCGCGGCCGAATCCAAGGCGGCGTTGATGACGAATCCTCCAACGCCGGCATTGACTGTCGAGGGGCGGCTCGGTGGCTCGGCGATCACCGTTGCTGCCGTGAATGCGCTGGCAAGCCGGAACGAATGAAGATGGGGCGTATCATCTGTTGCGGCCTTGGGCCTGGCGATCCCGACCTGATGAGCGTCCGCGCCGATCGCGAGGTGCGTGCGGCCAGGCACGTCGCTTATTTTCGTAAGCAAGGCCGTCCGGGCCAGGCGCGACGCATCGTCGAGGGCATGCTTGCGGCCGATGTCACCGAATATCCGATGGAATATCCGGTCACGACGGAGATTGCCTTCGACAGTCCGGAATATATGCGACTGCTCGGCGGATTCTACGACGAATGGGCGGAGCGGCTGGCGCGGCTGGCACGCGCGATCGACGTCGTGGTGCTCTGCGAGGGCGATCCTTATTTCTACGGCTCCTTCATGCATCTGCACGCGCGCCTGCAGGGGCGTGTCGAGATCGAGGTGATCGCCGGCATTCCCGGCATGGCCGGTTGCTGGAACGCGGTCGGCCAGCCGATCGCGCTCGGCGACGACGTGACGACGGTGCTGATGGGGACGCTCGCCGAGGACGAGCTCGAGCAGCGCATGTGTAATTCCGATGCGCTCGTCATCATGAAGACGGGGCGCAACCTGCAGAAGGTGCGCCGTGCGCTTGCTTCCGCCGGCAGGCTCGACGATGCCTGGCTGGTCGAGCGCGGCACCATGCCCGGCGAACGCGTCGTGCGGCTCGCCGAGATCGACGAAGCCGACTGTCCCTATTTCGCGATCGTGCTGGTGCACGGCCGCGGGCGGCGAATGGACGCGGGCGAATGATGGGAACGCTGACTATTGCGGGGCTTGGGCCCGGCGACGAGGCGCTGGTGACGCCGGAGGTTTCCGCCGCCCTTGCTGCTGCGACTGATGTGGTGGGCTACGCGCCCTATGTCGGGCGTGTTGCTCCCAGGGATGGACTGACGCTGCATCCGTCCGACAATCGCGTGGAGCTTCAGCGCGCGAGCGAGGCACTGCGGCTCGCGGCCGAGGGACGAAACGTCGTCGTGGTGTCCTCCGGTGATCCCGGCGTGTTCGCGATGGCGTCGGCCGTATTCGAGGCGCTTGAACAGGCTCCAGAATGGCAGAAGCTTCCGATCCGCGTTCTGCCTGGCGTGACCGCGATGCTGGCCGCTGCTGCGCGCGCAGGCGCGCCGCTCGGCCACGATTTTTGCGCGATCAATCTCTCCGACAATCTCAAGCCGTGGCCATTGATCGAGAAGCGCCTGCGGCTTGCAGCCGAGGCGGACTTCGCAATCGCGCTCTACAATCCGCGCTCGGCGAGCCGGCCGGAAGGCTTTGGCCGAGCGCTCGCGGTATTGAGGGAGGCGGGCTGCGGCGAACGGCTGGTGATCTTCGCCCGCGCGATCAGCGCGCCGGACGAGCGGATCGAGACGGTCACGCTCAACGAGGCGACGCCCGGGATGGCCGACATGCGCACGCTCGTCATCGTCGGCAATTCGCAGACGCGCCGCGTTGGTCGCTGGGTCTATGCGCCGAGGCAGGTCCGATGACCGAGCCACGCCATGACCTCGGCCACGCTTTCGACGCGATGCCGTCGGGGCAGGTGCGGCCGCGCGATCATGATGACGGGCAGGCCAAGCGCGCGGCCCGCGTCGATCTTGGCGCGCGCGCCATCGCCGCCGGAATTGCGGGCGACGATCCATGCGATGCCACGCGATCGCAGCATCTCGACTTCGCCCTGGTAGGTGAACGGCCCACGCGACACGATGATTTCGGCGTCAAACGGCAGCGTTCCCTCGGGCGGATCCACGAATCGCAATGTGTAGGCGTGCTGCGGCTTCTCGCGGAATGGGGCGATATGCTGCCGGCCGATCGCGAGGAAGACGCGCGCCGGCGTCTCGGGCAGGGCCGCGAGGGCGGCGGCGATGTCGGCGACCTCGATCCAGTGATCACCGGGGGCTTTGATCCACGGCGCGCGTTCGAGCGCGACAAGGGGCGTATGCGTTTCCGCGCACGCCAGGGCGGCGTTGCGGCTCATCTCCGCTGCAAAGGGATGGGTGGCGTCGATGACATGCGTGATGCCTTCTTGCCGGATGTAATCCGCAAGTCCGCTCACACCGCCAAAGCCACCCGTGCGGATCGGCAGCGGTTGTCCGGCCGGCGCGCGGGTGCGGCCGCCGTAGGAATAGATCGCATCGACGCCGGCGCGCGCGATCTCCGCGGCGAGCGCATTGGCATCACTCGTTCCGCCCAGAATGAGGGCGCGCGTCATGGCTGATCCCTGGCTGACCATCATCGGTATCGGCGAAGATGGCCTTGCCGGCCTCTCCGAGGCAAGCCGAAAGGCACTTGCCAGGGCCGAGACGGTGTTCGGCGGCGAGCGCCATCTTGCGCTTGCAGGCATAACCGATCGTGGCCACCCGTGGCCAGTGCCGTTCGATGCCGATGTCGTGCTGGGCTGCCGCGGCCGGCCCACCGTGGTGCTCGCGTCGGGCGATCCGTTCTGGCACGGTGCCGGCGCCAGCCTCGCCGAGAGATTGGAAGCGGGTGAGTGGATCGCGCATTCCTCGCCGTCGACATTCTCGCTTGCCGCGGCGAGGCTGGGCTGGCGACTCGAGTCTTGCATCTGCGTTGCGCTCCATGCCGCCCCGTTCGAGCGCCTGGTGCCGCATCTCGCAAATGGCGCGCGGATCATCTGCCTCGTGCGCGACGGCAAGGCGGCCGGCGATCTCGCGAAGTGGCTGACGGAGCGGGGCTGGGGCGCATCGCCGTTCTGGACGCTATTCGCGCTCGGCGGCCAGCGCGAGCGTATCGTGACGCACCGTACAGATGCTCATACAGCCGAGCCTGGCGACCTTGTTGCGGTCGCGCTGGAGGCGAGGGGCCTGAATGGCATTGCCCGCAGCTCCGGCCTTGCCGACGATCTCTTTGTGCATGATGGCCAGATCACGAAGCGAGCGATACGCGCGCTGGCCTTGTCCGCGCTGGCGCCGCGGCCGGGCGAACGTCTCTGGGACGTCGGCGCGGGCTCCGGCTCGATCTCGGTGGAATGGGCCGTGTGCGGCGGCGCGGCAATGGCGATCGAGGCGCGCGAGGATCGCGCTGCGAACATCCGCAGCAATGCCGCGGCTTTCGGACTAGCGCATCGAATCACTGTGGTCGTGGGAGCTGCGCCGGGCGTTTTGTCCGGCCTTGAGACACCTGATGCCGTATTCATCGGCGGCGGCCTCGATGCCACAATGTTCGACGCCGTCTGGTCGCGGATTGCGCCGGGCACGCGGCTGGTGGCGCACGCCGTGACGCTAGAGACGGAAACGCTGCTGGTGGAGCTAAACCGGCGCCTTGGCGGCGAACTAATGCGGGTCGAGATCGCGCATGCGGGCCCGTTGGGGCGCTACCGGTCCTGGGAGGCGGCGCGGCCGGTCGTGCAATGGAGCGTGGTGCGATGAAGGTCGCAGGGCTCGGCTTCAAGCGCGACGCCACGCTCGCCGCACTGCGCGAGGCACTTCTCGCCGCGGGCGGTGTGAAAGGTCTCGCGGCCGTTGCAACCGTCAGCGACAAGGCGGACAGCGCGGCGCTGAAGTTGCTGGCGGGCGAATTCAACCTGCCGATCATGGCTGTTTCGGTCGATGTGCTCGCCGGCATCACGACGCCGACGCAGTCAAAGCGCATCAAGGAAAAATTCGGTACCGGCTCGGTGGCGGAAGCCGTCGCGCTCGCGGCAGCGGGCCGTGACGCGAGACTGGTTGCGCCGCGCGTGGTCTCGCGGGACCGGACCGCGACCGCGGCGATTGCGGAGGGAGACGGCGAATGACCGTGCATTTCATTGGGGCGGGTCCGGGCGCCGCCGACCTCCTCACTTTGCGCGGGCGCGATCTGATCGCGGCCTCGCCGGTGTGCCTCTATGCGGGCTCGCTCGTGCCCGAAGGCGTCCTGGCGCACTGCCCGAAGGGCGCGCGGATCGTCAATACGGCGCCGCTGTCGCTCGACGAGATCATCGCTGAGATCGCCAGTGCCCATGCGGAAGCCAAGGACGTTGCGCGGCTGCATTCGGGCGACCTGTCGATTTGGTCGGCGATGGGTGAGCAATTGCGCCGCCTGCGTGCTCTCGGCATTCCCTTCACCGTCACGCCGGGCGTGCCCTCGTTCTCGGCTGCTGCGGCGGCATTGGAGGCCGAACTGACGTTGCCAGGGCTTGCGCAGTCCGTGGTGCTGACGCGCACGCCAGGCCGGGCGAGCGCGATGCCGGAGGGTGAGAAGCTCGCGACTTTTGCCGCGACCGGCGCGGTGCTCGCAATCCATCTCTCGATCCATCTGCTCGACAAGGTCGTCGCGGATCTGAAGCCGCATTATGGCGCGGACTGTCCGGTGGCGATCGTCTGGCGCGCGAGCTGGCCGGACCAGCGCATCGTGCGCGCCACGCTCGCAACGCTCGATGCGGCCGTCGGCACCGAGCTCGAACGCACGGCGCTCATCCTGGTGGGTCGCACGCTTGGCTCGGAGGAGTTCTCCGAGAGCCGCCTTTATGCAGCCGACTACGACCGCCGCTACCGGCCGGTTGGTCCTGCGCCGCGCTTTCCGGAGGCATCGTGATGGCGACAGGTCTCGTCATCTCGGCGCCGGCTTCCGGCGTCGGCAAGACGACGCTGACGCTGGCGCTCGCACGCGCCTATCGCGATCGCGGCCTCAAGGTGCAGTGCTTCAAGAGCGGCCCCGATTACATCGACCCGGCCTTTCATGCGGCCGCCACGGGACGCGCCTCCGTCAACATCGACAGCTGGGCGATGGATCGCGCGACGATCGAAGATCTCGTCAGCCGCGGTGCGAATGCCGATCTCGTACTGGCCGAGGGCTCGATGGGCCTGTTCGACGGCGTCGCTGCGCGCGGCGTCTCGGGCACCGGTGCCACCGCCGACATCGCGGAGATGATGGGCTGGCCCGTGCTGCTGGTGATCGATCCGTCCGGCCAGGCGCAGACAGCCGCGGCGATTGCCGCGGGCCTGCGAGATTTTCGCCGCGGTGTGCAGCTTGCAGGCGTCGTGCTCAACCGCGTCGCGAGCCTGCGGCATGAGGACCTCGTGCGGCGTGCGTTGAAGGATGCGGGCATTGCCGTGTTCGGCGCGCTGCCGCGTCATGCCGAGATCAGCCTGCCGAAGCGGCATCTCGGCCTGGTGCAGGCGGAGGAGCAGATGGAGATCGGTCGCCTGATCGGTGAGGCCGCGCGCTTCGTCGGCGAGCACGTCGATCTCGACGCCGTGCTAGGCGCTGCATCCGCATGGACATCGCAGCCCATCACGAACCGGCTTAGCGTTACGCCGCCCGGCCAGCGCATTGCACTGGCGCGCGATGCGGCGTTCTCCTTCGTCTATCCGCACATGCTCGAGGCCTGGCGCGCCGCCGGTGCCGAGATCCTGCCCTTCTCACCGCTCGCCGATGAGGGGCCCGATGCGAGCGCCGACGTGTGCTGGCTGCCCGGCGGCTATCCGGAATTGCACGCCGGTCGCATCGCGGCGAATACGCGCTTCCGCGAGCGTTTGCGCGCCTTCGCCGAGACGCGGCCGGTGCACGGCGAATGTGGCGGCTACATGGTGATGGGCGCGGCCCTGACCGACGCCGACGGCGCGCGGCACGAGATGCTGAGCCTTCTGGGCCTTCAGACGAGCTTTGCCAAGCGGCGCATGCATCTCGGCTATCGGCTGGCCGAGCTCGCGGCGCCGATGCCGGGACGTCAGCCCGGCGCACGCCTGCGCGGTCATGAATTCCATTATTCGACGATTCTCGCGCAGCCTGATGTACCGCTTGCGATCGTGCGTGACGCGACAGGCGCTGTTGTCGCGGAGACCGGATCGCGGCGCGGGCATGCGACGGGCACCTTCTTTCATCTGATTTCGGAGGACCGGTGAGCGGCTTCGTCTCCTTCATCTCTGCCGGTCCCGGCGATCCCGAGCTTTTGACGCTCAAGGGCGCCGCGCGGCTGCGCGAGGCCGACGTCGTGCTCTACGACGATCTCGCTTCCGGTGCGATCCTCGAGCTTGCCAGGCCCGGCGCCAATCTGGTGGCGGTCGGAAAACGCGCCGGGAGGCCTTCGACCAAGCAGCAGCACGTCAACCGCCTGCTGGTTGATTATGCGGCGACCGGCGCACGCGTGGTGCGGTTGAAATCCGGCGATGCCGGCATCTTCGGCCGGCTCGAGGAGGAGATCGAGACGCTTCGGGTGTCGGGGATCGGCTACGAGATCGTGCCCGGCGTCACCTCGGCCTGCGTCGCGGCGGCGCAAGCCGGCATCCCCCTGACCCGGCGAAACACCGCGCGCCGGGTGCAGTTCGTGACCGGGGCCGATGTGACCGGGCAGTTGCCGCAAAATCTGAACTGGGCGGCGCTGGCCGACCCGGACGCCACGACGGTGGTCTATATGGGCCGGCGCACGTTTCCGGAACTGGCCGCAAGGCTGATCGCGCAGGGTCTTTCGCCGGATACGCCGGCGTTGTTTGCGGAATCCCTGGGCCGCAACGATGAGCGGCTGGTACGCACGACCATCGCGAAACTCGCCGAAGAACTCGCGCAGGCCGCGCCCGCGAACACAGCTGCCGTCATCCTGTTCGGCGCGCTGGCGGAGGTTGACGCATCATCATGCTGACGCTTTCTCTGATAGGCATTGGTTGCGGCGATCCGGAGCAGCTCACGCTGGCCGCGATCCGCGCCATCAACGCGGCCGACCTTGTCCTGATCCCGCGCAAGGGGACGCAGAAGTCCGATCTCGCCGAACTGCGGCGGACGATTTGCGCTGATGTGCTCACCAGCAAAGAGACGCGTCTCGCAGAGTTCGATCTGCCGGAGCGTGATGTCGGCGATGCCGACTACCGCAAGGGGGTCGACGACTGGCACAACGCGGTCGCGGCGACATGGTCGCAGGCGATCGCGGGACATCTCGGACATGATGGCCGCGTTGCGTTGCTGATCTGGGGCGATCCGTCGCTCTATGATTCCTCCTTGCGGATCGCGCGACGGCTCGACCCTTTGCCGGCGATCGAAGTCGTCCCCGGCATCACCTCGATCCAGGCGCTGTGCGCGGCGCACGCGCTGCCGCTGAACGATATCGGCGAGCCTTTCCTGGTGACGACAGGGCGGCGCCTGCGCGAAGGCGGCTGGCCTGACGGTACCGACACCGTGGTCGTGATGCTCGATGGTGGCACGGCGTTTCAGTCACTCGATCCGGAAGGCCTGCAGATATGGTGGGGCGCCTATCTCGGAATGCCCGATCAGGTCGTCATGTCGGGTGCATTGGCCGAGATAGGCGCGCGCATCGTCGCGGTACGCCAAGAGGCGCGCGAACGGCACGGCTGGATCATGGACAGCTACATTCTCAAACGCAGAGCGTGACGCGATCGCGGTCGCGTGAACGGAGGCAACGACATGCTCCCCAATTGGGTCTACGAGAAATGCCCGGGCATCTCTACCGCGCACCGCGAGGCGGCGATCGCGCGGCAGGCGCAACTGACCAAGCCGGCCGGTGCACTCGGCCGGCTCGAGCAGGTCGCAATCGACCTTGCGGGCTTGCAGGAGACGGATCAGCCGCGCGCCGCGCGCGCGCCAATCATCGTCTTTGCTGGCGATCACGGCATCGTCGCCCAGGGCGTCTCCGCCTATCCGCAGGAAGTCACGATCGCGATGATGTCGAACTTCGCCGCTGGCGGTGCGGCGATCTCGGTGCTGGCGCGTGAACTGGGCTCAAGTCTTGAGGTCGTGGACGCGGGCACGCTGGCGCCATCGCCAGTGCCGGGCATCATCACCGACAAGCCGCGCTGTGGCACCCGCGACTTCAGTGCGGAAGCTGCGATCGAGCCAGTGGAGCTGGTCTTTGCGTTCGAATGCGGGCAGCGCGCGGTGGTGCGCGCGGCGGAAGGACAACCCGACCTTCTGCTCCTCGGCGAAATGGGCATTGGCAACACCACGGCTTCGGCAGCGATCGCGGCGAGCCTGCTTGGCGTGGGTGCCGATGAAATCGCAGGCAGCGGCACCGGCGTTGATGCCGCGGGCCGGGCTCGCAAGGCGCGCGTAATCGACACTGCACTTGCGCGGCATGGCTTGACGAAGGCAGGTGCATCTGCGGAGGAGGTCCTCCGTACGGTCGGCGGCCTCGAAATCGCGGCGATCTGCGGCGCGATCATCGCGGCAGCGCAGCGGCGTATTCCGATCTTGATCGACGGATTCATCGTGTCGGTTGCCGCGCTGGCAGCCGCGCGCCTCAATCCGTCATGCCAGCCGTTCCTGCTGCCGTCGCACCAGTCGGCGGAGCAGGGGCATCGCCTGGTACTTCGTGCGCTCAACGTTCAGCCGCTGGTCAGCCTCGATCTCCGGCTCGGCGAGGGATCGGGCGCGGCGATCGCACTGCCGCTGGTGCGGCTCGCCTGCGCCCTGCACAATGGCATGGCGACGTTCGCGCAGGCCAACGTTCCGGATCGTCCTGCATAGGGCATGATCCGGAAAAGTGCGTAGCGGTTTTCCCTCGCGACAAACGCGGAACGCGTTTGCGCGGAGATCATGCTCAAACAACAACCTAAAGCGCGATGACGATTCCTCCCAATCTCATCGCGCTTTACGGCTTCAAGCGATAGTTTGATTGACGGAGACGACTCGCCAGCCGTTCGACAGGCGGTCGATGCGAGTGAGCGAGAGCGGATCGATCCCAAACCGCAGGGATGCCTGCGGTGCGAGATCGAGGGCGATGCACAGCGCAGCGCGGACGGTGCCGGAATGGACGACCAGAATCGCTGATCCTCTTTCGATACGGTGAAGTCCTTCGCGGGTTCTGGCGATCTGGTCTTCGAAGCTTTCACCGCCCGGAGGCCTTGAGCCGGCCGGATCGGCCCAGAATTTTGGATAGGCGTCGCCGCCCGCGGCGGCGAGATCATCATGACGTCGCCCGGTCCATTCGCCAAAATCCTGCTCGCTGAATTCGGACATGAGGATCGGATCGAGCGCGAGGGCGTGCGCCGTGTCGACGGTCCGTCGGGCCGGGCTCGCGTAGCTCGCGGCCCCCTGCGGCAGACACCGTCGTAGCGCGTCGAGGCGGCCCGGGTCGCTGAGATCGGCCGGCGCATCCATGGCGTGGATCGTCCCCGCGACGCCGTCGACGACCGCATGCCGGACCAACCAGAGGAAGGTGTCCCCTTCCATTCAGCATCTCCAAAGACGTTTGCACCGTTACGGCGAGAACGCCGCAGCCTGCACATTGACTCTCTCTCGCTCTTAATCATAGATGCGCGCGACGGTTTCCCCATCCGGGGATGAAAAGGGAATGCGGTGCGGGGATTTCCCCAAAGCCGCAGCTGCCCCCGCAACTGTAAGCGGAGAATCCTTCGTCACAAGCCACTGGGCTCTCGGTCCCGGGAAGGCGGCGAAGAGGTCACGACCCGCGAGCCAGGAGACCTGCCGTCAGCCGTGGTCACACGCGAAGATGTCGGTCGGGGAGTACAGACATTTGGCTTAGCCGGGGGCGAGAAACGCCCTGAAGGTTGAGACTTGGTTCGCTGTGACGTGCCACTGACGTCATACCGAGGTTTCTCGAACTGTGTCTCCTACCCGTATTGTACGACCGCGCGCCTTCCTGCTCGCCTCCGCCGCCCTCACATCGTTTGCTGCCGTCGATATGCCTGCTGCGCTGGCGCAGCAGGCCCGCGAACCCCTGCCGCCGGTCGAGGTGTCGCCCGCACAATCCCGCAAGCAGGTCAAGCCGGCCGGCCGGGAGGCGCAGAGCGCACGGCGCGCGGCCGCGCGCAGGTCGGCGACCGCATCGACAGCTCCCAAGCCCGTCGTGCCGGCTGCAGCCGCGCAGACACCGCTCAACACCAATGCCGTGGCCGAAAGCGCCTCGCGCCTCGGCCTGACCGTACGCGAGACGCCCGCGACCGTCGAGGTGATCTCGGCCGAGACCATGCGGGAGCAGGGCTATCGCACCGTGTCCGAGGTCGCGCAGGGCGCCGTCGGCGTCACCTCAGGCGACAATCCGGCAGAGCCCTCGGCCTTCTCGATGCGCGGCTTCACCAACAGCCAGATCAATATCCTCTACAACGGCATCAAGATCGGCCCGCAGAACATGACCTCGCGGATCGCGGACACTGCCAATCTCGAAGCCGTGGAATTTCTGAAGGGGCCGGCCTCGCTGATGTCGGGCGAGGGCGCCAGCGGCGGCGCGATCAATTTCGTGACCAAGCAGCCGCACACCGGACCGGTCCAGAATGAGGCGGACTTTTCATATGACTCGCTGAACTCGTTCCGCACGCATTATGGCTCGGGCGGTAGCACCAATGTCCAGGGATTGGACTACCGCTTCGACATCAGCCGTTCCTCGCTCAACGGCTTTGCCGACGACACCAATACCAAGACGCTCGACGTCTCCGGCCAGCTCAACTATCGCATCTCGGACAGTCTCAAAGTCTGGGGCGCAATCGAGTACCGGGAAGATCGCGGCAAGGCCTATTGGGGTGCGCCGCTGGTGCCGGTGGCCTATAGCGGCTCGCATGCGACGTCGGGTATCGTCTCCGGCAATTATGTCTCCAACTTCAACGGCACGAATCTCGGTGCGGTCACGATCGATGATCGCACCTTCAACACCAACTATAACGTTCTCGATAATCGCAACGTCGCGCAGGAGGTGTGGCTGCGTGGCGGTTTCGAGCTGAAGCTGGCGCCCGACCTGACCTTGAAGAGTCAGGCCTATGCCTATGGCGCCGAGCGCAGCTGGTTCAACAATGAAGTCGAGGCGTTCAATTCCACGACGAATTTGGTGGACCGGGAGCGCTTCTATGTCGCACACAGCCAGCGCCTCGTCGGCAACATCACCGACCTGACCTGGGATGCGAATATCGCAGGCTTTGACAACCGCCTCGTCACGACTCTGTCGTCAAGCTATCTCGATTTTGTCAGGCCGGGTGCAGCCAACTTCCCCGATGATACCGTCACGCTGGTGGATCCCGCGCGTGGTTATTATGGCCTGCTCACGACGCAGCAACAGACGGCGCGGATCGACAACGAGGCGCTGTCGTTCGAGGACCGGCTGAAGATCACCCGAAGCTTCGCGCTGATCGGCGGCCTGCGCGTAGAGCATATCGGGCTCGATCGCAATTCGACCAACGTCAGCGGTCTTGAGAAGGCGGGCTTCCCGTTCTCGAAAGACTGGGCGCCGGTGACCGGTCGCATCGGCTACACCTGGGAAGCCGTGCCCGGCCTGACCTTCTTCAGCCAGTACGCGACCGGCGCCGATGTCTCGGCCAACAACATCTTCCTGCTCGCGCCTACCCAGCCGCTCGACCTGACGACGTCGCGCACCTACGAGACCGGCGTCAAGCATCTGTTCTGGGACAACAGGGCGGAGTGGTCGTTCTCGGCCTACGACATCCTGCGCAAGAACGTCTACGCAGCCGCTGGCGGCATGCAGCTCAATATCGCCGGACAGCAGGAGTCAAAGGGTGTGGAGCTCGCCGGTGCCGTGCGCGTGACGGACGCCGTGCGGCTGTGGGGCAATATCGCCTATGTCGATGCGCGCTATGCCGACTACAATTTCGCCGGTGGCTCTTTCTCCGGCAATACGCCGCCCAACGTGCCGCGCATCGTCGCCAATGCCGGCGCATCCTATCGCTTCTTCACGCCATGGCCGGTGGAGCTCGGCGTGGTCGGACGTCACGTCGGCGATCGCTACAACACGGATGCGAACACCGTGACGCTGAACGCCTACACGGTCGCGGACGTCTACGCTTTCGTAGACATCCCGAAATCGGTATTCTCCGCCGTCGAGCAGACGCGCCTGACGTTCCGCGTGCGCAACATCACCGACAAACGCTATGCGATCTGGGGCGATCCGTTCTACCCCGATCAGGTCCTGCTGGGAGCGCCGCGCACCTATGAGATCTCCGCTGCGTTCAAGTGGTAAGGTGATGATCGCATGATGGGCGCGACGATCCTGCTGCACCGCTGGCTCGGCATTGCGTTCTGCCTGCTGTTTGCGATGTGGTTCGCAAGCGGAATCGTGATGCACTTCGTTCCGTTTCCCTCGCTCGGCGAAGCGGAACGTTTCGAAGGTCTCGCGCCACTGGCACAAGCAGGCGAGGTGATTGGTCCGTCAGACGCCGTGAGGGCGAGCGGGCTGTCCGACGCCGCGCATGTCCGGCTGATCCGGCGGAGCGACGGTCCCGTCTATGTTATCGCGACTCCGTCGCTGTCGCGGGCGATCCGCGCAACAGCTGGCACCGACGCAGCTGTGACATCACCGGACGTTGCACTTGCCATCGCGACCGGTCATGCGCGACGGCGCGGGCTCGATGTTGCCCGCGCGTCGGTCGTCGCGCTTGCCGACCATGATCAATGGAGCGTGCCGAACGGCTTCGATCGGCATCGGCCGCTGTTCCGCGTGGCACTCGACGACGCTGATGGGACGGAGCTTTACGTGTCGTCGGTCACGGGCGAGATCGTCCTGGATACGACGCGGCGCGAGCGCGGGTGGAATCTCGTCGGCAGCGTCGTGCACTGGATCTATCCGACTGTGCTGAGGCGCAACTGGTCGCTGTGGGACGGGGTGGTCTGGAGCCTCTCGCTGCTCGCATTGATCGCAGCCGTGCTTGGCGCTGCGCTCGGGATTGCACGGGTTAGGCTTCGCGAAGGCCGAAAGTTGTCACCCTATCGTGGCTGGCATGCTCTGCATCACGTCATTGGATTGCTGGCGACGACCTTCCTTCTGACCTGGATCTTCAGCGGCTGGCTGTCCATGGACCACGGGCGCTTGTTCTCGCGCGGGCAGCTGACGCAGTCCGAGGCGGACGCCGCCGCTGCCGCGCCTGACTGGCGCGCATCGGCAGGGGTGAGCTGGCCGCCGATCTCACCATCGGCCCGCGAGCTCGAGTGGTTCGCCTTCAACGGCAGCTTCTATCGCCGCGATCGCGTCGGTCTCGACAGGCAGATCCTGGTCCGGGCAGGGGATTCGACACCGGACCGGCAACAGCCATTCTTGAGTGCTCGCGATATCTCAGGATTGACCGAGCGTCTTGCGGCTGGATGTGGCGTTCCAACGCCGCTCAGTGCGAATGATGATTATCCGGCATCGTCCGCGCTGCCGGGCGCACCCGTTTATCGCGCGAAATGCGGTGAGATCTGGTTCGACATCGATGGCGCGAACGGTGCCGTGCTGCAAAGGCTGGACCCGTCGCGACGGGCCTATCGTTGGTTCTACAGCGCGCTGCACACGCTCGATTTTCCCATCCTGCTGGCGCATCCGCACCTGCGCAGCGTTCTGATCGTCGGCTTGTGTGTCCTCGGCTTCCTGTTCTCGCTGACCGGCATTGTCATCGGCTGGCGCCGATTGCGTTACACAATCGGCGCCGGAGTGTTGCGGCCGTGATGGACCTCATGCGTTCGCGGCTTCGTTGCGGCGTGAGCCGTCGGACAATCCTTTCTCGGCCAGCCACTCGCGCGCCAGATTGACGTCGAGCTGCGAGAGTTGGTGGCCGACCGGCAACACGCGGCCCTCGACGCGCGCGCCCGATGCGACCAGCGTCTTGGCAAGGCCTTCGATGTTGTCGGGCGGAACGATCGGATCGTGCTGGCCGGAGAGCAGCAGCACCGACTTGCCGGCGAGATCGGCTTGCGGAGGCTTTGCCAGCGGCGCCATCGCGCGCAGCAGCACGGCACCGCGCAGGGTTTGCGGTCGAAGCAGCAGGATGGCTGCGGCGATGTTGGCGCCATTGGAATAGCCGAGCGCCACAGGCGCCGCGATGCCGTACTCGTTGCGTGCGGCATCGACGAAGTCAGCGAGCTCGTGCGCGCGGCGCACGACGTCCGCCTCGTCGAACACGCCTTCGGCAAGACGCCGGAAGAAGCGTGGCGCGCCGCCTTCCAGCACTTGCCCGCGCACCGACAACAATGCGCGGTCAGGAGCGACCATGCGGCCGAGCGGGATCAGGTCGTTCTCGTCGCCACCTGTGCCGTGCAGGAGCAGCAGCGGCGCGAGATCGCGCCGCGTGCCCTTCTCGAAGCGGTGGATGAAAGAGAGCTTGCTCATCACGCCGCCTTTTCATCGTTCAGCGGGGCCAGCACGCCTTCGATGTCCTTGCGATGCGCCTCCAGGAAGGGCGGCAGCTTCAAGGCCTCGCCGAGCGTTGCGAGCGGCTCGTCAACTGCGAAGCCCGGAATGTCGGTCGCGATCTCGAACAGGATGCCGCCGGGCTCGCGGAAATAGATCGAGCGGAAGTAGTTGCGGTCCTTCTGCTCGGTCGGTTGCATGCCGTGCTCGGTCACGAGCTTGCGCGCCATCTCCGCTTCAGTTGCGTCGTCGGCGGCGCGGAAGGCGATATGATGCACGGAGCCGCGACCCATGCGGCCGGGCAGAAAGCCCTTGGCCTCATAGATGTCGACGACGCCACCGACTGCGTTCGGCGAACGATAGCGGCTGATCGAACCTTCGCGGCCGGCGGCCTCGAAGCCGAGCACGTTGCTCAGGATGGCGCCTGTCTTGGCGGCATCATCGAGCAGCAGCGTCACGCCGTGAAAGCCGCGGATCGCGTGCTCGGCCGGAATGTCACTGTTGCTCCAGGCGCGCTCGTTCTCGGCACCGGGAACGCCGACCAGAGCCAGGCTCATGCCGTCGGGGTCGGTGAAGGACAGCACACTCTCGCCAAAGCGCTTCTCCAGGGCCTCGTGCGCGACACCCTTCTCGATGAAGCGATGGGTCCAGTAGCCGATCGAGCGAGCGGGGACGCGGAAGGCGGTCTGCTGGGTCTGGCCGACGCCGCCCCGGCCCGGAGCCGCATGCTCCCATGGGAAGAAGGTAAGGATGGTGCCGGGCGTGCCGCTTTCGTCGCCATAATAAAGATGATAGGTGCCGGGATCGTCGAAATTCACGGTCTTCTTGACCAGCCGCAGGCCCAGGAGCTCTCGGTAGAACTTCAGGTTCCTCAGCGGGTTACCGGAAATCGCGGTGACGTGGTGAAGGCCGGCCATGACTTGTCTCCATTGCGTGTGAGCCCCGCGGGCTCGTCATGACCGAAATATTGTTCTGCTCCATTCCAAAAGACAATCTGGCGTTTCATGGCATCACTGTCTATGAATTGGAAACAATTGGATGGATGCCGGAATGGACAAGCTGGCAAGCCTGCGGGCTTTTGCGAAAGTGGTCGAGCTCGGCAGCTTTTCCGAAGCGGGCCGGGCGCTGCGGTTGTCGCGGTCCGCGGTGAGCAAGTATGTCGGGGAGCTGGAGAACGAACTCGGCGTGCAGCTCTTGAACCGCACCACGCGCCGGGTCAGCCCGACCGAAAACGGCCAAGCCTATTTCGAGCGCGTGCTTGGCATCATCGGCGAGCTAGAGGCCGCGGACCAGACCGTCACCCAATCGCAGGCGACACCGCGCGGATTGCTGCGGGTCAATGCGCCGATGTCGTTCGGCACGCTTCGGCTCGGGCCGGCGATTGCCGAGTTCATGCGGCGCTATCCCGAGCTTCGCATCCAGCTCGTGCTGAGCGACGAGAATGTCGATCCGCTCCAGGACGGTCTCGACGTCACGTTGCGGATTGCCGACCTGGAGTCGTCGAGCCTGATCGCGCGCAAGATCGCGCCGATCGCCCGTGTGATCTGTGCCTCACCGGATTACTTCAGTAGCCACGGCGTGCCGTCGCATCCCAACGATTTGCGCGGTCACAACTGCCTCACTTACGGATTCCTCTCCACTGGCAACCAGTGGAAGCTGTCGGGCAAGGACGGCGATCACTGGATCCAGCCCTCCTGGACGCTATGCGTCAACAATGCCGAAGTGCTGCGCGATGCCGCGGTGGCCGGGCGGGGGATTGCGTTGCTCCCTGTCTTCATCGGCGAGGACGCATTGCAGACGGGGCGCTTGCGGACCTGTCTCGATGACTATCATGCGCCGCCGCTGGCGCTCTACGCACTCTATCCGCCGACACGCCATCTCGCACTCAAGGTGCGTCTGTTCATCGATTTTCTGGTGGAACGGTTCGAACGCTGATACGCCGGACGGGTTTCGGTGCAACGCAGCAGATGATGTCCGATGGCGGAGTGGCGGCCCGCGCTAAGGTTTGCTTAACGAGTGCCGGCGTTGCCTGCGCTTGGCGTCCGCCAGAAGGCGCACCCGTTGAGGCGGGCTACACGCCGGCGAGCAGGACGATCGCGGCGATCAGCATCGTAACGCCGAGCGCCGGGAACACGAGTGATATGGTTTCGCTGCTCATGCTACTAACCTACTGAATTCGTTTCGCTTCGCTAGCTATACGATGGCATAGTCGAGCGTACTGAATGGTTCAGTCTATTTCACCGGAAGGTTGCGGACGGATGGCCACGCGGGCTGATCGGCGGCTTCCCTCGTCTTGGGGGGGCCGCTACACTCCTTGGTCGAAGCACGTGTCAAGGTGCGCTTGTGGCGGAGCCCAAGGACAAGGATCAACCCGCGACAGTGGTCGTGATCGATGACGATCCGAGCATAAGGCAATCGCTTGGGAATCTGCTGCGGTCGGCGGGATTCCGGGTCAGCCTGATGGGTTCGGTCGGCGAGTTTCTGGAGGCGGGGCGTCCGGAAGGACCAACCTGCCTGGTGCTCGATGTGCGTCTGCCGGGACAGAGCGGACTCGAGTTGCAGCGCGAGCTCGGCACCGGCAAGCGGCAGTTGCCGATCATCTTCATCACCGGCCATGCCGATATCCCGATGTCCGTTCAGGCGATGAAGGGCGGCGCGATCGAATTCCTGACAAAGCCATTTCGCGAGCAAGACCTGCTCGACGCGATCCAGCTTGGCCATGCCCGCGACCGGGCCTGGCTCGAACAGGAGAAGATCACCGCTGAGCTGAAGACCCGCTTCGAAACGTTGACGCCGCGGGAGCGCGAAGTCATGGCGCTGGTGGTGAGCGGCCGGCTGAACAAGCAGATCGCGGCGGAGCTTGGCCTCAGCGAGATCACCGTCAAGGTTCATCGCGGCCAGGTGATGCGAAAGATGCATGCGAAGTCGCTGCCCGAGTTGTCGCGCATGGCCGACCGGGTTCTTCTTGCGCTGGGAAAATCGAACGACAGCGGCAAGGTGGCCTGACGGTCACCGGTCTGCTTGCGCCAGGGCGTTACGAATGGCGCTGAGCAGATCGTCCTCGTTGAACGGCTTGGCGAGCAGGCAACGCACGCCATCCTGCTGTGCGCGCGCGCGGACATGGTCGCTCGGGTAGGCGGTTATGACGATCGTGGGGATCGAATTTCCCTGGTCGAGCAGCGTCTGGTGCAGATCAAGTCCGCTCATGTTCGGCATATTGGCGTCGACGACCAAGCAACCAACCTGGTCCATCTTCGCGAAGCGCAAAAACTCCTCCGCAGATGCAAAGACTTCCGCAGAAACACCAATGGAGCGCAACAGCCCGCCAACTGCGGTACGAACCGAGTTGTCGTCGTCTACGATCGCAACGAGTGGTCCTGCATGGGGTACTTGCACGATCCGCAATCCCGAAAACGGGCATCGGCGGGACGACAACGACGATCCCGACCGTTGACGAGAGCTTAGTTCCAACCGTCAATCGCGGCGACTATACAAGTGTATACTAGGTTGCCGCCGGCTTGCCGGCACTTCGCTTGCACAGGAATTGCTAGAGCATGATCCGGAAAAGTGCGAAGCGGCTTTCCGAAAAGATCATGCTCAAACAATAACCTAAGGCGCGATGGTGATTCATCCCATTCTCATCGCGCTTTAAGGCGCCAGTCGGGCCAGCGTGCCGGCTTGAGCTGCGGCGACGGCATCGGCTGCATCCTCGGGAAGGAGGAGGCGGTCGTCGACCATGCGCACGCTTGCAGCCTTGACCGCGGCCACATAAGAATCCGGCGTCGGATAGAGCTCCTCGATCGAGGGACGGGGATCGCCGGCGGCGAGGCGCTCGGCGCGCGTGCCGGCGAAGGCGAGCGTGCCGCCCATCTGGGTGCACAGCGTCTGCGCGCCGTCGGCTCCGGCGATCGCATTCCATCCCGTGTAGGTCGCGCGAGCCGCAGCAAGCAATGGCAGCCGGACGCCGGCCAGCGCGTTGCCATCAGCACCGGCGCGCGGCAGATAGAGCGGATATTCCCCGCGCACCTTCGGCAACGGAGCTGCCTGCTCGATCGCCTCGGCGCGCGCATACTGAGCGCGATAGCTGAGGCCCGGTATCGGCACCGGATAGACGTCGCCGGCTGCTGCAAGCGTATTCTGCGCCAGTGTCGGGTAGCGGCTTGCCGGCGGTGCCACGTCGTCGGTGATCCACGCGCGCAAATCGGAGAGCAGCGCGCGGAAGGCTGGACCGCCATACACGGGATTGAGAGGCAGGGTGCAGGTCGGCCTGTGTGTCACGACGGCAGTCGCGACATTGCCGTGTGGACTGCCCGTGACCATGTAGAGCCGCACCTCGGGTGGCGGTTCCAGATCGCGCCCGCGCGTGTCGGTAACGAGCAAGCTCGCTTCGGACCCCCAGAACTCGAACTCGGAGTCGATTTGCATGATGCGCGGGCATGTGTTGGTCAGACTGCACCGAAGCAACAGCCCGTCGCGCCGGCCAGTGAACGCATCCTCCGTCACGGCATAAGTGAAGGGGAAGCGCAGCACGGGATAGAGCCGATCGAATTCAGGTCCGGGATTGCGGCCTGGCTCGGCAAAACGGTCATTGGTGAAGCTGCGCCGCGCGCCGGGGATGATCGGCATCATCGCCTCGAAAACCAGACGTCCGGCTTCGTCCTCGTTCATGCCAAAATAAAGCACGTCGCGAAGCACGCGACCGGACTGCGAGATGCCAAGTCCGATCGCTCGCGAGATGCCGCTCTGCCCATTGGCCGCGAGCGGATTGGCCGGGCCGCCCTCACGTCTCAGGAAGGCGGCGACGTCGCGGATCGCGGCAAGTCCCATGCCGGTTACCTTCGGGTCGCGCGCCGTGTAGGTCAGCTCGTACAGCGCATCCGCGATCAAGCCGGGCGGGCGCGTGATCTCGATCGTCGTGTCGTCAACGAAGGTCAACTTGAGCTCCGGTGGAGTTTGCCGCGGGTCATCGGCGCGAGCGTGCACCGACAATTGCGCGCTACCCCGGTCCGAGACGGGATAGCTCAGTGTCGCCCGGTGCGGATTGGTCGTGTCGCCAAAGCTCCACTCCTCGCGGACCGGCCCGGTGATTCCGGCGACGACCGGCACCTGGATCCCCAGCAAGCCAGCGCCCGTGGGCGCATCCGCCTGCCAGCCCGCCCAGACCAGCGTGTAGCCCTGCGACAGCAGGAAGCCGCGGCCCATGTCATCCGCCTGGTCGAGACGAATGCTTCCCTGGATCGAGCTATTGTCGAACCACGCCGATATCAGCCTGCGTCCACGGTTTGGTATTTCGAACAGCAGGATGCCGTTCGGATGCGCAGGGCGGAGGACGACCACGTCGCTGGTTGCCTCGACCTTGCCGTCAGCATTACGCGGCGCTCGGTCGAGATCGGTGATGACTGCGTTGCGGGGATTGGCCGGATCGAGCGCGATGGTGGCGCTCGCCGTGATCCTCTCGACCTGACCGGCGGCGCCGAAGCTGCGACCTTGCAGGGCGGAGGTGGTGCGATCGAGGACGTTGAACCGTGCGACCTCTGCACTGGCGGGCGCAGAACAGGCGAGCGCGATCAGCCCGTTCAAGAGAGCGGCGTGGCGTACCATGTCGTGTCTCCTCCCAGAGTCAGGACATGATGAGTAGAGCGTGGCCGGATCGATCTGGCAAGCCGCAGGCGAGCGTCGCGTTCAGAGCGAGCTGCCACCGCAGATGACGAGTTGCTGCCCGGTGATTGCGCCTGCTTCCGCCGAGAGCAGGAACGCCACGCTGGCCGCCACTTCCTCGGGGCGAATGAAGCGGCCGATCGGCGGCAGTTTGGGTGCCACATTGGCGCGCGTCGGGTCGTTCAGCATCGGCGTCTCGGTTGCTGCGGGCGCAACGACGTTGACCGTGATGCCGCGTGGGGCGAGCTCGGCCGCCCATGAACGCGCGAGCGCAACCAGCGCCGCTTTCGTCGCAGCATATTGTCCACGGCCGGACGCGCCCGATGCGGTCCGGCTGCCGATGAAGACGATACGCCCGCCCTCGGGCAGGCGCGGAGCGAGCGCGTTGGCGAGACGCTCGGTAACCTCGACATGCAGTCGCCACATCGCGGCACCGTCGTCATGGTTGAGCGCGCCGAGCAGGCCGACCTTGAGAACGCCTGCGGCGTGGACGAGAGCCGTCGGTGCGATGCCTGCGACAGCAGGCGCTATGGCGTCGATGTTGCCCAGATCAAGCGACAAGTGATCAAACGACGGATGGTCGAAAGGTGCGGGACGGCGACTGATTCCGGTGACGCGCCAGCTGTCGCGCAGCAGGCGTTCGACGATCGCGGCGCCGATGCCGGAACTTGCGCCTGTCACAAGCGCATGGGGCCGCCCGCCATCCATCATCCTAGTCCCTGGCAATGTGCGTGGCCCATGGCTCGGTCACGCGAACGTGCTTGATCGCCCGGCGATGGTAGGTGAAGGCCATGTGAAGCGCGCCGTCGGCGCTCTGCTTGACCGAGGGATATGACAGCTCGCGGTTGGTCTGGTCGCGCGAATTGTTCGTCATGCAATAGCCGTCGCCGGTCTCGACGTTGCGCTTGGTCCAGCTCCGTCCGCCGTCGCTCGAGATGGCGAGCGTCATCGGCGCTCTCGGCGCACCCCAGAACGCGCTGCGTCCGTCCGTTTTGCCGTCGCCAGCGATGACGGGTGGCAGCTCGTCCTCGATCTCGTCGTAGAGCGACAGGCGGCGCTCGGTCGTGGCATTGGCGCTGCTGTCATTGAAGACGAGTGCGAGATGTCCGTCGGCAAGCCGCGTGAACTGGATCGACGAGTTGTTGTTCGGAAGGATGGTCGCGACCGGCGTCGTCCAGGTGCGGCCGTGATCGGTGGATCGGCTCTGATAGATGTTGTCCGCCCAGCGGCTGCGAAACAGTGCGAGCAGCGAACCGTCGTCAAGACGCTCGATGCACATATGCACGCAGCCGCGGCTTCCCGGGACGTCCACGTCGCGCCAGGTCGCGCCTGCATCGGAGGAGATCTTCACGGCGCTGGTGTCCTCGTCGCCGTTCCATTTCCGTCCCGGCGTGCTGTGACAATAGAAGACGGGCAGGAGCCAGTCGCCGTTGTCGAGCACCACGATCGGCTGCCGGATGAAGGTGCCGCGGCCGCGCTGCTCCGGAAACAGCGTTTCGATCGGGCCCCAGGTCCGGCCATGGTCGCGCGACAGGCGCCTGCGGACGAAGGCTGTGTCCTGGTTACCTGCAAGCTGCGCCGTCCACATCAGCCACAGCGTGCCATCCGGGGCAGGGAACAACACCGGGTTCTGCTCGGAACGCCTGGAGTCATCGGACAATTTCTCGGCCGGCGACCATTGCGTCGTGCCGCGGGCAAGGCGGGAGAAATAGACTGATATGTCCGACATGCCTTCCTGCGTGCCGCCGAACCAGACGCAGCCGAGGTCGCCGCTCGCAAGCGTCATCAGATTGGCCGCGTGGTTCTGCACGCAGGGCGAGGGAATGAAGGCGTCGAACCGGTCGGGATCGCCGGCCACTTGGCGGACGACACCGTCGGCCGCGATCTCGGTATCTGCGATCATGCTGAAGTCCTTTCTGCGAGAGCATTGCCTTGCGCGGCCGTCGGGGCGGCGCGCTCGGTGGGCGCGCGGCCGAGCACGAGGCGCTCGATCGCCATCACGATCAGGGGCGTCGCTGCTGCGATGTACATGTTGTCGATGCCGAAGGGATTTCCGAGCAGATACCAGACCGTCGTCGAGATTGCTGCGCCGATCAGGCCGGCGGTCGCGCCGCGGTTGCTGGCAAACAGCGGCAGATAGAAGCCCATCATCGCGACGATGGTGATCGACAGCCGAAGCGCGCGCGTGAAGAACGACAGCTTGAGGATCTCGGGGATGAAGAACACGAAGACCAGCGGCAAGATGCCGATCACGATCGAGAATACGCGAGTCATCTTCAGCTCGCGCTCCGGCGTCGGTTTCCAGTAGGGGACATAGAAGTCACGCACCACGAGCGAGGCGATGGCGAGTGCGACCGTGCAGACGCTGACGAAGATCGAGGCGACCAGCGACGTCGTGACGAAAGCGGAGGCCAGCGGCGGCATCTTCTCCAGGAATACCGGCAGCGCGTAGAGGCTGTTCATGTCGGGGTAGAGGAACTTCGCCGCAACGCCGATCAGGGCGAGCAGGAAGCCGAGCGGGAGGCAGAACGCCGCCGCGTAGAGGGTCGCTTTGCGGGCGTCGTCGGCGCTGGGTGTCGAGGCGATCGCCTGCACGATGAACTGCGTCGAGAAGATCGCGCCGACCGTGCCGAAGGTCCAGGCGAAGATGGTCGTGAAGCCGATCTTGCCGTCCCAGCTGAAGTAATAGGCCGGCAGTTTCGCCTGGATCGGCGCGATTCCGCCGGTCAACGACATTGCGACCGCGAAGATGATGAGGATGCCGACGACCTTGATGGCGCTGTGCAGGATCGTGACCCAGGCCACGCCCTTCAGGCCGCCGAACACGTAGTAGAACGTAGAGACCACGGCGATGATGCACATCGCGACGGGCAGGCTGATATGCAGCGAGGTGGCGATGGCGGCTGCGCCGCTGACATAGTTGCCGACGTTCACGAGCAGCAGCGCGTAGATCATGATCACCGACACCGTGAGCATGGTCGACTTGCCGTATTTCTGCGCGATCGCGGCCGAGATCGTGTATTCGCCGGAATTGTAGAGCTTCTTGACCATCAAGAACCCGAACAGGAGGAAGCCGATCGAAGCCCCGAGCACGGCCCATCCAGCGGCCATGCCGGACTGAAACGCTTCCTGTGCCGTGCCGACGGTCGACTTGGCGCCGACGAATTCGGACATCATGAGCACGCCGACGACGACGGCCGGCATGGCGCGTGCGCCGGTCATGAACTGATCGCTCGTCCTGCTGCGCAGCTTGATCGTGAGCCACGACGTGAAGGCGATGTAGGCAGCGATCATCGCGACGATGAGCGTGCTCTCTCCATTGAGGATGGCTTGCATCAGTGGTGTTTCCTCTGGTGACGCGGACGCGGTGTTGTGAAGCCCGCTGTGTCCGGTTTCGTCCGATTGTTGTTTGATCGGAATACGAACAAATGTTGTTAGTGGCTATTAGACCTCCCCGGGCGCCCTCCGTCAAGCGTACGCGTTGACGCGGCGGCGGGTCGCACCCGCCGCGCGTTCATTGCCGCAGCGGGTTCAATGGGTTCCCGGTTGGAGGAAGGATCAGCCGCTCATCTGGACCGCGTTGGTCAAGAGCTTGGCGACCCGCAGCACCTCCGGCAGCGCCGACTTTTCGAACGTCTTGATATCGATGCGGTTGGCATCGACGGTGAGGCTGATACCTGCCACGATGGATTTGTCGGGGCCGAACACGGGTGCTGCGAGGGTGCGCAGGCCATAAGCGTTTTCGCCGTCCGAGACGGCATAACCCTGCTTGCGCACCTGATCGAGCCGCGTGAGCAACAGCTTCAGATCCGTCAGCGTGCGCTCCGACAATTTGATCCGCTCGGTGGCGTCGAGCCGCGCGACCTGCTCGTTTTTCGGCAGGCCCGCAAGCATGACGTGGCCGAGCGCTGCGGCGTAGGCCTTGATCCGGCTGCCGGGCCTGCGGTCGATCTTGTGGCGGTCGAGGCCGGCGCTGACGCGCGCGAGATAGACGACGTCGCTACCGTCGAGAACGCCGAGCGATGCGGCGTCACCGAGCGCCGGGACCAGCTCGCGCAGCAGCGGTTCGGCCTGGCCGCGCAGATTGCCGGCGGAGAGCGCGGTGTATCCGAGATCGAGGCATTTCAGGCTGAGGCGATAATGGCGCGTCGCCTCGTTGGCGTGGAGGTAGCCGAGCTTGACCAGCGTCTGCACCAGGCGGAACGCCGTGCCGCGGTCCATCTCGGCGCGCTCGGCGATCTCCGTGATCGTCAATTCGAACTCTTCGGCCGAAAAGCTCTTCAGCACGGCGAAGGCCTTGGCCACCGAGTTCACGAAGTTCTTGGGATTGTCGGCTGGCGATGCAGTCTTGGCCAATGTTCGTTTCCTCATCTGGCGGCGCCTCGTCCACGAGGGAAACAGTTGGAACTCCTCGCGAATCCGCGCTCTATTTCGGCCGGCCCGGCGAGCAGGCAAGCCGTCCCGGATGGAAAGGCATGAGCTGCTCGCTTGACGGCCGCGACTGCGAAGTCTAATCCTCTCCCCAAGGTTTGACAACAATTGTTCGGATTCCGATCATTCGATCGGCCGGATGCCAACGGAGGATCTCTCGTGGTGGACGTTCAGCCCAAAGGCGTGTTTTGCGCGGCGTTGACGCCGCTGGATGCCGATCTAGCGCCGGATCATGCCGTCTTCGTCGCGCATTGTCGCCATCTTCTGAGCGAAGGTTGTGACGGCATCGCATTGCTGGGCACGACCGGCGAAGCCAATTCGTTTTCCGCGAGCGAACGCAAGGCGCTGATCGAGACCGTCGTCCGCGCAGGGATCGCGCCGTCAAAGCTCCTGCCCGGAACCGGCGTGCCGGCGTTGACCGAGACGGTAGAGCTGACGCGGCATGCCCTCTCGCTCGGTGTCACGACCGTCGTGATGCTGCCGCCGTTCTACTACAAGGACATCACGGACGAGGGACTGTATGCCTCCTACAGCGAGGTCATTCAGCGTGTCGCGGACCCTCGTCTCAAGGTCGTGCTCTATCACATCCCCCAGATGTCGCATCAGCCGATCCCGCACGCGGTGATCGCGCGGCTGCGCGCGGCTTATCCGGACGTCATTGTCGGCATCAAGGATTCCTCCGGCGACTTCGCCAATATGACCGCGATGATCGAGAACTTCCCGGGCTTTGCCGTGCTGGCAGGTGCCGATCCGCTGCTGCTGCCGCTTCTGAAGAAGGGCGGCGCGGGCTGCATCACCGCGACCTCGAACCTGGTGGCGCGTGAGCTCGCCTACGTGTTCCATCATTATAATGACGATGATGCAGCGCTGGAGGCGGCGCAGAACCGCATCATCAAGGCGCGCGAGCGCGTCTCCGTGTTCCCGCAGATCGCTTCGCTAAAGACGCTGCTGGCGCAGGAAACCGGCCATGCCGGCTGGCGCCGGATGCGGCCGCCGCTGCTGCCGTTGACGCAGGAGAACGCCGACACACTCCTAGCCGCAAGTCGCGTCAAGGAGCAGGTGTGAGGCCGTCGTTCCGCCTTCTCGCCGATGATCTGACCGGTGCGCTGGACACGGCTGCCGAGTTCGTCGGCATGTGCGGACCGCTTCAGGTGACATGGGCGGAGGCGCTGCCTGCGCAACTTCCCGCCTGCCTCGCCGTCGATACCGGCACGCGCGAGCGTGACAAGGCCGAGAGCGCTCAGATCGTCGAGCGCCTCGCGCCGCTGCTGCGCAGTGGGGCGATCGCCTACAAGAAGGTTGATAGCCTGTTGCGCGGCGCCTGGGCGGCCGAGCTCGGGGCGTGCCTGCGATCGGGGCCGTGGAGGTCCTGCATCTTGGCCCCGGCTTTCGCCTATCAGGGACGCCGCACCTTTGGCGGCCAGCAATATGCGCGCGCCCATGACGGGAGCTGGTCGCGGGTCGGCGACAACCTGCTGGCGCAGCTCGCGGCCGAAGGCCTCGACGGACAGACTGGACGGTTCGACACCGATTTGCCTGCCGGCATCAGCGTCTTCGATGCTGAGAGCGAGGATGATCTCGATCGCATCGTCGCGATCGGGCGCAGCGCGTCGCAGCCGGTCCTGTGGTGCGGCAGCGGTGGTCTCGCCGGCGCGCTCGCACGCGGCAGCGATGCGTCCGCGCCGTCGGTACTGCGTAAGCCGGTTCTCGGGCTGTTTGGATCGGACCAGCCTGCGACGGCCGCACAGCTTGCGGCTTGCGGTGAGGCCGTGGTTGCGCTTGCGGAAACCAGCGAAGACAACGCGGGACTGGTTCGCCGCAAGCTCTGCACGGAAGGCGTCGCGCTGGTGAAGTTCGACCTCGCCTCCGGTCTGTCCCGAGGTGAAGCGGCGCGCCGCATCGCGCGCGGACTCGGGTCGCTGACCGCTGCGCTGGAGCCGCCGGGCACGCTGATCGTCGCGGGCGGCGAGACCTTGCGGGCGGTGTGCCTTGCGCTGGGCGCAAACGCGCTCGAGGTGACCGGACGCATCATGCCGGGCCTGCCATGCTCCATCATTCGCGGGGGCCGCTGGGACGGCGTTGCCGTGATCTCGAAATCAGGCGCCTTCGGCGCGCCGAGCCTGTGGCACACACTGTTGCAGGACAGTCATTTGATCAACGAAAGACACGACATATGACCCATCCGCATCTCGCCATCACCATGGGCGATCCCGCCGGGATCGGTCCGGAGATCATCATCAAGGCCTGTGAGAAGCTGCGATCGCGGATCGAAGCCGGTGATCTCCGGCTGTTGATCATCGGCAGCGGCGCAGCGTTGAAGAATGCGGCCGTGCAACTGGCGGCGAACCTCGATATCCCCGAGGTGCGCGCGTCGGACAAGGATTGGCCGAACCTGTGCTTTCTCCAGGCCGATGATGAAGGCGAGCCGATCAAGCCAGGCGTGCTGACGGCCGACGGCGGCCGCTTCGCCTTCAAGGCGGTGGAGCAGGGAGTACGCCTGACGCAGGCCGGACGGATCGGCGGCATCGTGACCGCTCCGCTCAACAAGGAAGCGCTCAACAAGGCCGGCTTCCACTATCCCGGCCATACCGAGATGCTGGCCGAACTCACCGGCGTCAAAGGCTCGGTGATGATGCTTGCCCATGGCAACATGCGCGTCAGCCATGTCTCGACCCACGTCGCGCTTCAGGACGTTCCGAAGCGGCTGACGCCGGAACGCCTGCGCTATGTCATCGATCTCACCGACAAGGCACTGCGCGGGCTCGGCCTGGAAAAGCCGAAGATCGCCGTTGCCGCACTCAATCCGCACGCCGGCGAGGGGGGATTGTTCGGCCGCCAGGACATCGACGTGTCGGAGCCGACGATCGCGAAGGCGGTCGCCGACGGACTCAACATCGTCGGCCCGGTGCCGGGCGATACCGTGTTCGTGAAGCTGCGCGCCGGCCAGTACGACGCCGTGATCGCGATGTATCACGACCAGGGACACATCCCGGTCAAGCTGCTCGGCTTCGAGGTCGATCCTGCCACCGGCCGCTGGCAGGAACTGTCCGGCGTCAACATCACGCTCGGGCTGCCGATCATCCGCACCTCCGTCGACCACGGCACCGCCTTCGATATCGCCGGCAAGGGCATCGCCAATGAGCGCAGCCTGATCGAGGCGATCGAATATGCCGAACGTCTTGCCGCCAGCGCGACGCGCGCCTGAGCCCGGGAAGGAAAATCATGACCAACCTGTCTGCACCAATCGAAATCATCCGCCCCGAGGTGATTGAGTTCGGATCCGGCACCATTGCCGCGGTGGCGCGGTTTGCGAGCGGGAAGGGCGTGCGGCGTTCGCTCGTCATCGCAGATGGCTTCAACGCGGCGCGCGTCGACCTGCTCGCGCTGCCGGGCGAGGTGACCGTATTCGGTGAGGTCAAGCCGGAGCCGGACGTTCCCAATCTGGAGAAGGCGCTTAGCGTCGCGCGCGCGGCGCGGCCGGATCTCGTGGTCGGCTTTGGCGGCGGCAGCGCGATGGATCTCGCCAAGCTCGTCGCCGTGCTCTGCACCGGCGAGCAGAAGCTTGCTGATGTCGTCGGTCCCGACAAGGTCGCGGGCCGCGCCATCGCGCTGATCCAGGTGCCGACCACCTCCGGCACCGGCAGCGAAGGCGGCATCCGCGCGCTGGTCACCGATCCCACAACCCGCAACAAGCTCGCGGTGCAGAGCCGCTTCATGCTGGCCGATCTCGCCGTCGTCGACCCTGATCTCACCATGACCGTTCCGCCGCAGGTCACGGCTGCGACCGGCGTCGACGCGCTCGCGCACTGCACTGAAGCCTTCACCAGCCGCAAGGCTCATCCGACCATCGATCTCTATGCGCGCGAAGGCATCCGCCTGGTCGGCCGCTATCTCGGTCGTGCGGTGAGGGACGGTTCGGATCGCGAAGCGCGGGCGGCGTTGTCACTGGCATCGCTCTATGGCGGCTTCTGCCTCGGGCCGGTGAACACCACCGCGGGCCACGCGGTGGCCTATCCTCTCGGCACGCGCCATCACGTTGCCCATGGTCTCGCCTGCGCGGTGATCTTCCCGCATACGCTGGCGTTCAACATGCCGGCGGTGGAAGCGAAGACGGAGGCCGTGCTGGAGGCGCTCGGCGCGCCGGCGACGAAAAATCCTTCGGCTGCATTTGACTCGGCCTATCGCTTCTGCACGGATCTCGGCATCGAGATGAAATTGTCCGCGCTCGGCGTGCCCGCGGATGACCTTGGCGCGATGGCCGACGAGGCCCACGCAATCCGCCGCCTTCTCGACAACAATCCGCGCGATCTCAGCCGCGATGCCATCCTGAAGATGTATCAGGCGGCATTCTGATCACACGCCGCTTTGCTGCCGCGCACAACACTAAGTCCAACGTCTAGTCAGCAGGCGACTTGACAGTCGAAACGCTCCACGCGCACATTCTTACACTAAGTAAGAATGACGACAGGGACGGAAATGTCGGAGCAGCCGAGAAGTCGGCGGCAGACGCGTGCGGCCATTCTTGGGCATCTGCTCAAGTCGGGCGGCATGTTTCGGCCTCCTCTGGCCAGGGCGGTGCGCCTGTCTGAGGCGAGCCTGTCGCGCATCCTGATTGATCTGAAGGCGGAGGGCCTGATCGCGGAAGTGAGGCGACCTGCGCCTTACATCGGTGGCCCAACCGGTCTGGTGTCGCTCGACACGTCCGTGGCCTTGGCGGCATTCGAGCTGACCACACAGCGGCTGAGTGTCGCGGTCGGGGCGCTTTCGGGTGAGCTGAGCTACGTCGAGCGTCTGCCATTGCCGAAGACGCTGACGGTCGACACCGTCGGCGGGGTCTTCCGCGACGCGCTGCATTTGCTCCAGACCTGGACGCGGCGGCGAGGGGTCGACCTTGCGCAGATCGGAGTTTCGGTTCCCGGACTCGGCCGGCTGAGTGAACTGCACAATCCGATCATTCCCTGCGACATTACCCAGGTTCGCGACATGTTCAGCGAGATGTTTGCGGACGTGCCGGTCGAGTTCACGAACTCGGTCGTGGCGCATGCGATGTTTCATCGCTGCCGCACCGAACATTATCCGCTTGTGGGCGCCCATCTGTTCGTGTTCGTCGGCCAGGGTGTCGCGGGCGCATGGGTGGACGACGCGATCGAGGCCAATGCCTCGCGGCCGGTCGAGCTGGGCCACATGGTGTTCGGCGAGGGCGGTCCGCGATGCCGCTGCGGCCATCATGGCTGCGTCGAAGCCTATGCCTCGCTTCCTGCACTCGCCGAGCTTCTTGGTATTGGCGAAACGGATTTGCTCCAGCTCGGCGACGATTGGGTAAATGCAATCTCGGTTCCGTCCCGTCTGCGCCAGGAGTTGCGGCGCCGCTTGTTCCGGCTCGGCCTTGCGATCGGCAATACGCTGAACGTTAAGCCCTGTCCTGGTGTTGTCATCAGCGGCTGGCCGTCCCTTCTCGCGGAGGACGACCGAAAGGCCGTGGTCGAGGGGATCGATGCCAGCCTGCTCGGCGGACGCAAGCTCGCCGAGGTGTCGCTCGCTTTCGTGCCGCCGTCGAACAGTAACGATCCGAATGCGGCGCTCGCCTTTGCCGCCTGTTGCCTGGCGTGCCGCGGCGGCATGCCGGCCGCATCGACGGAGGCTGCCTGAAATGCCCTGAGGCCTGCGGCTCGCCGCGCCAAAAAGTTCACACCCGGGAGGAACTGCTATGCCGATCACAACAATAACAAGGCGTCATCTGCTCGCTGGATCCGCTGCCGCGCTGGCACTGCCGGCGCTTGCGCGCGCGCAAGGTGCGGTCAAGCCGCGGCTGACCGTCATCTCGCAATGGTCCGCAGGCAGCGATGGCGCGGCTATCACGGCGCTCGGCAAGAAATTCGAGGAGAAGGGCGGAATTTGGCAGCACTCGCCCGTCCCGGGGTTCACCACCGAGATGATGAACAAGCTGCGTGCTCAGATCATCGCCGGCGATCCGCCAGCCTGTTCGCAACTCAAGGGCCCCGAGATTGCGGCTTGGTCGAAGATAGCCCCGACCGTCAATCTCGATGCCCTTGTTGCTGCCGCCGGCTACGAAAAGGTTGTCGCTCCAGATCTTGCACGATTGCATAAGCCGGGGGGCAAGTGGATTTCGCTGCCATTGCAAATCTACAGCACCAACACGTTGTTTCTCTCCAAACGTGCGATGGACAAAGCCAAGGCCGACAAGATCCCCGTCACCTGGGCCGACTTCAACGATCTCGCCGAGAAGATGAAAGCGGGGGGTGTCACATTTCCCATCGCCAACGGCGGCACCCGCCCCGACGACGGGCAGAAATTCGAGGCCTCTTTCGCCGGCATCAGTCCGACTTCATACCGCGCGGCCATCATGAATCTCGACACGAAGGCCCTGCAGGGCCCCGAGATAAAGGCCGCGTTCGCGCAGGTGCGCAAGATCGCCGACTGGATGGATCCCAACGTCGGCGCCCAACCCTTTGCCACCAACCTGAAGCGTTTCGTCGACGGCGACATGGGCATAATGATCCAGGGCGGGTGGGCGCAGGGCGTGTTACGCAACGCCGGTTTCAAGTTCGACGACTTTGTCATCGCCCCGGGCCCCAGTGACAATACCAAGCCGGTGTTCCTGTTGAATGCCGATGCCTTCATATTCTGGCAGCGCAAAGAGGCCGATCTGCAGGCCGGTCAGACATTGATGGCCCAGCTCGTCATGGATCCGGCGATCCAGACAATGTATTCGCAGATCACGGGATCGATACCCGTGCGCACCGATGTCGACCTCTCCGGTGCCGGCTGGTCGGATGGTCAGCGGCGAACGGCAGCCGCGCTCAAGGATGCTGTCGCCAACAATCAGGCCGTCCTGAGCCTCGCGCACAACATGGCGCAGGAAAACGGCCTGACCGCCGCGATGATCGACGTGATCACAGAGTATGTGAAGAACAAGACGATCACGCCGGAGCAGGCGGTCACCCGCCTCGCCGACGCCGTCGAGGGCGCGCGTTGACCGACGTCGTCTCTACAGCAACGCGACCGGGCCGGCCGGCGATTCCCGACGTGGTGCGCCGGCTGCCCGAATATCTGATGATCTGGGTGCCGCTGCTCTTGTCCGCCGCGCATCTCGTGTCGTTTTCGCTGTGGACGATCTGGATTTCGTTCACGCCATCGACGCTTGTTCCGGTCTCGGGCTGGGTGGGCTTGCGCAATTACACGTCGGTCTTGGCGTCACGAAACTGGCAGATCGCCTTCGACAATCTGCTGCTGTTTGGCAGTGCCTTCGTGCTGCTGAGCTTGATGACCGGCCTCGTGCTTGCGATCCTGCTCGATCAGCGCATTCGTGGCGAGAACGTGCTGCGATCCATCTTCCTGTACCCCCTGGCGGTGTCGTTCGTCGTCACCGGAACGGTCTGGAGCTGGCTGCTCAATCCTGGCATCGGGATCGAGAAGCTCGTCCATGACCTCGGCTGGACCTCGTTCCGGTTCGACTGGCTGGTCAACCGCGACATGGCAATCTGGACGATCGTTATCGCTGCGATCTGGCAATCCTCGGGCTTCGCCATGGCGCTCTTCCTTGCCGGCCTTCGTTCCGTCGATGCCGACATCGTCAAGGCGGCGCAGATCGACGGCGCCGGACCGATCCGGATCTACGGGCGCGTCATTTTGCCAACGCTGTGGCCGATCACCATAACCGTGATCGTCGTTCAGCTGCAGTTCGCGATTTCAGCCTTCGACCTCGTCCGCGCGCTCACCAACGGCGGGCCCGGGATCGCGACCCAGCTACCGGCTTTGGTCGTCTACGATCTCATGTTCCAGCGCAGCCAGCTCGGTCGGGGTGCGGCCGCGGCGGTGCTCATGCTGCTGATTCTTCTTGCGGTGCTGGTGCCATATGCAGCGTGGCGTTATTACCAGCGACGGCGGGTGACGCATGCGTGACCGAGCCTTCAAGCCGAGCCGAATTCTGATCTATCTGCTCGTGTCGTTGATCGCGGCTGTCTGGCTCGCGCCACTGGTTGTCGTCGTGCTGAACTCGCTCCGTAGCAACGAGGAGATCGCGCAGGCCTCAATGATCGGCTGGCCGCAACATTGGGCCTGGAGCAACTATTTCAAGGCCTGGAGCGGCTTCTGCGTCGCCGAGACCTGTGCGGGCATCCGGCCCTACATGCTGAACTCTGCGCTGGTCACGATTCCCGCGACTATCTTCTCCACCGTGCTCGGTGCGATCGCTGGCTACGCCGTGTCGCTGTGGCGCTTCCGCGGCGATAACTGGATTTATGGCATCGTGACGCTTGGTCTGTTCCTTCCGCAGCAGATGCGCCTGCTGCCCTGGACCATCGTGCTGCGGGACATCGGTCTCATCAACACGCTGACAGGCCTGGTGCTGATTCACACGATCCAGGGGCTCTCCTTCACCGTGCTGTTCTGCCGAAATTACTATGTCGCCATTCCACATGAGTTAATCAGGGCTGCGCGCATTGATGGCGCCGGGTTCTTTCGCATTTTTTGGCGCATCATTCTGCCGCTCTCGTCCCCCATCTTGATCGTCACCGTGATCTGGCAGTTCACGCACATCTGGAACGAGTTCCTCTATGGCGTGACGTTCACGACCGGCCAACAGCAGCCGGTCACGGCCGCTCTCATCGCGCTATCTGCAGCAATCGCGGATATCCCGCAGCATGGCGTGCAGAGCGCTGCGGTGATCATCGCAGCGCTGCCTACTTTGTTGATCTATCTCTTCGGCGGCAGGTACTTCGTGCGCGGCCTTACCGCCGGGGCCGTGAAATGATGGGATTGTCATGGCAGCACTAAGCATTCGCGCCCTGTCGAAGCGCTACGCCAATCTGGAGGTGCTGAAGGGCATCGATCTTGACATCGAGAGCGGCGAGTTCACCGTACTGGTCGGGCCGTCGGGCTGCGGCAAGTCCACACTGCTCAACATCGTGGCCGGGCTCGATCGTGCGAGCGCGGGGACGATCGAGATCGGCGGACGCGTCGTGAACGACATCCCGCCCAAGGACCGTGACATCGCGATGGTGTTCCAGTCCTATGCGCTCTACCCGTCGATGACGGTGCGCCAGAACATCACTTTCGGCATGGAGTGCCGCCACGTGCCGAAAGCGGAGCAGGAAAAGGCGCTGGCGAATGTGGCCAAGCTGCTCCAGATCGAGCCGCTGCTCGGCCGCAAGCCGTCGCAACTGTCCGGCGGCCAACGGCAGCGGGTGGCGATGGGCCGCGCGCTGGTGCGCGATCCACTGCTGTTCCTGTTCGACGAGCCGCTGTCCAATCTCGATGCCAAGCTGCGCGTCGAGATGCGGATGGAGATCAAGCGGCTGCATCAGCGCATCGGCGCCACCATCGTCTACGTCACCCACGATCAGATCGAGGCGATGACGATGGCGACGCGGATCGCGGTCATGCACCAGGGCGAGGTGCAGCAGTTCGCCGATCCCGACACAGTCTACCGCTATCCGGCCAATCTGTTCGTGGCGCGCTTCATGGGCTCACCGCCGATGAACACGATGAAGGCACGTCTCGAAGCGGACAATGGCGGGCCAGTGGTCGTGATCGGCGCGGGGCGGCCGGACGAAGCCCGGCTGCGCCTGCAAGGATACGACGCGGCCGCGTCCTTCGTTGGTCGCGACGTCGTGGTCGGTATCAGGCCGGAATGCATCGCCGAGGGAAATCGCGGTTTCAACGGCGCCGGCGCGCCCGTCGTCGTCAACGCGCCGGTCGAGATGGTCGAGCCCACCGGTGCGGAGACCATCGTGTTGCTGCGGCTCGGCGGCGAGTCCGCATTGGCGCGGATCGCGCCCGACATCCGGCCGGTGCCCGGCGAGCGCGCCGCCTTCGCACTCGACACGCGCCGCATCTGCCTGTTCGACCCCGAGACGGAGCGGCTGATCGCATGACCGAGACGAGTTATCCCAGCCTTGCGGACCAGGTGGTGTTGATTACAGGCGGCGCCAGCGGTATCGGCGCGGCCTTCGTGCGCGCATTCGCGGCCCAACGGGCCCGCGTCGCTTTTCTCGACATCGACACCGATGCCGGTGAAGCCTTGGTGCGGGAGGTGACGGGCGCAGGCGGCGCAGCGCCGCTGTTCGTGTCGTGCGACTTGCTCGACATCGAGGCTCTGCGCGAGGCGATGGCACGGGTCCACGGTACGCTTGGCGATGCCGCGGTGCTGGTGAACAACGCCGCCAACGACCAGCGCCAGGTGCTGTCCGAGGTGACGCCGGCAGAATTCGACTGGACAATCGGCGTCAACTTCAAACACGTCTTCTTCGCCGCGCAAGCGGTCGTGCCGCAGATGCAGGCACGCGGTGGTGGTTCGATCATCAACATGTCGTCAGTGGCCTGGATACGCGGCGCGCCGGCGCTGCCGGTTTACGCCGCGGCCAAGGCGGCGATCGTCGGCTTCACCAACGCGCTTGCCCGGCTGGTCGGCCCCGACCGCATCCGCGTCAATGCGATTGCGCCGGGCATGGTAATCACCGAGCGTCAGCGCCGGCTCTGGTACCCGGACGAGCAAAAGATCGCAGAACTCCGCACGCGACAGGCCATTCCGGACGCCGTGACGCCGGATGACATTGCGCAGATGGCGCTGTTCCTCGCCTCCGACAATAGCCAGCGCATCACACGCCAGTGCTTTCAGGTCGACGGCGGCCTTGGCTAGGAAAGAACACGTCCGGCCACGACTTGCGCGTCATGGTCTAGGTCGTTTCATCGACGGGCGGCGTCAGGTGGGTGTTTGATCCGGATTTCGCCTTCGCCCGCTCGCGCAGGCGCTGGAACGTCACGTAGAGCATCGGCACCATGAAGATCCCGATCGAGCTGGCGGCCAGCATGCCGGCGAACACCGCGGTGCCGACGGCACGGCGGCTGAGCTCGGCGGCACCGCTCGCGATGACGAGCGGCAGGAGACCGAGGATGAACGCAACCGATGTCATCATGACCGCGCGGAAGCGCATGTGCGCTCCCTGGATCGCCGCATCGTGGAGCGCCACGCCCGCCTCGCGCTGCTCCTTTGCGAATTCCACGATCAGGATGCCGTTCTTGGCGGCGAGCGCGATCAGGACCACGAGGCCGATCTGGCCATAGAGATCGAGATTGAGGCCGGCGACCTTGATACCGACATAGGAGCCGAGCACTCCGACGACGACCGACAGGAGCACCGGGATCGGGATCACCGTGCTTTCGTACAGCGCGACCAGGAACAGATAGGCGAACAATACGGCGAGCATCAGCACGATGCCGGTTTGGCCGGCGGCCTGCTGCTCCTGATAGGCGGTGCCGGTCCACTCGAAACTGTAGCCCGCCGGCAGCACGGCGTTGGAGATCTCCGCCATGGTCGCGATCGCGGTGCCGGACGAGATGCCTGGCGCCGGGCTGCCGTTCACCGTTACCGAGCGATAGTTGTTGTAGCGGGTAATCACCTGCGGTCCGGTCACGATCTTGATGCCGGCCAACGTCCGTATCGGCACCATCTGGCCGGTGTCGTTGCGCAAATAGATCCGCCAGATGTCGGAGATATCGGCGCGATCGAATGCCTCGCCCTGGACGTTGACCTGCCAGGTGCGGCCGTACAGGTTGAAGTTGTTGACGTAGATGCCGCCGAGCGTCGCCTGCAAGGCGGTGAAGATGTCACTGACGTTGACGCCGAGCGCCTGCGCCTTGCGACGGTCGATGTCGAGGAAGATCGAAGGATTGGTCGCGGTGAAGGTCGAGAAGACTCGAGCCAGCCGCGGATCGGCGTTGGCGGCGCTGATCAATGCGCCGGTGACGCTGGAAATCGCCGCGGGGCTTTGTCCTTCCAGCGCCTCGAGCTGGTATTCGAACCCGCCGGAGGTGGAGAGGCCGATGATCGGCGGCATGTTGAAGGGCAGCACGTTTGCCTGCGGGATCTGCGCGCCGGCTGCGAAGGTTTGCGCGATCAATGCCTGTGCGGAATCGGCCGCGGCCTTGCGATCGGCAAAAGGCTTGAGCCGGGTCACGACCAGCGCGCTGTTCGGCTCGGATGCGCCGTCGAGCAGTGAGAAGCCGATGACGGCGAGGACGTGATCAACCGCCGGCATTTTCTTCAGGATGTCCTCGATCTTTTGGGTGACCTCGCTGGTGCGAGCGACCGACGCGCCGTCGGGGAGTTGCACCGACGTGAAGAAGGCGCCCTGGTCTTCCTCGGGCAGGAATCCCGTCGGCGTGATCCGCGACATGCCGAAAATCCCGGCGGCGAAGATGGCAGCGAACAGGAGGGAGAGTGCGGCCGTGCGCAACAGCCAGCGCACCCCGCTGCTGTAACGGTCTCGCAACCAGTCGATGCCGCCAAGCACGCGCCCGATGATGCCGCGCCTAGGCCCGGTGTGGCGCAGGAACAGCGCGCAGAGCGCGGGCGACAATGTCAGCGCGTTCAATGCGGAGATGATCATGGCCGCGCTGATCGTGACCGCAAACTGGCGAAACAGCGTGCCGGAAATGCCCGGAATGAACGCGATCGGCACGAATACGGAGAGCAGCACCAGCGTGATCGCGATGATCGGCGCCGTGATCTGAGTCATGGCCTTCTTGCTGGCTTCGATGGGGGACAGCGCCGGCTCTTCCTCCATCACACGTTCCACGTTCTCGACCACCACGATGGCGTCATCCACGACGATGCCGATGGCGAGCACCATTGCGAGCAGCGACACCGTGTTGGCCGAATAGCCGGCCATCAGCAGCACGGCGAAAGTGCCGATCAGGCTTACGGGAACGGCCACGGCCGGGATCACGGTGGCGCGGAGATTGCCGAGGAAGAGGTACACCACGATCACGACCAGGACGAAGGCCTCGGCCAGGGTTCGCAGGACTTCGGTGATCGTATCCCATACGAAGCTCGTGGAGTCGTATTGCACGAGGTAGCTGAGCCCGGTCGGGAAGCGCTTGGACAGTCGTTGCATCGTGGCCGCGACCGCCTTCGCCGTCGTCACGGCATTGGCGCCCGGTGCGAGATAGATCGCGATCGGCACGGCAGAGCGGCCATCGATCCGTGCTTCGCTGTCGAGATTTTGCGCGCCCATCTCGACCCGGGCGACGTCCTTCACCAGCAGCGAGGAACCGTCCGGATTGGCGCGCAGCACGATGTTGGCGAATTGATCGGTGGTGGCGAGCCGGCCGAGGGTCTGCACATTGAACTGGAATTGCTGGTCATCGCTGATCGGCCGCGCCCCGATGCGGCCGACCGGTGCCTGGACGCTTTGGGCGCGGATCGCGGCAATGACGTCCGACGGTGTCAGATTGAGGCTGGTCAGCCGCTGCGTATCGAACCAGATCCGCATCGAGTAGTTCATCTTGGCGAACAGGTTGGTCTGGCCGACCCCCGGCGTGCTCGCGAGGGCATCGAGCACGTTGATGATGGCGTAGTTGGTGATGAAGAGCGGATCCTGCTGCCCGTCGGCGCTGTAGAGCACCAGGAATTGCAGGATCGCCGAGGACCGCTTGCGCACGGTCACGCCCTGCTGCTGCACTTCGGTCGGCAGTTGCGACAGCGCGCTCTGGACGCGATTGTTGACGTTGACCGTATTGATATCGGGATTGGTGCCGAGCGCGAAGGAAACGGTCAGCGTATAGGTGCCGTCATTGGCACTGGTCGATTTCATGTAGAGGGCGCGGTCCACGCCGATGACCTGCGCCTCCAGTGGCTGGGCGACGCTGCCTTCGACCACCTCCGCGGACGCGCCGGGGAACGTGGCGGAGACGGAGACCTGCGGCGGCACGATGTCCGGAAACTGCGCCACCGGGATCTGCATCAGCGCGAGTGCACCGGCGATGGTGATGATGAATGCGATCACCATCGCCAGTCGCGGACGATCGATGAAGATCGCGGACATCATGGCTTGGCGCCTACCGCTTTGCCGGACGTGCCGGTATCGCTTGTGGCGGCGTTCATGCTCGACAGGATCAGCGGGCTTGCCGGACCCGGCGCAACGACCTGGCCGGGGCGGGCCCGCTGCAGGCCCTCGACAATGACCTTGTCGCCGGCGGTGAGCCCGCTGATCACGGCGGCGATGGTCGGCGTCGATTGTCCGAGCTTGATGCGATGCTGCTCGGCCTTGTTGTCGGCACCGACGGTGAGAACATAATCACCCTGCTGGTCCGAGAGCACGGCGGAGCGGGGGATCGCCAGCACCTCGACGGGCTCGACGCCTTCGAGCACGACGGTGACGAATTCGCCGTCGGTCAGTTCGTGGACGGTCACGCCCGCGGCCGAAGGTGCCCGCAGGATCGGGTTGGCGATCTCGCCGCGCACGGTGACCGTATCGGTGTTTTGCGCGATGGTGTTGTCGACGAAATTCAGCTTGCCGGTCTGGCCATACATGCGGCCGTCGGGGAGCCGCAACCTGATCACCACGGCTTCCAGGCCGCCTTTCGGACCATAGCGCTCGCGCAATTCCAGCCCCTGGCGAAGCGGCACGGGGAAGGTGACGTACATCGGGTCCTGGCTGACGATGGTGGTCAGCACGCCCGAGCTCGGACTGACGACGTTGCCTTCGGTGACTGACGTGCGTCCGATCTTGCCGTCGATCGCTGCGCTGATCACGGTGTAGTCGAGATTGATCCGGGACGCATCGACCTGTGCCTGCGCGGCCTGTACCTGCGCTTCCAGGCTGCGCTGGTTCGCAATGGCGGCGTCGTAGGTCGATTGTTGTCCGGCCGGTCCGCCGAGCAGCGTGCGCGCGCGTTCGGTGGTCAATTTGGCGTTTTCGAGCGTCGCCTGGAGCTGCGCCACCTGTGCCTGCTTTGCCTCGAGGTCGGCTTCGAAGGGGCCACGTTCGAGATGATAGAGCTGATCTCCGGTCTTGATTTCCGCGCCTTCGACGAACAGCCGCTTTTCCAGAAACGCGGTGACGCGTGCGACGACGTTGACGCGATTGATCGCTTCGATCCGACCGATGAATTCGCTGGTCTCGGTGATCGGCCGCTTGGCTGCTTCCACGACGCCGACCGCAGGCGGCCCGGCGGGAGCAGGCTGCGTCCAGGCTGTCCCGCCGGTGGTGATGATCGTCACGAGGCTTGCCAGCAGCAGTCTGACCGAGGCTTGCGCAAGGTCCATCGTCCGCTCCTTGCCCCGGCCCTGACATCAGTGGCGCAGGCCTCACTCACGCCCGCGGCGCGCGGTTGCTGCGTGCAGGCTCGTCGTAGCCTTTGCGACGGCTCCTAGCGCCACCGCCATCCACATTGACGACGGCCGCGATGCCACCAGCAGACCCAGCGGCGCCTGCGCCGCGGCGGCGGTGGTGGCGGTCGTCCCCAGCCGGGGCCGGGTCCCCAACCGGGGCCAGTTCCAGGTCCCCAGCCAGGTCCCGGTCCCCACTGCGCTTGCGTCACGAGATCGGACGGCGTCCCCGCCTGCCCGAGATCGGGAGCGATCGGCATGGCTTCCGCGGTCTCGATCAAGCGAACGCCGATGGCGCCGATCGCTGCGGCGGCAACGGCACTCTGGGCAAAGCCGAGGAAAGCACGGCGGGAGGGAGCATTCATCATCTTCTCCTCTTTTGTCACTCAGTTCGCCCCACGGACCGCAGCGCATAGAGCAGCCGCCAAGCAGAACCTGCCACAGGAAGCCGCCCATCCCCTGGTCCAGAAGGCGCGCATGATCTCGAACGCACCGGCCGCTATCGCGATCACGCCGATCAGCTTGACGCTGATGAGTGTTGCGAACACGACGTCACCGAGTGCAAAAAGACCGGCGGCGATCAGCACGATGCCAAGCAGCGCGCAGACGCAGAATGGGGGCGGAGCGAGGCCCTCGATGTCGGTTCGGCTGTCATAGGCTGCCATGCCATTCTCCTCATCGGCAATGGCTCGATCGACACGCCTGAATGCTAGCTTGGAACCCGCAACGCCGACATCCGACGAAACCCTGATCAATGGAGCGGGAATATTCCCATTTGCATGAATGGCGACGCTGCGATCGCTCGAGAGGCGCCAGCGAATTGCTATCGCCGTCCCCTCGGCCCCAGCGTCAGATTGGTGACACCCGCTGCGAGATTGAGGCCGATCGATCGCTCGATGGAGAGCGGCTGCAGCATCACGCTGCGCCGCGAGCCGCCGATCAGGACATTGGCGCCGAGGCCGGGCCCCAGTGCGAGATTGCCGCTCGCGCCAACATAGTTGCCGCGCAGGGTGCCGGGGCCGATGCGCGAGTTCTTGGCGAGCACGGCCCAGGAGAGAGTGCCTGCGCTGGTCACGCCGATATCAAGACCAATGCGCCTGATCCGCCCCTCATAGATGTACTGCCGCGGCGGATTGCTCGCGTGGAACACGCAGCGCAGCGTCTGCGCCGATCCGAGCACCAGCCCTACGCGCGGGTTGCTGAAACACAGGAGCCGGCCGACCCTGAAGGTCTCCGCGCGCGCGGGCAGGGTAAGCGCGCATAGCAGCGCCGATACGCCGATCACTGCAATGATCCGTGTCATTCGCATGTCAGGTCTCCATGTGCGTCTTGGTGTCGGCGGGCGCGGTCCTCGGCCGCCGGTCCTGGCGAAGCCAGAAGGTCAGGCCGAGGCCGATGAGGAGCACGGCGCCCAGCAGGAAAAAGAAGAAGGACTGCTTCAGCCAGGATATCGCCGGAACTGCCAAGCCCATCGCAAGGCCGAGGAAGGCAATCTGCAGCGACAGAAGGCTGACGCCCGCCAGGAACGTTCCGAGCGCGAGCAACGTCAGCAAAACGAGCCCGGTTGCCGGTGTCGGAAGCAGCTGCTGCACGCCCGACACCAGGATGATGTTCATCGTGACCAGGACGGCGACCCAGTGCAGCGCCTGTGTCCAGATCAACCGCAACTTGGCATCCCTAGCTTCGACCTCCCGCCATTTGGTGATGACGCAGACCACGCCGATGGCAAGCGCCAGGAACTCCCAATAACCGACGAGCGGCTGGTGCGAGACATTGGTGTAGCCGACGCCCGCAATCGCCAGCACCAGCGCCACGATATAAGGAAGCTGCTGCCACAGGAAATGGGCCATGCCCGAATGAGCTTCGCCGCTCTCGGCCTGCTGCGTATCCATCTCGCGCTCAGTGTCGTTCATGGGTCACCCACGCGTGATTTGCCGTTGTTGAGCGCCAGTCTGGGGCCATCGCCGAGATAATCCTCGACATAGAACCTGATGATCGCGACCCGGCCGATGGCAACCAGCGGCATCGCCAGCGCAATGCCCATGACGCCGAACAGCGCGCCCAGCAAGACGATCGCGACCAGGGTCCAGGCCGGCGGGATTTCCACGGCCTGGCGCTGGATCAGCGGCCCGATCACATAGCCTTCGACCGACTGGATGATGGTGTAGACGACGACGGCCCAGATCAGCAGCGAGCCGCCAAGAGGCATCGCGACGAGCGCGATCGGAATGGCGGCGACGATCGGCCCGAGATAGGGGATGAAGTTCGACAACCCTGCCTGGAGGCCAAGCACGAATGGGCCGGGCAGCCCGATCAGGTAAAGCGCGACCCAGACGCACAGCGTCATCAGGATGATGCGGATGAGTTGTCCCACGAACCAGAGCCGCATGACGTTGCCCATCTCGTCCATCACCTCGCGCGTCCGTGCCCGATATGACGGCTTCACCAGCATCACCAGGCTTTCGCGATGGCTGGTGGGGTCGAACGCAAAGAGGATTCCGAGGAACAGGATCACAAGCGTAGCGGTCAGCACGCTCGAGGCGCCGCCCAGCACGAACTGGGCGTGGCTGAGAAGCCGGCCTTGATCGGAGAGCAGCCATTGCGCGAAATCCCGACCCCACTCCGGGCCGAGCAGATCGACGCCGTAGGACAATAGATGCTGTTGGAGGATGTCGAGCTGGGTGTCCATCACCTTGAGCAATATTCGCGTCTGCTCCGGCAGCTTGCGCACACCCCAGACGAGGCCAAGTCCCGACAGGGCGGTGAGGAACAGAAGCACGAGCGTCAATCGCCAGACCCGCTTCAGCGGGAGGGCGTGCGCGAGCGCCCGCGCGGCGGCATCCAGCAAGGCCGCAAACAACACGCCCGCGAAAACGACGAGGAGGCTCGAAACGGATTGCCATGCCAGGAACAGTGCGACGCATGCGGCAAGCAGAGTGAGCCCCGTCGTGAGCAGGCTGCGCCGGCCATCGCTGCCGGTGGGGTCGGCTTCGTCGCGCCGCACCACCTCGCGGAGCCTGTCTTGTCCGATCCGTGTGTCGCTCATCGATCGACCAATTCGCGGGATTCGGCGATCCCTGCGTTGCTCTAGGTGCGAACCCGACGGCTGCCATAGTGTGGATGGACGCCGCCGCGATGACGCCAGTAGCGGTGCTTCGTCGGGTTCGTGTTGGTATTGGGTGCGGTTGTACTGGGTGCGGCTGCGCCTGGCTCTTTCGGCGGGGCCACGCCCTTGGTGTCGGATTGCGCCAGGGATGGGGTCGAAGGTGCAATCGCTGCCGTCAGTCCAAAGATCAGACCGGCGCAGAGGGCCCGGATGTTCATGCTCGCCTCCAATTTGACAACCAAACGAATGGGTTCAGATCGAGATCGCTCCGACGGTCAGTGCATAGATGCCGGCGCATGCAGCGACCGTCAGCGCTGCGAATGTGACGGCTTCGAATGGCCTGAAGGTCGTCTCCTTGCGCTCGCGTTTTGCGAGAAAGAATAGCACCGTTCCGGGCGCATACAGGATGGACGACAGCAGCAGAAACTTGGGACCGCCCGCATAGATCATGCCGGCGGCATAGAGCGTCGCGACGGCCGAGCGGATCCAGTCGATGGTGCGGGCGCGCTCGCCTGCATCGTAGGTCTCCCCGAGAGAGGCGAGCTTCAGCCCATATGCCGCGACGAAGAAATAGGGGATCAGGGTCATCGCGCTGGTCATCTTCAGCGCGAGCGTGAAGGCATATTCTGCAAACCAGGTGACGAGCAGAAAGGCCTGGATGACGCAGTTGGTGAGCCAGAGCGCGCCCGCCGGGACCTGGTGCGCGTTCATGCTGCCGAGGAAGGAGGGCATGGTGCGGTTCAGCGCCGCCGAGTGCAGGACTTCAGCTGCGAGCAGCGACCATGACAGGTAGTTTCCGAGGATCGAGATCAGGAGTCCGACGCTGATGAAGATGCTGCCCCAGCGGCCGACCATCGCCTCCATCACGCCGGCCATCGACGGCGTCGGAAGCGCGGCCAGCGCCTCGCGCGGCAGCACGCCGTAGGAAAGGAGCGTCACGAGGACGAGGAGGCTCAAAACGATGAGAAAGCCCATGACGGTCGCAACCCCGATGTCGGAGCGGTCCTTGGCATAACGCGAGTACACGCTTGCCCCCTCGATCCCGACGAAGACGAAGACGGTGAGCAGCATCGTACCGCGGACCTGAGTGAAAACGTCCGCAAGAGCTGGCTCGTCCGTTCCCCAGAAGCTTTGTGACAACCGTCCGGCGTCCACGGCGAAGATCGCCACGATGATGAACGTCAGGATCGGGACGATCTTGGCGTAGGTTGCGATTGTGTTGAGGGTGGTCGCTCCCTTGATGCCGCGAAGCACCAGGACATGCACGCCCCACAGGAGCACGGATGCCGCCGCGATCGCCGTCGGCGTCGTGCCGTCACCGAACACGGGAAAGAACTGCCCGAGCGTGGCCTTGATCAGGATGAGACAGGTGACGTCGGCAAGACAGCAACCGATCCAATAGCCGGCGGCGCAGGCAAAGCCGATGTAATCGCCGAATCCGGCCCTGGCGTAAGCGTAGATGCCTGCGTCGAGCTCCGGCTTGCGGCGTGCGAGCGCCTGGAACACCAGTGCCAGCATCAGCATGCCGGTACCGGCAATGATCCAAGCGATGATCGCCCCAAGCACGCCCGTGGCACGACCGAAGGATGCGGGCAATGCGAAGATGCCCGAACCCACCATCGACCCGACCACGAGCGCGGTGAGCGCGCTTCGAGAGAGCGTCTGAGCGGCCTCGTGCGACGAAGGAGCCATGACGGGAATGGCCTCCCGATCGGAGATGAGCCTGATACGACAGACCGCGGGGTTCGCGGGATGGCGTCGACCCTTGAGGCCTGCAACCTTAGAGGCGGCTTTCCCGTCCGCACATCAGGGATTCTCTGTAGAGGGTGATGGCCGTAAATCGGCATCGCCGGGAGCTCGCGGACAGCGGCTCAGCCTTCAGCGACCGTGCATCGCTCGGAACTCGACAGTTAACCGGATACCGCAGCGCACGCCACAAACACGAAGCTTTCGCGAAAAAACTCTCCGGTCTTGGCGAGCTCGGCTGCAATCCGCCTGGCGTGCTCCAGCGCCGCATCCTGGTCGGCGTGCTCGCATCCAATCCAGTCGGGGAAGACGCCATATCTGTCGACGATATGAAAGAAGTAGCGCATGCTGCTGAACTAGGCCGGCGCGTGGACGGCTGCCAGTGACAAACCCGTAAGGCACATCCGCCAAAGGAATGACGGGCGGCCCGGCGGATTTCGCTTCCGTAAGGTTGAGGCGGCCTTCCCCGAACTAGGGGAATCTTGCCCCGGTTCCTCGGGTGATCAGCCGATGTCCGGGAGCTGCGCACTGGAATAGCCTGATCTCATCCCGCCGACGCGCGAGAGGAGGAAAGCGATGTCGAACTATGATCAGAACCTGGCCGCCTCAGGTCAGGCCGGCGGCAGCGCGATTGCGATTGACGCCGGACTGCGCGACTACATGTTGCGGATCTACAATCACATGGCCGCTGGCGTGGCCGTGACCGCGGTTGCGGCGTGGCTGACCTATCAGCTGGTTGATCCCAGCTGGCTGCAAAGTCCGGTGATGTGGGTCTTCATCCTGGCGCCACTCGCGCTGGTATTCTTCCTGGGATCGCGCATCAATACGCTGGCGGTCTCGACGGCGAGGACGCTGTTTTTCGTCTATGCCGCCCTGGTCGGCATATCGCTCTCGATCCTGCTCCATATCTACACGAGCGCTTCGATCACACGCGTGTTCTTCATCACGGCTGCGACCTTTGGCGCACTCAGCCTGTTCGGGTATACGACGAGGCGCGACCTGTCGGGCGTCGGCACCTTCCTGTTCATGGGCCTGATCGGCATCATCATCGCAAGCCTGGTGAACCTCTTCCTGAGGTCGTCCGGGCTCGACTGGCTGATCTCGATCATCGGTGTCGGTGTCTTTGCAGGCCTCACTGCCTATGACACGCAACGCATCAAGGCGATGTACGACAGCGGGGACGATGAGACCTCGGCAGGCCGGAAGTCCGTTCTTGCCGCGCTGTCGCTCTATCTCAACTTCATCAACCTGTTCATGATGCTGCTGCGCCTCGCCGGCAGCCGACGCTGAGCAGCGAAGGCGGCCTCAGGCCGCCGGTCGCTCTGCCGCGCTGGCGAGTGCGTCGCGCAGCAACTTTTCCTTGCTCTCGTCCAGGGATGTCTTCAGCACGACGCCGCCGGCATCCTTGATCTCCTTGAGCACCTTGTCCGCCGTCATGTGCTTGATCAGGACGAACAAGGCCGCGTTGCCAGTGTGGAGGTTGCCGGACAGCTCCTTCATGAAGGCATCGTCGATGCCGAAATCGGACAGTGCGCCGCCCAGCGCGCCGGACGCCGCCCCGACCGCAACGCCGAGGATCGGATTCAGGAACAGCACGCCGATCAGGAGTCCCCAAAAGCTTCCCGTCATCGCTCCCACGGCCGTCGTGTTGACGAGCTGGTTGAGCTTGATTCCGCCGGTATCGGTTTTGACCGCGATTACGGCGTCGCTGATGGTGATGAGGTATTCTTTCTGCAATTTGAGCAGCCGCTGACGCACTTCCTCGGCTTTTGCCTCGGTCGGGTACACGATCGCGACGAGATCGGACATCGAAACCTCCTTGAGCTCTGTCGGCTGGGCGGGATGCTGCTGATGGTGCGCTCCGGCACCACGGTAGTCCGCGGCCGCTATGCGCGGCATCGGAGAAAACCCTGGGCTCAAGGGATGAATATTCTGATGCGCGAAGGGGCGGGCGCGAGGCGATCGGCCGGGCCCCCGGCGAGGAGGGAAATCCTGATCCTCGACTAGGAGTACCTTCAACCATTGGCAAACTGGGCAAGTTCCCGGCCGTCCGAGCGATCCGAACTACGGTCTGCCGTCGCTTTACACGGTTGCAAGCATCAAAGTACTGAAGAGCACAGCGAGTGAAAGAAGGGAAATACTTGCCATCGGCCATCGGCAAAGAAGATCGTTGCCCTGTTCGATGAGGTCGCCGAGCGCGATGCAGCCTTTCCGGAGCGAACAAACCGGGCGCATGACAAGCCTCCAGGCTGTGGGAGACGCGAGCGAATGAGCCCCCGGGCGGGCGAGGAATGCCAGTACGGTGCCTCCGAAAACGGGGACAATAGCTTTCGACAGCGGCGCAAAGTTCAACCCGCTTGGCGCCGTGTCGTACGCAGCCGGAAGGTAACTTCCGAAGGGCACGAGGCCGAGCAGGAGCGAGCCGAAAGCCAGCACAAGCGGCGCCAAGTCCCGAATTCGTGGCACCGGGCTCGAAAGAGCAATGAGGTTCGGCGAAGGTGCGAACGCATGCGCCAGGACAAGCACAACATAGGCGGCTGTGAATATCCCGCTGGCCTGGAGCACAATTGCCCACCACCATTGTCCCTTTTCAGCCGCGGCTTGCAACAGCAGATCTTTGGCAACGGAAGCGCCGCTCGGCTGTACGCCCATCAGCGCAATTCCGCCGAACGCGAAAGCCAGGGTGCTGAGGGGGAGTGCTCGCGCAACACCACCTAACCCTGCGACGCGGTCATGACCAAGTGCTCCGTAAATCGATCCGCTGGCCATGAACATCGCCGCCTTTGCCATGGCGTGGGTGATGGTCTGTAGCATTCCTCCTGCCAGGGCATCGCCGGCCTCCAGCCTGTCCGACGCATCCAGTGCCAGCGGGAACATCAGGAAGAGATAGCCGATCTGGGCCAGGGTCGAATAGGCGATCAGGAGTTTCAGCCGCTCCTGCCGTAGAGCGACAAAGCTTCCGAGCACGATTGCCGTTGCTCCCAGCGCTCCGAGTAGCTGGGTAGCCGCGAAGCCAGGCAATGCCGGCATCAACTGAAACCAAAGTCGTGCGATGATGAAGAAAGACCCTTTCACGACGAGGCCCGACAGGATCGCGCTGGCGGTCGCCGGAGCGCCCGCGTGGGCGGACGGCAGCCAAAGATGCAAGGGAACGAGTGCAGTCTTGGCAAGAAGGCCGGTCGTCATCAATGCAGCGGCGATGAGCGTGCCCGGCTGCGCGTTGGCGCGACGTGAGAGCAGCACGACGTCGAGTGTGCCATAGAGACCATAGAGCAGGGCCGTGCCCGCCAGATAAAGCACCGACCCAAGCAGCGCGAAGAGCAGATATCGCAACGCCGCCTGGAGTGTCTCCGAACGGCCGTCGAGCGAGACCAAGGGCACAGCGGCGAATGTCAACAGTTCCAGGGCGACATAAAGCGTGAAGAGGTCTCCCCCCACGAAGATCGTGTTCAGCGCCCCCCATATTGCCAGCAGCAGAATCCAGAATGCGGCCGGTGCCCGCGCCGCCGCTGCAGGCCGAAAATCAGACGCGCCATAGATGGCGACCGCAGAGATCACGACCGCCGTCGCTGCAATCATCACAGCTGACAGTCCGTCCGCACGCAGCGCGACGCCAAGCGGTGGCACCCAGCCGCCGAGCAAATAGACGAGGTGACCATCGTTCTGCGGCAACGCCAGCAGAATAGCCACAGCGACCGCCAGCCCCAACGGCATGACTGCGAAGGCAACCAGCCGGACGTGACGGTCACCGAGAGCGAAGGCCAGCACGACGCCCGCGACCGGCAGGACGATCGACAGCACCAGCAGGAAGCCGTTTGCCGTCGTCGCCAGCGCGGGAGCAGCGGGCAGCATCAACCACCGGAGGCGTCGGCGCGCCGGCCCATGCGCGGCGCGTCGCTGCGCAGTGTCGTGGAGCCGGAGGTCTGGAACAGCCGCAGCAACAGGGCGATCGCAAGGGCTGTCGCGGAGAACGCAACGACGATCCCGGTAATCACCAGGGCCTGCGGCACCGGATCGTTGCCAAAGCCCGCCGCAGCGCCCCGGCGTCCGATGATGCCGAACAGGAGGAATACGCCGCTGCCGAGCAGGTTGAACGCGATGATCTTGCGCAGCGGCTGCGGGTTCGTGATCAGGCCGTAGAGCCCTAGTCCGACCGCGGCAGCCGCGCTCAATCCGAATACCGTCACGGCGCTCATCGCTGCACACTCCGTTCCGGTGCGCCGGCGAGCAGCAGGGCGAGCGTGGCCGCAATCGTCAGCAGCATCGCGATCTCGATGCCCAGAATCAGCGGCTTGGCGAAGGCGATCGGATAGGCAAGAAACGCCGAGCCGAAGCAGAGCCCGCCAAGACCGATGAGGAGGAACAGGCCGGGCCCGGCCACGAGGACAAGTCGCAACCGTCGGCTGCTCGCAGGCGGCGTGTCCGCCAATCCCGCCATGATGACCAGGAGCCACATCGATGCCAGAACCGCGCCGCCCTGAAACGCGCCGCCCGGATGATCGGCGCCGGTCCACAGGATGTAGATGCCGATGACGATACCGGCGGGCGGCAAGAGACGCGCAAGAAAGGCGAGAACGCCATTCGGATCGGCTTCGTGGCGGGGTCCCGGACGGCCCCCCCAGGCCTGATCCGATGCGAGCGACCAGACACCGATGGTGGCGAGCAGGAGCACGACTTTCTCGAGCATGGTGTCCATCCCGCGGAACGCCATCAGCACGTTGGTTACGGGGTTGGCGAGGCTTGTCGCCGAGGCATTCGCGACGGCTGCCGGCGCGAGCGTTGGTGCGGGATCAGGCAAGAGCAGGATCAAGATCGCTAGTGCGGCAGCGACTGCCGCGGAGAGTACAGCCCCGCCGAGACGCACCATCCGGCTCGGTGTTTCCGTGGTCGTCGCCTCTGTGTCCCGTAGCCGGGCGGCGGCACCCAACAGCACGATTCCACCCAGGCCTCCGCTAATTGCGGCCTCCGTCAGGGCGACGTCAACGGCGTCCAGACGCACCCAGATCAGCGCAACCAACAGTCCGTAGGCGACAAAGCCGACCGTTGCCGAATAGGTCTCGCGTACGGCAATCGTCCAGAGGGCGAGGCCTAGTACCACGGCGGCGAGCACGATCTCGAAGACTGTCGCGATGCTCATCTGGCCGATCCGCTTTGGCGCGCGCTACGCGCGATCAATTGGGAGACGGTTGCGCCTGCCAGCAGCGCCAGCAACCAGATGCTGATCAATTTCAACCCGTCACGCAGGCTTGCTGCCTGCGGGAGCAATCCGAGCACGACGAAGCCCAGGCCGAGATTGTCCGCCTTGGTGAGCGCATGCAGACGGGTCAAGGTGTCGGGAAAGCGAAGCAGGCCGACGGTGCCGGCCAGAAAGAAGAAGGCGCCTGCCGATACGCTCGCGATCGTTACGATGTCGCCTGCGAGGCTCATGGGCTGTCTGTTGAATCGGCTTCGAGGCGCGAAAGCCCCTTCTTGACGAACGCGATGGATGCGAAGGTGGCTAGCAATGCCAGGATCAGCGCCACGTCGACGGCAGCCGGCACGCCCGTGACCGTGCCAAGCAGCAGCAGCGCAGCGATCCCTCCGGTCCCGATCAACTGCGCCGACATCATGCGATCGGCGTCCCCCGGACCGCGCAAGATCGACACCAGCCCGAGCGCCAGCATCGTCAGGATGAAGCCGACCGCTGCGGTTAGAAAATCAGTCATTGTACAGAGCTCGAATGAGCGCCGCTTCCTCTGCGGCAAGGTCGGCAAGCACGGGCTGTTCGACGTCGAGACAATGATAGAGGATATCTCCGTTCCTCTCCCCGGATGGCACCGTTCCCGGCAGCAGGCTGGTAAACGTCGTGAACACGTTACGTCGCATGCCGGGCGAAAGACGGGTTGGATAAGCCACGAATCCCGGGCGGAGCGGCAGCCGGGGATCGAGCGCGCGTCGTGCAACGTCCAATCCGGCGACGACGGAGTGGTACAGGAAGAGCAGCGCCAGTCGGGCAATCGCATTGAGCGAACGCCGCGATGGGCTCGGCTTCAGCAGGTGCAGGCTCGTCCAGGTTGCGGCCGCCACGGCGGCCGCCGCGGCAGGAAGATCTGCCGGCCTGGCACCGGCCAGCACGAGCCAGAGACAGAGGAACAATGCGGCCCGCGAGATCACACTCGACCACACGCCGCCATTCGTGATGCCCGAGCGTGCATCTTGGTCGCCTGAGGATCCCGTCATGTCGGCTTCCTCGATCGCCCGCGGATCACGCACCGGGCTCGGCCGTGTCTTGAACCGGCCTTGCACGCTGCAACGACGGACGATTGCATCATGCGCCATCGGTGGAACCGGGGAATATCGGGTGATTGCCTGATCGCGTCCCGGGAATCTCCTAGGGTCCGAACCCTGGCTAACCACGATTCCATCCGGCCACACCGAGTAGAATTACCGATGTTGACGGCCGGGCCCTTCAGCAAAAATGCCGGAGACAACACCGGGAACCCGCAACCTTCGGAACCGCTGATCGCCCGGCAACCACTCGATTCCGGAACGCGAAGGGCCCAGCTTCATGTGCGGCTGCCGAACGACGTCTCGTCAGGTCTTCCTGTTGACGCTTGCGGCAGCATCGTCGCTGCTGCTGGCGGGCTGCGGAAGGCAAGACGAAACGAAAAATGTGCCGCAGCCGCGCCCGGTTCGCACCGAGACGGTCGAAAAGCGCGAGGCCCGTTCGCCAGTGACCTTCACGGGGCGCATCGAGGCCGAGGACGAAGTGAGCGTCGCATTCCGCATTTCGGGGCGCCTGCTCGCGAACGACACCAAAATCGGTGATCGGGTCGAGGCGGGACAATTGCTGGCTCGACTGGAGTCGCAGAATGAGCTGAACGCGCTGCGTCAGGCAAAGGCTGGTCTTGCTGCGGCCCAGGGCCAGTTGACGCAGGCGCGCAACCACTATGAGCGCCAAGAGACCTTGCTGGCGCAGGGCTGGACCACGCGGGCGAACTTCGAGGCGGCGACGCAGGCCCAACAGACTGCCCAGGCGCAGGTCGATGCGGCCGAAGCCCAACTGAACTCCGCGAACGACCTCGTCAGTTTCACCGAGCTTCGCGCCGACGCGCCGGGCAAGATCACCGCGACAGGACCGTCGGCCGGCGAGGTTGTTCAGGCCGGGCAAATGATCGCGAGGATCGCGCGGCAGGATGGCCGTGACACGGTTTTCGACGTTCCCGCTCAACTGGTCAGGTCGGCACCGGCCGGCGTGGAGGTGATTGTCAGCCTGGCCGACGATCCGAGGGTCACGGCGCGGGGACGCATTCGCCAGATTGCAGCGCAAGCCGATCCCGTCACCCGGACGTTCGAGGTCAAGGTCGGCTTGACCGATCCTCCCGCGGCGATGCAGCTCGGCGCAACCGTGAACGGACGCGTCGAAACCAGCTCGGGACCGGTCATCGACATACCGGCATCGGCGCTGACCCGGCTGAACCAGCAGCCCGCTGTGTGGATCGTCGATCCCGCGACCAACTTGGTTTCGGCGCGCAACGTCGAAGTCCTGCGCTACGACCAGGCGCAGGTGATCATCTCGCAGGGCCTGGCCGCCGGTGACATCATCGTCACCGCGGGCGTTCAGGCGCTGCACCCGGGCCAGAAGGTTCGCGTGCTCGGGTCGGAGCCATGACCGGTTTCAACCTCTCCGAATGGGCGCTCAAGCACCGCTCGCTGGTCGTCTATATCATGATAGTCGCGGTGGTTGCCGGGTGCCTGGCGTATTTCCGGCTGGGCCGGAACGAAGATCCGTCCTTCATTATCAAGACCATGGTCGTCCAGGCCGCCTGGCCGGGAGCCTCGGCCGAGGAGACCATGAAGCAGGTTACGGAGCGGCTCGAACGCCAGTTGCAGGAAACGCCGCATCTGGATTTCCTGCGCAGCTTCACCCGGGCAGGTCTCACCACGATCTTCGTCAACCTGAAGGGAAGCGCGAGCGCGAGGGAAGTCTCCGATACCTGGTATGAGGTGCGAAAGAGCGTCGGCGACATGCGTCAAACCCTGCCGGCCGGCGTGATCGGTCCGGGCTTCAACGACGATTTCGGCGATACTTTCGGGATCATCTACGGTTTTACCAGCGACGGCTTCACGCAGCGCGAGTTGCGGGACCATGTCGAGGACATCCGCTCCCGATTGCTGCAGGTCCCCGACGTGTCGAAGATCGAGCTGCTCGGTGTGCAGGACGAGGTGATCTTCGTCGAATTCTCCAAGCAGGAACTCGCCACCCTGGGCATCGATCGCGCGGCACTGCTCGCCGCACTGCAGGCGCAGAACATCGTGCGGCCCGCAGGCACGATTCAGACGGGCAAGGAGAGCATCTCGGTCCGGGTGTCGGGCGGCTTCTCGTCGGAACAGGATATCGCGAACGTCAATTTCGTGGCCGGCGGCCGCATGATCCGCCTGAGCGACATCGCGCGGGTGCGGCGCGGCTACGTCGATCCTCCGCAACCGATGTTTCGGGTCAATGGTGATCCGGCAATCGGGCTCGCGATCGCAATGCGTGACGGCGGCGACATTCTTGCGCTCGGCAGGAACATCAAGAAGGCGATGGCCGAGATCACGGCAAACCTTCCCATCGGAATCGAGCCGATCCTGGTGGCCGATCAGGCGGTCGTGGTGGACGGCGCGATCGGCGAGTTCATGACGTCGCTCCTGCAGGCAATCGCCATCATTCTCGCCGTGAGCTTCATCAGCCTCGGCGTTCGTCCAGGCCTCATCATCGCGCTTGCCATCCCGTTGACGCTCGCGATCGTCTTTCCGATCATGAAGCTGATCAGCATCGACATGCAGCGGATATCGCTTGGCGCTCTCATCATCGCGCTCGCGTTGCTGGTCGACGATGCGATGACGACCACGGACGCCACGCTAAACCGGCTGGCGGAAGGCGACAGCAAGATGGAGGCGGCGACGTTCGCGTATCGCAGCCACGCCTTTGCCATGCTCGCCGGCACGCTCGTGACGATCGCGGGCTTCATACCGGTCGGCTTTGCCGCGAGCTCGGCCGGCGAGTACACGTTCTCGCTGTTTGCCGTGGTTGCGATCGCGCTCCTGGTGTCGTGGTTCGTGGCTGTGATCTTTACGCCGTTGCTGGGCGTCGTCATTCTCGTTCCGCCGAAGCAGAGAAGCACGGCGGCGCCCGGCAGGATATACGGCTTCTACCGGAGCTTTCTCTCGGTCGCCATGCGCGCCAAATGGCTGACGATCGCGATATCGCTTGCGCTGTTCGTTGCGTCCATTCTGGCTCTGCCATTGATCCCGCAGCAATTCTTTCCGTCGTCCGATCGGCCAGAATTGCTGGTGGATCTCAGCCTGACGCAGAATGCGTCGATCTACGCGAGCGAAACGGCGGCGAAGCGCCTCGATACGGCCTTGGCCGGAGATCCGGACGTCCATCATTGGAGCACCAATGTGGGACGCGGCGCGATCCGCTTCTATCTGCCGCTCAACGTCGAGCTGCCGAACAATTTCTTCACCCAGGCCGTGGTGGTGGCAAAGGATGTTGCGGCGCGCGAGCGCCTGCACGCGAAACTGGAGCGCTTCCTGGCGGAAGAGTTTCCAGGCGCGGTTTCGGCCGTGTCTCCTCTGGAGCTCGGTCCGCCGGTTGGCTGGCCGCTGCAATATCGGGTCAGCGGTCCCGACGTGGAGAAGGTACGGGAGATCGCGCTGAGGGTCGGGCAGACCATCGCCTCCAACCCCAACGCGAAAAGTGTCAATTTCGACTGGATGGAGCCCGACCGCCAGGTGCGCATCCGCGTCGATCAGGATGAGGCGCGCTTGCTTGGATTGAGCTCGCAGGCGATCGCCGGCGTGTTGAACACCGTCATATCCGGTGCAACTGTGACCCAGGTCCGGGACGACATCTATCTGGTCGATGTCGTGGCACGAGCACTCGATGAAGAGCGGGTCTCGCTGTCCACCCTGCGTACGCTCCAGGTGCCGCTCCCGAGCGGGAAGACGGTGCCGCTCAACCAGTTTGCGACATTCGAATACCAGCAAGAATATCCCCTGATCTGGCGGCGCAATCGCGTTCCGACCCTGACGGTCCGTGCCGACATCACCGGCGGCGTACTCCCGGGCGCCGTCGTGGACTCACTGTCGCCCGCCATGGAGAAGCTGAGGACCACGCTTCTCCCTGGATACGATGTGGTCGTCGGCGGGACCGTGGAAGAGAGTCAGAAGTCGCAGGCGTCCGTCATCGCGGTCGTACCCATGATGCTGTTCGTCATGCTCACGGTTCTCATGGTTCAGTTGCAGAGCTTCCCGCGATTGCTGATGGTCTTGAGCGTGGCGCCGCTCGGGATGATCGGCGTGGTAGCCGCGTTGCTGCTCTCGGGCAGGCCGATGGGCTTTGTCACAATTCTCGGCGTGCTCGCGCTGCTTGGCATGATCAGCAAGAACGCCGTGATCCTCATCAGCCAGATCGACGCGGAGCGTGCGCAAGGCAAGGGTCCCTGGGAGGCGGCCGTAGATGCCAGCAGCTCGCGATTTCGGCCGATCATGCTGACGGCCGTATCGACCGTTCTCGGCATGATCCCTATTGCGCCGACCGTATTCTGGGGACCGATGGCCGTCGCCATCATGGGCGGGCTTCTGGTTGCGACCGTTCTGACACTCGTTTTCCTGCCGACATTGTACGTGACCTGGTTCGGTCAACAAGGACGAAGCTAGGATTGCGATCGCCTGAAGCCGGTGTCCAGCGAGGGGAATCCTGATCCGCGATTAGGTAATCACCCGATGTTCCCTGTGACATCGACGGCGCATAGTCGCAACCCGAAGGTGCTGGAAGACGCTGCCGGCTGTGCGAGGCCTCCATGACCGCGACGTCATCGACGCAAAAGCTTTCGCTGTTCGCGCTGACCGCGATGGTGGTCGGATCGATGGTCGGCTCGGGCATCTTCTCGTTGCCGCGGACCTTCGGTATCGCAACCGGCCCGTTCGGAGCCATCTTTGCTTGGTGCATCGCCGGCGGCGGCATGTTCACACTGGCCCGCGTCTTCCAGTCGCTGGCCGAACGCAAGCCCGATCTCGATGCCGGCGTCTATGCCTATGCGAAGGCGGGATTTGGCGACTATCCCGGTTTCCTGTCCGCGCTCGGCTACTGGTCCGGGAGCTGCATCGGCAACGTGTCCTACTGGGTTCTGATCAAGTCGACGCTCGGCGCGTTCTTTCCCGTGTTCGGCGATGGCAACACCGTCACCGCGATCATTGTCGCCTCCATCGGCATCTGGCTGTTCCACTTCATGATCTTGCGCGGCGTGCAGCAGGCGACCGCGATCAACACCATTGTCACCATCGCCAAGATCGTGCCGATCCTGGTCTTCATCGCGATCCTGATCTTCGCCTTCAAGGCGGACATGTTCCGCGCCAATTTCTGGGGCGGCGAGGGCATGCCGGACAAGAGCCTGTTCGAGCAGATTCGCGCGACCATGCTCGTCACCGTGTTCGTCTTTCTCGGCATTGAGGGCGCCAGCGTTTATTCGCGCTATGCCAGGGAGCGTTCCCATGTCGGAGCCGCAACGATCCTTGGCTTCGTAATCGTGACGACCCTGATGGTGTTCGTCACCATGCTGCCCTATGCCGTGCTCCCGCGCGCCGAGATCGCGGACATGCGGCAGCCGTCGATGGCGACGGTGCTGGAGGCGGTCGTCGGGCACTGGGGCGCCGTCTTCGTCAGTATCGGACTCCTGATTTCGGTGTTGGGCGCCTATCTTGCCTGGTCGCTGATCTGCGCCGAAGTGCTCTCTGCCGCCGGCCGGACCCGAGACATGCCGGCGGTGTTCGGCACCGAGAACGCGAACAAGGTGCCGGCCGCGGCGCTGTGGTTGACGAACGTGGTCGTCCAGCTCTTCGTGATCAGCACCTATTGGTCGCGAGACGCGTTCGCATTCATGCTCAATTTGACGAGCGTCATGAATCTCATCCCGTTTTTCCTGGTTGCCGCCTACGGGCTCTTGCTGGTCAAGCGGGGCGAGACCTACGAGAAACGTCCGGACCAGCGCAGGCGCGACCTGATCTTCACCGGCATCGCCGTCGTCTACACGCTTTTCCTGATCTATGCGGCTGGGATGAAATACTTGCTGCTGGCCGCCATTCTCTACGCGCCCGGTACGGTTTTGTATTTCTGGGCTCGCCTGGAGCAGAAGGCAAAGGTCTTTCAGCCGGTCGAATGGATCATCTTCATCGTGGCCGTGATCGGCGCCGTGGTCGGAATTCACGGATTGGTCACCGGCTACATCACCATCTAGGCAAGGCAGCCCCCATGGCAAAGCAAGCTTCGGACTCCTCCACTGCTTTCGGCGTGCATTCTGAGGTCGGACAGTTGCGCAAGGTGATGGTCTGCTCGCCTGGCCGTGCCCATCAACGCCTCACGCCGTCCAATTGCGACACGTTGCTGTTCGACGACGTGTTGTGGGTCGACAACGCCAAGCGCGATCATTTCGATTTCGTGCAGAAGATGCGCGACCGCGGCATCGAAGTGGTCGAGATGCATAACCTTCTCACCGAGACCGTCGCGATCCCCGAGGCCAGGAAATGGATTCTCGATAATCAGGTCGTTCCCAACCAGGTCGGGCCGGATCTCGTCGATGACCTGCGCGCCTATCTGGAAAGCCTCAAGCCGCGTGAACTGGCCGAAACGTTGATCGGCGGTGTTTCGACCTACGATTTTCCGGACGCCCATGGCGGCGAGACGCTGCGGCTCATTCGCGAGGCAGCCGGGATGACCGAGTATCTGCTGCCGCCGCTGCCGAATACGCTGTACACGCGGGATACGACCTGTTGGATCTATGGCGGCGTCACCCTCAATTCGCTCTACTGGCCAGCGCGGCATGAAGAGCCGATCCTCGCCACGGCCATCTACAAGTTCCATCCAGATTTTGCGGGCAAGGTCAACGTCTGGTGGGGCGATCCGACCCAGGATCATGGTCTTGCCACGCTGGAAGGCGGCGACGTCATGCCGATCGGTAAGGGCAACGTTCTGATCGGCCTCAGCGAGCGCACCTCGCGGCAGGCGATCAGCCAGCTTGCGGCTGCCTTGTTCAAGAAGAAGGCGGCGGAGCGCGTGATCGTGGCCGCAATGCCCAAGCTCCGCGCAGCGATGCATCTCGATACAGTGTTTACCTTCGCCGATCGCGACTGTGTGCTGATCTATCCCGACATCGTCGATACCATCAGGGCGTTCTCTTACCGGCCCGCTAGCAACGCCACCGGCATCGAACTGCGCAAGGACGACAAGCCGTTCGTGCAGGTCATTGCGGAGGCGCTGGGCCTGAAGAAGCTCCGCGTCATCGAGACCGGCGGCAGCGCCTATATGCGCGAGCGTACGCAGTGGGACAGCGGCGCCAATCTGGTCTGCGCGTCGCCCGGGGTCGTATTCGCCTATGACCGCAATACCTACGCCAACACCTTGCTGCGCAAGGAGGGGATCGAGGTCATCACCATCGTCGGCGCAGAACTCGGCCGCGGCCGGGGTGGCGGTCATTGCATGACCTGCCCGATCACTCGGGACGCAGTGGACTATTAGGGGCGGACGGGCTCGGGCGCTTGGGTGTGGTGCGGAATATGTTTCCGCCACCACACCCCCCCGTTTGACGGCGTTTTAGTCTCTGTTGCATCGATGTTGAGCGTCGGTTCGCGGCCGATTTGGCACGAACTGCACAATCACGCGCACCCGGACTTCATCTTTCACATATTCGGGATTTCAATCGGCATAGGGTGCTACTTGGTAGTGTACCTGATCCGGCGGTGTATAATCACGCAAGCCCGAGGGCGCGGGTTCTGATCCAGAGATGATCACGGGGCAGGGAGCAACTCACGCGTTCGGGAACGTTGAAGGCTCGGCATCGAGCTTCGATGCCGAGGTCGCTCAAAGAGTGAGTGCGTACCGTGAAGCTACGTGGCTCCCCTACTTGCGAGTCGAACCGTGCCAGCGTCAGGGAGTGGCTGTCGATTGGTCCGGAAGAACGACTAGGCGACGTGCATCCGAGCGCCAGCCTGGTGTCCCTCCAGGAGCGCATCCAGCAGCGGATCGCGTCCGATCTTCACGATTCAACCTGCCAGTATCTGATTGCTGCAAGCCTCGGCCTGATGCGCCTGCGCACCTGCCTGAACGATCAGGCAGGAGCCGCGCAGCTATGTGACGAGATTGATGCCTCGATCGACGAAGCGCTGCGGGAGATCCGGGCGTTCGCCTATCTGGTGCACCCGCAGAATCTGACCGTCGACGGTCTGAAAGCGACGATCGAACGCTATTCGCGGGGATTTGCCGCGCGGACATCGCTGCACGTCACGACCCGGATTTCGTCAGATATCGATCGCTTGTCGCGCGACAAGCAGCATTCGTTGCTCCGGGTCATCCAGGAAGCTCTCACGAACGTCTTTCGTCATGCGAAAGCGACGCAAGTGAGAATCGCCATCGCCTCGACCGGCAGCCATTTTCAACTGACGGTCAGCGACAACGGGCGGGGCTTTCCCGCTGATCGGGCAAGATCCGGTACGAAGGCTGTGATGGGCGTCGGCATTCCGGCCATGCGGGCCAGATTGCAGCAGATCGGAGGCACGCTTCATATCCGATCCGACTCAGCGGCGCGACATTCCGGCGCCACATTGCTGGCGGTGTTCCCGCGCGATTACGTCGAAAGCAAACGCAACAGGAAGGCTACAACAGTCGCGAGGGTCCACGCAGGCACATCGTGAAAGAAAACTGATCGCCGGTGGTGGCCGAAATCATCTGTCGCGCCTGGCGCCTGGGGCTGCCACCGTGTCAAAAAAGTTGGAGTGCGCTGCCATGAAGCGATTTCTCATCGCAGATGATCACGAGGCCGTGCGGTCGGGCTTGCGAGCCGTGCTCGAGCAGCGGGCGGATTGGGAGGTGGTCGCTGAAGCCAACGACGGCAGCAAGGCGGTTGCAGCTGCGATCGCCAACCAGCCCCACGTCGCCATCGTCGATTTTTCAATGCCGCGCATGACGGGGGTGGAGGTCGCACGGCGGATCAGGGAATACCCGCTTCAGACTGAGGTGCTGATCTTCACGGTGCACAATTCCAGCCTGCTCGCGCAGGAGGCGTTCCAGGCAGGCGCGCGCGCCTTCCTGCTGAAGTCCGACGCCAACAAGCTGCTGCTGGCGGCGGTGGAGGCGCTTCTGGCGCACAAGCCGTTTTGTACCAGGAGCTGTCAGAACGAACTGGATCGCGGGCTGAGCTCCGGCATGGACAGCAGGCAGGCGCTCACCCCGCGGGAGCAACTCGTCGTCAAGCTGGTTGCGGAGGGCTATAGCAACAAAGGCATCAGCTCCATCCTGGACCTCAGCGTCAAGACGACGGAAGCGCACCGGGCAGCGGCGATGCGCAAGCTCGACGTGAATTCGACGGCCGGGCTGGTCCGCTACGCGGTGCGGGCCGGGCTGATCGATGTGTGAGGCCCAAGGTATGAGGCCCTTGAGTACAATCGCCGTGGGATTTCAGGGTTTTGTGGGATAACCCGCTGGACCGCGACCGGTATGATCGCTCGATCTTCCTGCCGGTCGCCTCCATCGATCGCCCGATGGGCCCGCGGGCCGGCATACGGGAACGACGTCGTGAAGCGCATCGTGATTGCGGATGATCATGAAGTCGTGCGCTCCGGGCTGCGGGCGATCGTCGAAACCCGCTCCAACTGGATCGTCAGCGGAGAGGCGACCAACGGTGAGCAGGCGGTTGCATTGGCGCTGGAGACGCGGCCCGATATCGTGATCGTCGACTATTCGATGCCGCTCATGAACGGGCTGGAGGTCAGCCGTCGTCTGAAGGCGCTGCATGTGCGCACGGAAGTGCTGATCCTGACGATGCACGAGAACGAGGAACTGCTGACCGAAGCCATCCTGGCGGGGGTCCGCGGGTTCTTGTTCAAGTCGGATGCCAGAAACCACTTGATTTCGGCCATCGAGGCACTGCTCGACGGCCGGCCTTACTTCACCAGCCTGCTGCTGGAGAAGCTGCTCCACGACTACCAGCTCAACAAGCAGAACAAGTCGGCCATGCTGCTCACGTCGCGCGAGCAGAGCGTGGTTCAGCTCATCGCCGAAGGGCATACCAACAGGTCCATCAGCACGATCCTGAAGCTGAGCGTGAAGACCGTCGAGACGCACCGCGCCTCGGCGATGCGCAAGCTCGGGATGTCGTCGACGGCTGAGCTGGTCCGCTATGCCATTCGCAAGAGGCTGGTGGCGCCGTAAAGGCCAACCTCCTGAGAGGTCGCGTCTCGGTGACGGTCCCCCGGGCAGCACGATCAGCAGCCTCGACAGATCGCCAGCTTGCTGTCGACGGTGTTCTCTTCGCGCGTGGGCCCAAGTTCGCTTGCGAGAGACGGATCCTCGTTCCGTGTTACCTGCCGCTCGGCGGGCAGAGGCGCATAGTCCAAGAGGCGCGAGCTGGGCGTTAGGAAAGGCGGGACCGCCGGATTGGCTGGCGCCGCCAAACCTCCGCCGTGTGCGCTGCCTCTTGCATAGGCTGCGGCCGCTGCAACCAGAATAAGAATTACTGCTGCGACATGCACCGTGGCTCTCTGCATGTTAGCCTCCATTCAATTTGCCCGGCGTCAACTTCGGCGTCGCGCGAATTATCCCTCTGACAATTCACGCGGGTAGACAAATCGGTGTGAGTTGCAGCCTTCGTCGATGAATCTTCGTTAAGGCTGGCGTCGAGTCGTGAGCGCGAAACTGGAGAGCAGGTTGGAGATGACCGCTCGGGTCTGCTCAGCCTATGGTCATCAAGGCGCGGTGGATGGCAGCAAGGATTTCATCGATCTGGCAGGAACCGGTGGGACGGTTGATCTTATTCCGTGTTGGAATGACCTGTTGAGCAATCGTCGTTTGACGGCCTTGAAAAGACTAGAATACTTCGGCAGGCTCATGCAAACACCGCATGACTTCCTTGTGGCGCTTCCTTGGCCGGGCAGCAACGAGTTTTCGATGGCTGCGCGGCATGTCCGAGCTGCCGCCTGTCGAAAATTAGCCATTGACCAGCGTGCCACTTCAGTTCGATCAAGGGGCCGGCGCGCCCAGCCAAGCGCAACGGCGCCATCCAAATCAACGCCGACTTCGGAAAGCCTGTCATGTCCGTCACATCAGCCCCTCAGACCCAAGCTCACACCGCCGATCTTGCCGCTGAGGTCGACAGGCTCCTCACCGACCTCGGCGTGAGCCGTGCGAGCTACACCGAAGGCACGCTCGCCGTGCAGACGCCGATCACTGGCAAGATCGTCGGGAAGGTCAGGGAAGTCAGCGCCGCCGATGCCGCCGCGCTGATTGCGAAGGCGCATGCGGCGTTCCAGATCTGGCGGCTGGTGCCAGCGCCGAAGCGCGGTGAGCTGGTCCGGCTGTTCGGCGAAGAGCTGCGCGCCAACAAGCAGGCTTTGGGTCGGCTGGTATCGATCGAGGTCGGCAAGATCGTGTCCGAGGGCCTCGGCGAGGTCCAGGAGATGATCGACATCTGCGACTTCGCCGTCGGGCTGTCCCGCCAGCTCTATGGCCTGACCATCGCCACCGAGCGCGGCGAGCACCGGATGATGGAGAGCTGGCATCCGCTCGGAGTGACCGGCATCATCTCCGCGTTCAATTTCCCGGTTGCCGTCTGGGCATGGAACGCGGCGCTGGCACTCGTCTGCGGCAATAGCATCGTGTGGAAGCCGTCCGAGAAGACACCGCTGACGGCGCTGGCGACACAGGCGCTGTTCGACCGCGCGCTGACGCGCTTTACGAAGGACGGTGGAAGCGCGCCTGCAGGGCTCGCGGCGCTGCTGATTGGCGGCCGCGACCTCGGCGAGCTGCTTGTCGACCATACGAAAGTCCCGCTGGTATCGGCCACGGGCTCGACCGCGATGGGTCGAGCCGTGGGGCCGCGGCTCGCCAAGCGGTTCGCGCGCGCAATTCTCGAGCTCGGCGGCAACAATGCGGCCATCGTCGCGCCGACGGCCGATCTCGACCTGACGCTGCGCGGCGTTGCCTTTGCCGCGATGGGAACAGCCGGCCAGCGTTGCACGACGCTTCGGCGTCTCTTCGTTCATGAGAGTGTGTATGACAGCTTTGTTCCGCGGCTGAAGCGGGCCTACGCCTCTGTTGCCGTCGGAAGTCCCCTGGAAGCCGGCACGCTGGTTGGTCCGTTGATCGATGGCGCGGCCTATCGTGCGATGCAGGGCGCGCTCGAGGCCGCAAAAGCGGCGGGGGCTGCCGTTCACGGTGGCGAGCGGATTGCCGTCGAGGGAGCCACGGATGCGCACTACGTTCGTCCCGCGCTGGTCGAGATTGCATTGCAGACCGGGCCTGTCGAGCAGGAGACCTTCGCGCCGATCCTCTATGTGATCAGATACAGCGATTTCGATTCCGTCCTCGAACTGCACAATGCAGTTCCACAAGGGCTCTCCTCGTCGATCTTCACCAACGATTTGCGCGAGGCCGAGACGTTCCTGTCGGCACGCGGCTCCGATTGCGGGATCGCCAACGTCAATATCGGTCCGTCCGGCGCAGAGATCGGCGGTGCCTTCGGTGGCGAGAAGGAAACCGGCGGCGGACGCGAGTCCGGGTCCGATGCGTGGAAGGCCTATATGCGCCGGGCTACGAACACCATCAATTATGGCCGGACGCTCCCGCTGGCCCAGGGCGTCAAGTTCGACGTGGTGTGAGACCTGATGCAGGATCCCCGATCGCACGGTCTTTGGGCGCTGACGGCCCCGGCCGCGCCCGAGACCAGACCGCTCGTGGGCGAGCTGGATGTCGATGTCGTCGTCATAGGCGGCGGATACACCGGCATTTCGTCCGCGCTTCATCTGGCTGAGGCAGGCTCGGGCGTTGCTGTGCTCGAAGCGTCCGACATCGGCTTCGGCGGCTCGGGACGCAATGTCGGCCTCGTCAATGCGGGCATGTGGGTCATGCCTGATGCTCTCACCGCGACGCTGGGGCAGACCTTTGGCGAGCGCCTGATCGATCTCCTCGGTCACGGACCGGCGAAGGTGTTCGATCTCATCGAAAAGCACGGCATCGATTGCGAGCCGGAGCGGGCGGGCACGCTGCATTGCGCCGTCGGAAGCAAGGGGCTGGCCGAGATCGAGGCCCGTGCCGAGCAATGGCGGCGGCGCGGTGCGCCCGTCGAGGTGCTCAACGCCGAGGTGACGCGCGCCAAGATCGGCGGCGGCGACTACGCTGGCGCGCTGCTGGACAAGCGCGCCGGCACCATTCAGCCGCTCGCCTATGTCCGGGGCCTCGCGCGCGTCGCGCTCGGGGCGGGCGCGAAGATCTTCACCCAAAGTCCCGCTCTCGCTGCGTGCAAGGACGGCTCGCGCTGGAAGATCGACACCAAAGCGGGATTGGTCCGAGCGGATTGGGTGATCGTTGCCACCGATGCCTATGCGCAGGGACCGTGGTCGCAGGTTCGGCAGGAGCAGATTCATCTGCCTTATTTCAACTTTGCGACTGAGCCTTTGTCGAACAATCTGGAGGCGTCGATCCTGCCGGAAAGGCAGGGGGCCTGGGACACCAAGCAAGTGCTCTCCTCGTTCCGCTTCGACCGCGCGGGCCGGCTCGTGTTCGGCAGCGTCGGTGCGCTCGATGGAAGCGGTGCCGCGATCCACCGAGCGTGGGCCATTCGTTCGCTGCGAAAATTGTTTCCGCAGCTTGCCGACATCAGGTTCGAGGCCGGCTGGTTCGGGATGATCGGCATGACCTCGGACAATCTGCCGCGCTTTCACAAGCTCGACCGCAACGTCATTGCCTTCAGCGGCTACAACGGCCGGGGCATCGCGCCGGGGACGGTGTTTGGCGGCGTGCTGGCGTCCTACGTGCTCGGCCATGTCGCTGAAAGCGACCTTCCGCTGCCGGTTGCAGCTTGCGAGGAGCCGCGCTTCCGCTTCGCGCAGGAGGCCCTCTACCGCGCCGGATCCCAGCTCGTTCATCTGACCGAAGCGCGGCTCTGAGTCGTCGAACCATGAAAGAGGATGCCTTGCTGCGTTACTTCACTGCTGCTGAGGTCGAGGCCGGCCTCGACTATGCCAGACTGATCGACGCGCTGGCCGAATCCTTCCGGCGCGGCGGCGAGGCGATGCCGGTTCGGCAGAGCTACGACGTCGGAACTCCCGACACGCCCGGCCACCTCCTGACCATGCCGGCTTGGGAGCGGGGTAAGGCGCTGGGGGTGAAGCTCGTGACGGTATTCCCCGCGAACGCGTCCCGCGGCCTCGGTGCCGTGTCGTCGCTCTACACGCTGTTCGACGGCACGACCGGCCGGCCGCGTGCGATGATCGACGGCGAGACGTTGACAAACCGGCGGACGGCTGCAGCTTCCGCGCTTGCCTCGCGGTATCTCTCGCGCCCGAACAGCAGCACGTTGCTTGTCATTGGGACAGGTCGCATTGCGGCCTGTCTGCCGGTTGCGCACCGCGCCACGCGTTCGATCGCACGCGTGCTCGTTTGGGGCCGCAATCTGCAACGCGCGCAGGCCTTTGCAGGCGAGATCTCCCGGCAAGGGTTCGCCACCGAGACGGTTGTCGATCTGCCGACGGCATTGGCCGAGGCGGACATCATCAGTTGCGCGACGACATCGGTCGAGCCCCTCGTGCTGGGTCGATATTTGAGGCCCGGCACACATCTCGATCTCGTCGGCGCGTTCACGCGCAACATGCGTGAGAGCGACGACGAGGCCGTCTGCCGCAGCCGCGTCTTCGTCGATACTTATGGCGGCGCGCTCGCGGAAGCCGGTGATCTGCTCCAGCCGATCGCTGCCGGACGCTGGGACGCCGGCAGGATTTGTGGCGATCTGCATGAGCTGACCAGCGGTGCGCGGCCGGGTCGTCTGGAGGAGAGCGAGATCACCCTGTTCAAGTCAGTCGGGGCGGCGTCCGAGGATCTCGCAGCCGCCTCGCTCCTCGTCGGCAGGTGGGACTCCTGAATGGGCGAGGCCGCTTCATTAGGTCAGCGATCGGCGGTCAATTGCTGGCGATACCGTTCTGCGTCCCAACTCAGCAACGCGTGCTCGTTCTCCGCCGAGAGATAGCGGACCTGTGCCGTCAGAGGCAGACGGCAGGTCACGAGTCCGAGACAGGTCAGCATAGCTTCGGCACCATCGCTTGCATCCTTGCGAATGACGCAGCCGAGGCCGGGAACGAGGAGCGCAACCGGAGGCGGCAGCCTGTCCGCCTGGGCTCTCGACGTCAGGAGGCGCAGGTCCTCGCCGTGGTCCAGCACGGGCAGGCCGGGACCAAGAAAGACGACATGGTCCGGATACAGCGAGCCGCTCGTCGCGACGGCACGGCTGAAGCGGTCGATCGCGACGCCGTGGCAGAGCGGATCTTTTGGCGAACGATAATCCGTACCGGCGCAGATTGAACGGAGCGCCTCATCATCGGCGGGTATGGCACTGCGCGGGCTGAGTGCGAGCCGTCTCTCCACCTCGTCCACCAGCACCTCCGCCGCCGCGCAGCTTTCTGCGCCGACCACCAGCCCATGGTTGCCGAGGATCAGGACATCCACGGCATCCTCGGCCAGAACATCGTTCACGGCCTTCGCCAGCGGCAGTCCCGGATGATGATAGTCGAGCCAGCGCCAGGCCAATCCGTCGAGGCGTCTTGCAAGCTCCTCGCGCGCATCGGACTGCACCGCCCACGCGATCGTGTTGACCGAATGGACGTGCAACACGACGGGATGGGGCATGAGCGCGTGGAGCGAGGTTTCGATCGAGGCGCGCAACGTGGTATTGGCATCGGGAGCGAGAGGAATCTTTTCTTCGCCTTGCCTGAGCGCGGCGCGTGCTGCACCAAGCGGCACCGGAACGAAGATGTCCTTTGCTTCCGCATCCGCAAGCCAGGTGCCGGACGCCTTCACCCAGAGCACGTCGTCATCCTTGATCGAGGAATTGCCGCCGGCGCCCTGCACCAGCAGGATGTTGCGGCCGACGCGGGCCGACATCTGGCGGAGATCGTCGAGTTGCGCAGGCTCCCGCATGGAAAGGCCTCACCAGGTCAAGTGATTCATCAGCCAGTTCGGCGCCGCGCCTTCCGATCCCGCCAGCATGCGGATCGCCGCCGGCAGATCGGGCGCGCCTGCGAGCGCGTCCCTGTGCACGCCCGCACCGAGGAGCAGGGTCAGCATTCCCTTCGCCCGCGCGCCGGCGACGTCGTGATCGAGGGAATCGCCGATCATCAGGACCCGCTTCGGATCGGGATGGCCGAGTTGCTCCAGCGCCGCCTCGAAGATCGGCGCGTGCGGCTTGCCGACGAACGCCACGGCACCCCCAAGCTTCTCGTAGAACCGCGCCAAGGCGCCCGGCGCCGGGATCAGTCCGTTCGCGCTGAACATGGTCAGATCAGGGTTGGCGCACAGCATCGGCAATCGCCGCGCTGCGGCCGTGACAAAACGCGCACGCCAGTGCTCGGGCTCGGCGACGTCATCATCGAGGCCGGCGAGCAAGATGAAATCGGCGTTCTCGATCCCGGTCACGATCGAAAGGTCGAGACGGTCGATAACCGAATGATCGCCGCCGCGCGTGATGAGAAAACATGATCGGCCGAGATCGGTGAACGGGGCGCGTACACGTTGCCGCAGGCCCGCCCAGGTCACCTCGCCGGAGGTCAGGATTCCGTCATAGGCCTCCGGCGGCAGGCCGAGCCTTACAAGCCGCTCTTCGTTGCTGCGTGCACGCTTGCCGGAATTCGACAGCACCAGCACGCGCTTGCCTGCGGCCTTGAGCTTCGCCACGCAATTCCGCGCGGCCGGAAAGACGTCGCCGCCTTCATGCAGCGTGCCCCATTGGTCGAGCAGAACGTGATCGAACCGGTCGGCGATCGCGCTCAGCGCATCGATTTCGACGGTGCCGGCTCTCATGACGGGCTGCCGTGCAAGGCCAGCAGCGCAGCGCCATAGCTTGCCTCGGTTTGCTCGGCCGTCGTGACGGCAACGCCGAGCGCGCGGCGTCTGATCTCGGTCCATGCCGCGTTCTTCGCACCGCCGCCAATGCTGACGACGCGGCGCAGTTGCGGGGCTCCGAGCGCAGCGAGACGCTGATAGGCGAGGGATTCGACCGACGCGATGCCTTCGAGCAGGGCCTGGAAGAAGCGATGGTCCTTTGCCGGGCGCGGTGTGATGCGTGCGGCCAAGGACGGATCGGCAATCGGGAAGCGCTCGCCGGGTTTTGGCAAAGGATAGTAGTCGAGCCCAGTTGGTTCCTCCGGCCGCAATTGCGGGGTCAGCCGTTCCATCTCCGCCGCCGAAAAATGCGCGAGCAGCGCGCCGCCGCCGGAATTGGAGGCGCCGCCGGCAAGCCAACGCTCGCCAAGCCGGTGTGAATAGACGCCCTGATCCGCAGCGAAGATCGGCTGCGTGGCCAGCAGCTTGACGACCAGCGTCGTTCCGAGCGAGGTCACGGCATCGCCGGGGCTGTCGGCGCGCGTCGCGATGAAAGCGGCGACACCGTCGGTAGTGCCGGCCGTAATGCGGGCCGCTTTCGACAAGCCGAGCTCCGAGGCAATCGCTGGATCGATCTCGGCAAAGGGCGTCCCCGGCACCAACACGCGCGGCAAAAGTGTGTGTGGCACGCCGAGCTGATCGAGCCAGGCCGGCCAGCTGCGCGTGACGGGATCGTAGCCGAGTTTCAACACGTTATTCTCGTCGCTGACGCCGTGGGTGCCCGCCAGCCGGCCGGCGATCCAATCGGCCTGATGCACGGCAAAACGCGCGCCTCTCGCTTCGCTGTGGCCCAGCAAGTGAAGCAGTTTCGCCAATGCGCTGCTGGCGCCGTGAGCGCCGCTTTCCTTTGGCGCAACCGACGCAATGCGCCCGGCTTCCTTCGCCGCGCGGGCATCGTTGTACATCAGCCCCGGCGTGCAGGGCCGGCCGGCAGCGTCGATCAGGAGCAGCGTGCCGGACGTGCCGTCGACGCAAATGCGCTCGACGGCTTCGAGATCGATGCTGCGTCCGAGCTTGCTGATCGCAACAACGCTCGCGTGCCACCAGAATTCGGGGTCCTGGTCGATCGCATCACCGTCCTGTCGCGGCGGGGGCAGGGTGGCCGCTTCCATGCCCAGGATGTCGCCGCGCACATCGACGGCGCAGGCGCGGACGCCGCTGGTTCCAACGTCGATGCCGAGGAACATACCCGTCATTGGATCTCACCTCCCTTTGGCACCTCTGACGATGGCGGCCCAGATCACAATCACCGCCGCGATTGCACTGCAGCACGTTTGGGGGATTGACGTCCCGGCCGGCCTCTGCAATTTTTTGCAGGGCGTGAAGAAATTTGCAAGCGAGCTTTTTCGCCGTGGTGATGCAACCCGACAGGCTGGCGACGATTGACGGCGAAGCGTCGCTCGCGACACGCGCGGCGTGGCTCTATTTCGCTGCCGGACTGACCCAGTCGGAGGTCGCCGACCGCCTCAACATCCAGAGCACCAAGGCGCACCGGCTGATCGCGCGCGCCAGCCGTGAGGGCATGATCCGGGTCTTCGTGGAAGGGCCGGTCGCCGAATGCGTCGCGCTGGAGAACACGCTGGTCGAGCGCTACGGGCTCTCCTTCTGCCGCGTCGCGCCCGATCTCGGCGAGGGCGACTTGCCGCTGAAGGCGCTGGCGCTGGAGGGCGCGAGCTTCCTGCGGCAACTCCTCGAGCGCGGCGAGCACAGGATCATCGGCGTCGGCCACGGCCGCACGCTCGCCGCGATGGTGGAACAATTGCCCCAGACGCCGGCGCGCGGCGTGCAATTCGTGTCGCTGCTTGGCGGACTGACGCGGAAATTCGCGGCCAATCCCTTCGACGTCATCCATCGCCTCGCCGAGCGCACAGGCGCGGAGGCTTATCTTCTGCCGGTTCCCGTGTTCGCCAATTCCGTCGCCGACCGCGCCGTGCTGATGCAGCAATATGGCATCGCCGACGTATTCGCGCTCGCCCGCAAGGCCTCGTTGCTGTTCGTCGGCATCGGCCAGATCCACGCCGAGGGTTTTCTGGTCTCTAGCGGCATGATCAAGCCGGACGAAGTCGTGGAACTGAAGCGGGAAGGCGCCTGCGCCGATCTGCTCGGCCATTTCTTCAACGCCGATGGCAAGATGCTCGACATCGATCTGTCGGCGCGCGCCACCTCGATGGAGGCGGCGGACTTACGGAAACATCGCATCGTCGCCATCGGCGGCGGATTGGCAAAAGTCACGGCGCTGCGCGCGGTTTTGCGCAGCGGCCTCCTGCACGGCCTCATCATCGATGAGGTGACAGCGCAGGCACTCGCTACCGACAAGCCGGAGGCAACATCCGGCAAAACCAAGAACAAGGGTCGGAAGGGAACGTAAACGCGCACCATGGGAGGTTACTATGTACGACCGCGAGAAGAATCTGTTCGATTCCTACGCCGGCAAACGTATCAGCCGGCGTGATCTACTGGATGGAGCCGCCAAGCTCGGCATCGCCGGCGCAGCGGCCAACGCAGGCTTCGCCTCCGCGATGTCGCGGGCGATGGCCGCGGACTTCAACTGGAAGGCCTATAGCGGCAAGTCCATCAAGCTGCTGCTGAACAAGCATCCCTACGTCGATGCGATGATCGGCGATCTCGAAGCGTTCAAGGCGCTGACGGGCATGAACGTCACCTACGACATCTTCCCGGAGGACGTCTATTTCGACAAGGTGACCGCGGCGCTGTCCTCGAAATCGGATCAGTACGACGCCTTCATGACCGGCGCCTACATGACCTGGACCTACGGTCCGGCCGGCTGGATCGAGGACCTCAACACCTACATCAAGGATCCCGCCAAGACCAACCCGGCCTTCGCCTGGGACGATGTTCTGCCCGGCCTGCGGTCATCGACCGCGTGGGACGGCGTTGCGGGTTCCGAGCTCGGCTCGGGCAAGGCCAAGCAGTGGTGCATCCCCTGGGGCTACGAGCTCAACAACATCACCTACAATCGCAACATCTTCAGCAAGGTCGGCGTCAAGCCGCCGACGAACCTCGACGAAATGCTCGAGGTGGCCGCGAAGATCACCAAGGACGCCGGCGGGCCCTACGGCGTCGGCGTTCGCGGCTCGCGCTCCTGGGCGACCATCCATCCGGGCTTCCTCTCGGCCTATTCGAACTTCGGCCAGAGGGATTTTGTGATGGAGGGCGGCAAGCTGAAGGCCGCGATGAACACCAAGGCTTCGAAGGATTTTCACGAGAAATGGGTCAAGATGATCCAGACATCGGGCCCGAAGAACTGGTCGACCTACACCTGGTACCAGGTCGGCACCGACCTCGGCGCCGGCGCGTCCGGCATGATCTTCGACGCCGACATTCTCGGCTACTTCATGAACGGCGGCGACAACAAGGAGAAGGGCAATCTCGGCTACGCGCCGTTTGCCGCCAATCCGGCCGCCAAGGCGCCGACGCCGAACGTCTGGATCTGGTCGCTCGCAATGTCGAGCTTCTCCAAGCAGAAGGATGCAGCCTGGGTGTTCATGCAATGGGCGGCTTCCGTCGAGCACGACCTGTTCGGCGCCCGCAAGATGGACTTCGTCAACCCGGTGCGCGCCTCGGTCTGGAAGGACTCGGAGTTCCGCGACCGCATCGCAAAGTCCTATCCCGGCTATCTGGAGCAGCATGACGTTTCGGCCCCGGGCGCCAAGATCTACTTCACGGCGCAGCCGCTGTTCTTCGACCTGACCACCGAATGGGCAGCCTCGCTCCAGAAGATGGTCGCCAAGGAGATCAGCGTCGACGAAGGCCTCGATAAGCTCGCCGACAGCATCAACCGTCAGCTCAAACAAGCAGGTCTTGGATGAACTCGCCTCGGTTGACGCCTTTCGTGGTGTCTTAATTCCTCCACGCCACGACAACCCGCCGGTTCGGAACGCCTACGATCCGGGCCGGCGGTGTTGCAGTGAGAGTATGATCCCGTATCATCATGAGCATGGTTCAACTCCTTCAGACCTCTGCGCTTCCGCGCCGCACCACGAGGCTGCGCGGTCGCATGCTGCCTTACCTGCTGAGCCTGCCGGCTCTGCTCGTCTGCATCGCCATCCTCGTGCCGTTCGTGACGGCCGCGGTCTATTCGCTCCAGCGCTACCGGCTGAACCTGCCTTACCTGCGCGGCTTCATCGGGGTCGACAACTATATCGACTTCCTCACCGACCCCGCATTCTGGAATACGCTGCGTATCTCGCTCGTCTATACCGCGTTGACGGTGGTGCTCGAGCTTCTGCTCGGCCTGGGCATCGCGTTGCTCCTGCGGCGGCCGACACGCTTCCACAATGCGGTGTCGATCGTGCTTCTGCTGCCGCTGATGACGGCGCCCGCGATTGCCGCGCTGATGTGGAAGTTGATGACCAATCCGAGCTTCGGCATCCTGTCCTATCTGGTCAGCCTGTTCGGCGTGCACGACTTTAAGTGGGCCTCCGACCCATCGAGCGCGCTGTTCACGGTCGTCCTGGTCGACGTCTGGGTCTACACGCCCTTCATCATGATCCTGCTGCTCGCCGGCCTGCGCTCGCTGCCGCGCCAGCCGTTCGAGGCCGCGGCGCTCGATGGCGTTCCGGCAAGCTTTGTGTTCTTCCGCATCACGCTGCCGATGCTCGCGCCCTACATCATCACGGCCTCGCTGTTCCGCCTGCTCGATTCCATCCAGCAGTTCGACATCATCTATGCGATGACGCAAGGTGGCCCCGGTGACCGGCTGATGGTGTTCCAGGTCCAGGCCTATCTCGAATTCTTCCAGTACACCAATGTCGGCCGCTCGGCGGCGCTGCTAATGATCCTCTGGCTGATCACCAACATCCTGTCGAACATTTTCATCAAGAACTGGCTGCGGCTGCGTGCACGCGCCCACGGTCACGCGTAAGGGCGGGGGCAGCGATGGATCATTCCAGTCTTGCAGGTCGCATCTTCCGGGGCGTCGCGCTGGCGCTGGTGCTCGTCTTCTTCATGTTCCCGATCGTCTGGATCCTCATGATGTCGTTCCAGACGAATGAACAGATCCTGCGGATTCCACCGCACATCCTGTTCGAGCCGACGCTTTCCAACTATCAGGCTTTGATCTCGGGCCAGCTTCGCACCACGGCAGGCAATCTCGAGATCTCCTTCATGCGCAACCTCATGAACAGCTTCGTGCTGTCGAGCGCGGCGGTGCTCCTGGCCCTGCTGCTCGGCGTGCCCGCGGCCTACGCGTTCGCGCGGTTCAAGTTCCGGCTCGGCGAAAGCATCGCCTTCACGTTGCTGTCGTTCCGCTTTGCGCCGCCTCTGCTCGTGCTGCTGCCGCTGTCACTGTACTACCAGCAACTCGGGCTCAGCGACACGTATTTCGGTATCGTCTGGGTCTATCAGCTCATCGCGCTTCCCCTGATCCTGTGGATCGTGCGCGGCTATTTCGAGGACATCAGCCCGGACATCGAGCACGCCTATCGGCTCGCCGGCCATTCCTGGCGCGAGGCCTTTACCCGCATTGCGGTGCCGCTCGCCGGTCCCGGCATCGCGGCGGCGGGCCTGCTGTCCTTCATCTTCTGCTGGAACAATTTCGTCTTCGCGCTGATCCTGGCCTCTGCCGACAAGCAGCCCGTGACAGTGGGCGCGCTGGCCTTCGTCACGGCCTCAGGCATCCAGTACGGCCAGATCGCAGCTGCGATCGTGCTCTCGGTTACGCCGACCTTGCTGCTCGCGCTCTATGCGCAGCGCTACCTGGTCGAGGGGCTCTCGCTCGGCGCGGTGAAAGGCTGACCCATGGCGCGTCTTGAACTTAATTCCGTCGGCAAGGCTTTCGGCGCGGTGCGTTGCGCGGAAAACCTGTCGCTGGCGGTCGAGCCCGGCGAGATCGTTGCGGTGTTCGGCCCCTCGGGCAGTGGCAAGACTGTGCTGCTGCGCATGATCGCGGGCATGTTCGAACCTGACGAGGGCGACATCCTGGTTGGCGGCCGCTCCATCGTCGGCGCGCCACCGGAGCAGCGCGGCATCGGCATGGCCTTCCAGAACTTCGCGCTGTTCCCGCACATGAGTGCGCAGGACAACATTGCGAGCGGCCTGCGGGCCAAAGCCAAGGGCGGCGAGTTGGCCTCGCGAGTCACGTCGATCAGCCGGTTGTTGAAGATCGAGCATGTGCTCGGCCATATGCCGCGCGAATTGTCCAACGGGCAAAAGCAGCGCACGGCGCTCGCGCGCGCGCTGATCGGCAATCCGGAGGTGCTGCTGCTGGATGATCCCTTGCGCAACGTCGATGCAAAACTTCGCTATGAAATGCGGCTCGAGCTGCCGAGCCTGTTGCGCCGCAGCTCTGCCGCGGTGCTCTACGTCACCCAGGACTATCGCGAAGCGATGGCGATTGCGGACCGCATCGCGGTGCTGATCGAGGGCCGTCTCGTCCAGGTCGCGCGCCCCGAAGAGATTTACGCCCGGCCGGCATCGGTTGCGGTGGCGCGCCTGTTCGGCGATCCCAGCATCAATCTGGCCGAAGTCACGCCCCACGCAGAGCAGGCGGGCCTGACGGCCGAGATTGCCGGGACAAAAGTCAGGCTCGATCCCGTGGATCAGCAGGCGACCGACCTCAGTCGGTGCTGGCTCGGCGTTCGCCCCGACGATCTCGTCATTACCCGGTCAGCCAGCGAAGACGCCGTTCCAGCGCGCGTCGTCGCGGTTACACCGATGCACGAAAGGGCCGTGCTGCTGCTGCGCTTTGCCGATGGCTCTGAATGGCTCGCGGCGCTGCCGCCGGATTCACCGATGGCGAGTGCCGACGACAGCGTTTTCGTCCGTTTCGCGCCGGAGGCGGCACTGTTGTTCGATCGTGCGACCGGGCTCCGGGTTGGTCTGCCGTACCGGCGTCAGGCGGCGTGAGGGAAGCGAACCCATGGCCATGCTCGAAATCAAGAATGTCGACAAGGTCTACAGCAGCCGCGGCAAACCGCCGGTGCACGCCGTGCGCGCGCTCGACATGGACGTGAAGAAGGGCGAGATCGTCGCTCTATTGGGCTCGTCGGGCTGCGGCAAGACCTCGACTTTGCGGATGATTGCGGGCTTCGAGAGCGTGACCTCGGGCGCGATCGCGCTGTCGCAGCGGCGGATCGACGAGCTGCCGCCCGCGAAACGGAAAGTGGCGATGGCCTTTGAGGGCTATTCGCTCTATCCGCCGCTGACGGTGCGCGAAAACATTGCCTTTGCGCTCAAGGCGCAGCAGCTCTCGCGCAGCGAAATATCGCGCCGGGTCGAAGCGATCGCGCGGCTGGTCGAGATCGAGGATATCCTGGACAGCTTTCCGCGTGCCATCTCCGGCGGGCAGCAGCAGCGTGTGTCGCTGGCGCGTGCCTTGGTGCGCGACGCCGACCTCTATCTGCTCGACGAGCCCATGGGCCAGCTCGAGCCGCAACTCCGCGCCGTGCTGCGCGGCCGGATCAAGGGTCTTTTGGCCGAGCGCGGCATGACGGCGATCTTCGTCACGCATGACCAGACCGAGGCGAGCGCGCTCGCTGATCGCATCGCGGTGATGGAGGACGGTGTCCTTCAGCAATTCGCCAGCGAAAGGGAATTGAAGAACCGCCCGGCCAACTTGTTCGTCGCGAGCTTCATTGGCGAGCCGCCGATGAACCTGCTGGAGACGGACGTTGCACCCGCCGATGGCGGTTTCCGACTGTCGGTTGGCTCCGATATCGCGTTCCGGATTCCCGGTGATACGCTCGATCAGGCCGCGCGACGGTCCCTTGAACCGGGCAAGCGCGTCCGGGTCGGCATCCGCCCGCAGAAGGTCGCGGTCGGGACGGGCGATGTCCGCGTGCGCGTCGTGTCCAATCAATGGCTCGGCGACCAGTCGCATGTCGCAGGGGAATGCGCCGGCCATCTCCTCATCGCGGTGACGCCGAACCGGATTGCGGCGCGGCCGGGCGACGTCATTCCATTCGCGCTGGAGCCGCGTCACCTCCACATTTTTGGGGCCGACGGCGCCTGCATTCGCCATGCGGAGGGGGGCTGAGCATGCAGGCCTCGCCGCAGCGCGACGTGATCATCGGTATCGATGCCGGCACGTCTCTGATCAAGACCGTGGCGTTCACGCGCGACGGACGGCAGCTCGGCGATTTCTCTCTGCCCAATACATATACGACCTCGCCCGGCGGCCACGTCGAGCAGGACATGTCGCGGACATGGACCGACACGGTCGCCGCATTGCGCGGGCTGGTGGCGGCGGTGCCGGATATTTCCCGGCGTCTCGCGGCCGTCGCGGTCACAGGGCAGGGCGACGGCACCTGGCTCATCGACGATGACGGCCGTCCGGTCGCGCCGGCGCTGCTGTGGCTGGATTCCCGCGCCGCCAGCCTCGTCGAGGGAATCCGCTCCAGCGAGCGCAATGCCGCACTCTATCGGCGTACCGGTTCCGGACTCAACGCCTGTCAGCAGGGGCCGCAACTCGCTTGGCTACAGAAGCATGCGCCCGTGACACTGTCCCGGGCCGGCACGGCCTTTCACTGCAAGGATTGGCTTTACTTCCTGCTCACCGGTCAGCGTGCGACCGATCCGTCGGAGTCGACCTTTACTTGTGGGGATTTCCGCAAGCGCGGCTTTGATGTGGAGACCGCGAGGCTGATCGGCATCGCCGATTGCGCGGCCCTGTTTCCCGAGGTCGTGGACGGGGTTACGACGACGCATCCGTTGAGTGCTGCCGCTGCGATTGAGACCGGACTGCCTGAGGGCGTGCCGGTCTCGCTCGGTTATGTCGATGTGGTCTGCAACGCTCTCGGCGCGGGCCTCTACGATCCTTCACCCGATGTCGGCTGCACCATCATCGGGTCCACCGGCATGCATATGCGTCTCGCCGCCAGCGCCGACGCGGTCACGCTGAACGCGGAGGCGACCGGCTACACCATGCCGTTCCCGGTCGCCGGCCACTATACGCAGATGCAGTCCAACATGGCGGCAACGCTGAACATCGACTGGCTGCTCGATCTGGCGCGCGATCTCTTGGCCGCCGAGGGCGTCGTGCGTTCGCGCGCCGATCTGATCCGCCGTCTGGACGAGAAGGTGTTGACGGCGAAGGCCGGCGAGCTCTTGTTTCATCCCTTCATCTCCGATGCCGGCGAGCGCGGGCCGTTCGTTGCGCATGAGGCTTGCGCCCAACTGATCGGTCTGCGGTCGCGCCACGGCTATTGGGACCTGATGCGGGCCGTGATGGAGGGGCTCGCCTTCGCCGCGCGCGATTGCTATGCCGCGATGGGGGCGCTGCCGGGCGAGGTGCGGATCACCGGCGGCGCAGCGCGCAGCCGCGCGCTCGGGGCCATCCTTGGGGCTGTGCTCGAATGCAATGTTCGCGTCTGCAGCCGCGGCGAAGCCGGGGCGGGAGGGGCCGCGATGATCGCGGCCGTCGCAACAGGCCTTTATTCCGATATGACCAGTTGTGCTGAGGATTGGGTGAAACCGTATTTGAACGAGCCACAAACGCCAGACGCCGCATTGGCCGCGCGCTATGCGAAAATGTTCCCGGCCTATCTGGAGGCGAGGCTGGCGTCTCGGCCGGTCTGGAAGCAACTCGCGGCGCTGCGTGCGGGAGCCGGTCATGTCTAGCTCCATCGCCATCGTCGGTGACCGCTTCATGCTGCCGTCGGTCTTCGCCGAGAAGATCACGGCTGCCTGCGGCAACGGCGTCGACATCCGCCTACTGGAGCAGCCCTGGCCGGATGAGCCGATGGAGCACGGCTATGCCGGCTCCAAGCTCGATGGGCTGAAGGAGTTCATGGGCGACCCGGACGAGGTCGCGGAATTCATCGGAGACGCAGCGCTGCTGGTGACGCACCTCGCGCCGATCTCGCGATCAATGCTGGAGCGCTTGCCGAACCTCAAATTCATTGCGGTCTCGCGCGGCGGTCCCGTCAATATCGACATGCAGGCCACGCGCGATCACGGCGTGATCGTGGTCAACACGCCCGGCCGCAACGCGAGTGCGGTGGCCGAGTTCACCATCGGAGCTATTCTTGCGGAGACGCGCCTGATCCGCAGTGGACACGAGTCCCTGCGCGGTGGCGAATGGCGCGGCGATCTCTATCGTGCCGATCGCACCGGGCGGGAGCTCGGCGAGATGACCGTGGGCATCGTCGGTTATGGCGCGATCGGCACCCGCGTGGTGAAGCTGCTCAAGGCCTTTGGCTGCAAGATCCTGGTCGCCGATCCCTACGTTCAGCTCAGCGCGCAGGACCGCAATGACGGCGTCGAGCACGTGGGCCTGGCAGACCTGCTGGCACGCGCCGACGTCATCAGCCTGCACGCGCGGGTCAACACCGAGACGACGGGCTTCATCGATCGCGCGGCACTCGAGCGGGTCAAGCCCGGCGCGGTGCTGATCAACACGGCGCGCGGCCCGCTGGTCGACTACCAGGCGCTCTTCGAGGTGTTGTCCTCGGGGCGCCTCGGCAGCGCCATGCTCGACACGTTTGCGGTCGAACCGGTGCCGCCGGACTGGCCGCTGCTGCAACTGCCGAATGTCACGCTGACGCCGCACATCGCCGGGGCCTCCTTGCGCACGGTCACCATTGCCGCCGATCAGGCCGCGGAAGAGGTTCGGCGCTATCTCGCCGGCGAGCCGCCGCTCAACCCTTGCTGAAGACGAAAGGTACTTTGACATGACCCGTGAGGAGCGACTGTTACGCGAAGCGATCATCGCCAAGTGCCGGTGGATGAACGCCTCGGGTCTGAACCAGGGGACGTCAGGCAACATCTCCGCCCGCTACAACGACCGGATGCTGATCACGCCGTCGGCGACGCCCTATGAGGCGATGCAGCCGGAGATGATTGCTTCGATGCCGCTCGAAGGTGAGCACGGCTCCTGGGAAGGACCGCTGCAGCCGTCCACCGAATGGCGCTTTCATCTCGATATCATGCGCGGACGGCCGGATGTCGGCGGCGTCGTCCACACGCACTCGACCTACGCGACCGTGCTCGCGATTGCCCGCAAGCCGATTCCCGCCTGCCACTACATGATGGCGGCGTTCGGCGGCAACGACATCCGCTGCGCCGGCTATGCTCGCTATGGCACGGCTGAGCTGTCCGAACTCGCCCTGCAAGCGCTCGAGGGCCGCAACGGCTGCCTGCTTGCCAACCACGGCATGATCGCGGTCGGCGCCAATATCGACAAGGCGATGTGGCTCGCCGTCGAGCTCGAGACCATCGCGCGGCAATACTATCTCTCGCTCGCGCTCGGGGGGCCGCATATTCTCAGCGAAGCGGAGATCGCCGACACGGCAAAGGGATTCTCGACTTACGGCTTGCAGGCGCCCAAGCCCAATTCCAAGCCCAGTTCCAAGTTCACGGCCAAGTCGAGTCCAAAGCCGGTCAAGGCGCGCGCCGCGAAGGCGGCGGCACGGCAACGGGTCGAGAAGAAGCACAGCGGAAAGCGATGACGGGCGCTGCGCCTGGGGCGGGCAGGGATCACGGGCTTGTCGACATCGCCATCATCGGCGGTGGCATCAATGGCGCCGGTATCGCCCGCGATGCGGCGGGGCGCGGGCTGAGTGTCCTCTTGTGCGAGAAGGACGATTTCGCCGAAGGCACCTCGTCGCGCTCGGGCAAGCTCGTCCATGGCGGGCTGCGTTATCTCGAATACTACGAGTTTCGCCTGGTCCGCGAGGCCCTGATCGAGCGCGAGGTGCTGCTCGCATCGGCGCCGCACATCATCTGGCCGATGCGCTTCGTGCTGCCGCACTCGCCGGAGCACCGGCCGGCCTGGCTGGTTCGCACCGGTCTGTTCCTCTACGACCACCTCGGCGGCCGCAAGCGCTTACCCGCGAGTCGCGGGCTCGACCTCGCGCATGAACCGGAGGGAGCGCCGCTGCGCGCCGAATTCCGCCGCGGCTTCGAATATTCGGATTGCTGGGTCGACGATGCCCGGCTCGTGATCCTCAATTTGATCGATGCCGCAGACAATGGCGCAAAAATCCTGCCGCGCACCCGCGCAGTGAACGCGCGCCGGGAGGGGGACGTCTGGCGTCTGGAGATGCAGAGCGAGGACGGCAGCACGCAGATCGTCCGCGCGCGTGCGCTCGTCAATGCGGCAGGTCCCTGGGTGCAAGACGTCGTGCAGGGCGTAGCGGGCCTCAACTCTGCGCACAATGTCCGGCTGGTCAAGGGAAGCCATGTGGTGGTGCCGAAATTCTGGAGCGGGCCGCAGGCCTATCTGCTCCAGAACGAGGATCGCCGCGTGATCTTCGTCAATCCCTATGAGGACGATCTCGCGCTGATCGGCACCACGGACATTCCATACGACGGCCGCGCCGAGGACGTCGCGATCGACCAGGGCGAGATCGATTATCTGCTCAAGGTCTTGAGTCGCTACTTCCGGGCTCCGCCGCGCGGAAACGAAGTGGTCCATGCCTTCTCCGGAGTTCGTCCACTCTACGACGACAACGCAGACAATCCGTCCGCGGTGACGCGCGACTATGTTTTCGAGATTCACGGCACGCCTGATACGCCGCCGCTGCTGTCGATCTTCGGCGGCAAGATCACGACCTATCGCAGGCTCGCCGAGCACGCGCTCGGGCGTCTGGAGGGCTGGTTTCCAAAGATGCAGCCGGCATGGACGGCGGGAGCGCCGCTGCCGGGCGGCGACATCGGCGGCCCCTTCGACAGTTTCGTCGTCAACCTCGCGCGCGATTATCCCGATCTTCCGCGCAAGCTGATCCATCACTATGCGCGCCTTTACGGGACGCGCGCCCGTGAGCTTTTGGGCGCGGCTCGCATCTCCGCCGATCTCGGACGTCATTTCGGCGGCGACTTCTATGAACGCGAAGCAGCATACTTGCGCGAGAAGGAGTGGGCCAAAAGCCCGGCCGACTTCCTGGATCGCCGCACCAAGCACGGCCTGCATCTGACGCCAGCCCAGCGGGTCGCGTTTGAGGGCTACATCTAGGCTTGCTCCCTGGTGTGATAGTTCGATAGAAAGATCATACCGGGAATTGCGGTTGGATGGAGCGGGACGGGTGACGAAGTGGTCTGGGCAGGGGGGCATATCCGGCACCCTGTTGCTGTTCGCAGGACTGATCTTCGCCAACGTCGCCGCATGGATCTGGGCTTTCGCGCTGTTCGCCGACCGGCCCGCCGTGATGGCGACCGCGCTGCTCGCCTGGGTGTTCGGCCTGCGCCACGCCGTGGATGCCGACCACATCGCGGCCATCGACAACGTCGTGCGCAAGCTGATGCATGCGGGCGACACACCAAAAAGCGCCGGGCTCTATTTTGCGCTCGGCCATTCCACGGTCGTGGTGGTGGCCACGCTGCTGCTCTGCCTTGGCGTGGTGAGCCTTGGCGGCGAAAGCCTGCTCAAGACGGTCGGCGGCGTGATCGGCACCTCGGTGTCTGCGCTCTTCCTGCTGTTGATCGCCGTGGTCAATCTCGCGATCTTCGTCGGCCTGTGGCGGACGCTGCGTGCGGTCCGTGCCCATGGCACCCATGATGCGGAAGGCATCGAGGCGCTGCTGGCCGGCCGTGGTTTCCTGGCACGGCTGCTTGCGCCGATGTTCCGCATGGTCTCGAAATCTTGGCACATGTATCCGCTCGGCTTCCTGTTCGGGCTCGGCTTTGATACCGCGACCGAGATCGGGCTCTTGAGCATCTCGGCGACGGAAGCCGCCCGCGGCGCGTCGCTGTCGGATGTGCTGGTGTTTCCCGCGCTGTTCGCCGCCGGCATGGCGCTGGTCGACACCGCCGACTCGACGCTGATGGTGAGCGCTTATCGCTGGGCCTTCGTCGATCCCATGCGCAAGCTCTGGTACAACCTCACCATCACCGGCGCCTCCGTGGTGGTCGCGCTGTTCATCGGCGGCGTCGAGGCTCTCGGCCTGATCGGCCAGCGTTTTGGCCTCGACGGCGCGCTGTGGATGCTGATCGAAGGCCTCAACGGCTCGCTCGCCAATTTCGGCTTCGCGGTGATCGCCCTGTTCGTGCTCGCCTGGATCGTCTCGATCGTCACCTATCGCGTTACATTCGCCACGCCGAGCACGGCGTCCTGAAGTGCGTCGATGCGGTCGAGTTGGTCTGATTGTTTTGCGCGCGGACAGCGATTAGCCGCGTTTTCGACGCTCGTCGCGTGCCTTGCTTGCGCTGAAGGGAGAAGTGCATTCGCGCAGAATGCTTCTGCCGTGCTCGAATTGCCACCCATCGCGGTGACGCGCAGTGAGACGCCGCGGAAGACAGCAAGGCCCGTGCCGCAACGCTCTAGAAGGTCCACGGCCTCGACGACGCGGCTCGTTGTCTATCCGACTGCGGTCGCGGGGGCTGCCGTCAGCGGCGTCGCCTCCGGCCCGCCAGCGTCGCCTTCCATGGCAAGCGAAACGACCGTATCGGGCGAGGATCTGCGCGCACGGCCCGCCACGCGTCCAGGCGAATTGTTGGAGGCTGTGCCCGGCCTGATCGTGACCCAGCATTCCGGCGAGGGCAAAGCCAACCAGTATTTTCTGCGCGGCTATAACCTGGATCACGGCACCGATCTGGCGATCTATGTCGACGACGTGCCGGTCAATATGCCCACGCACGCGCACGGCCAGGGATATGCCGATCTCAACTGGCTGATCCCGGAAACGGTCGCCGCGATGGACGTGCGCAAGGGGCCGTATTTCGCCGATGAGGGGGATTTCTCTTCTGTCGGCAGCGTGCATATCGGCCTGATCGATCGCACCGTGAAGGGTTTGGCGCAGATGACGGCCGGCAGCTTCGGGTATCGCCGCTTTCTCGGCATGGATTCGGTCAAGCTCGGCGACGGTTCGCTGCTGATCGCTGGCGAGGCCGACACCTATGACGGCCCGTGGGACAATCCCGACACCATGCGCAAGCTCAACGGGCTGATGCGCTACAGCCAGGGCACTGCGACCGACGGTGTCTCGATGACCGGCATGGCCTACGTCAACAAATGGAATTCGACCGACCAGGTGCCACAACGCGCGATCACCTCCGGCCTGCTCGACCGGTTCGGATCGGAGGACCCGAGCGACGGCGGCAACACCAATCGCTTTGCGCTGTGGGCGCGGCTCGCGCAGAGCGACGACAGGGGCGGGTGGAAGGCCAACGCCTACGTCGTCAACAGCGAGCTCGATCTCTACAACAACTTCACCTATGTGCTCAGCGACCAAACTTTTGGCGACCAGTTCCACCAGCATGATGACCGGCTGATGGCCGGCGCCAACATCGCGCGCACGCTGAACGGATCATTTGCGGGCCTGCCCGTCGAGACCACCATCGGCTTGCAATCGCGCTACGACGCGATCGATCTCGCACTGACGCGAACGTTTCAGCGCGACTTCCTGTCGAATATCCGCAGCGACAAGGTGGGTGAGGGCAGCGTCGGCGTCTATGCCGAGACCACCACATACTGGACCAGCTGGCTTCGGACCACGGCCGGTTGGCGCGGCGATTACTACGCCGCTGATGTCGCCTCGCTGTACGACGCCAACAACAGCGGCCGCACCAACGCCGCGATCGGCAGCCCGAAATTCCGGATGGTGCTCGGTCCCTTCGACAGGACTGAGTTCTTCCTCAGTGCCGGCTACGGCATGCACTCGAACGACGCGCGCGGCGCGACGACGACCGAAGACCCCGGCGATCCCGGCACGAAGCTCTCGCCGTCACCGCTGCTGGTGCGCACCGGGGGCGCGGAGGTTGGCGTGCGCAGCAAGATCATTCCCGATCTTGAGACCTCGCTCAGCCTCTTCGTCCTCGACCAGGATTCCGAGATCCTGTTCTCGGGCGATGCAGGCGATACCTCGGCGAGCCGCGCCAGCCGCCGCTACGGCTTCGAGTGGACCAACCATTATCGCCCAAAATCCTGGATCGACATCGACGCCGATCTCGCGATGACGCACGCGCGGTTTCGCGGTTATGACGGCGAGCAGGCGGCGATCTATGCCTCCCTCGCAGGTTTCCCCGAGGTGCAGATCGGCAACGCGCCCGGCAACTATATTCCGAACGCGCCGGCCATGGTGGCGTCGGCCGGCATCACGCTCGGTGAGAAGACCGGCTGGTTCGGCGGCGTGCGCTGGCGTTATCTTGCCTCCAGTCCCCTGACCGAGGACAACGCGTTCCGCTCGCAACCGACCAGCATCGTCAATGCGCGGCTCGGCTATCGGACCGACAATGGCTGGCGCATCCAGCTTGACGTGCTCAATATCTTCAACACGAAAGCGAACCAGATCACCTATGCCTACGGCTCGCTTCTGAAGACGGATTCCCTTTACAATCTCTGCTACGTTCAGCAGACCGCTCCGGCGGCCGTGTGCCAGAATGGCGTGATGGATTACGTGTTGCACCCGGTCGAGCCGCTCACCTTCCGGGTGACGATGGCCGGCGCATTCTAGGGGCAATCCGGCCGGGAACCGCGGGAGCGGCGATCCTTGATCTGGGTCAACAGGACTGCACGAGGCCGATCGATATTTCTGCAAATGCTGCCTTGAGATGAGAGACCGCCGTGAAGACGCTTCGTCAGCTCTTGTCCGCAGAAGATATCATCCAGCTCTTGATCCGGCTGGGCCTGCTGGCTCTGCTGATCATCTGGACGTTCGTCATCATCCGTCCCTTCGTCTCGATTCTGACCTGGAGCGCGGTGCTTGCGGTCGCGTTCTATCCCGCCTTCAGCTGGCTTGCGAAACTGCTTGGCGGACGTCCTCGAACCGCGGCAGCGATCCTGACGCTCATCGCGCTCGGCATCGTTCTGGGCCCGGCCGCCTGGCTCGGCGTGAGCGCGGTGGAGGGCGTGAAGGATCTGGCAAGCCAGCTCGGTACCGGTGACCTTGCCCTTCAGCCGGCACCGGAACGGGTCAAGACGTGGCCATTGATCGGCCCGCAGCTCTATGAACTCTGGGATCTGGCCTACACCAACGTGCGGGCGGTGTTGCGCGAGGTGGCGCCTTATCTGAAGCCGCTTGCGGGACCGCTGTTGTCATTCGCAGGCGATGCCGGTCTCGGCACGCTTCAGTTCCTGCTGTCCGTCTTCGTCTCCGGCATTCTCCTGCCTTTCGGGCCGCAACTCGTGGCGGTGACCCGCGGTTTCCTGTCCCGGATCGTGCCCGAACAGAGCGAGCATTTTTTGGCGCTTGCGGGTGCGACCATCCGGGCGGTGGCGCAGGGCGTGATCGGTGTCGCGATCATTCAGGCCTTGCTGGCCGGTATCGGCTTCAAGCTGGCCGATATTCCAAGCGCGGGCCTGCTGGCGTTCGTCGTCCTGCTGTTGTCGATCGTGCAGATCGGTCCGCTCATCGTGCTTCTTCCCGTGGTCATCTGGATCTGGACGGACAAGGATGTCACGACGGCACTGCTCCTGACGGTGTTCCTCGTCCTTGTCGGCTTCCTCGACAACATCCTGAAACCGCTCGTGATGGGACGTGGCCTGACCACGCCGACGCTCGTCATTCTCATTGGCGTGATCGGGGGAACACTCGCGCATGGGATCATCGGCCTTTTCATCGGGCCGATCATCCTGTCTGTGGCCTGGGAGCTAGCCGCGGCGTGGATCCGCATCGACGGCGCCGGGCCGGTGGAAAAAACGACGAGCGGCTGAAGCTTAGCAGAGCTCAAGGATCAGATGGACCGTTTGCGGATCACGACGCGCGGCGGGCTTGAAGCCGGCCCTTTCGAACACGCGCAGCATTGCCGTGTTCTCGGGAAGGACCTCTGCCGTCAATTCCCGTAATCCGCCGTCGCGCGCGATCCGGATGAGTTGCCGCATGAGGAGCGAGCCGAGTCCGCGTCCCTGGAAAGCATCGATCACGACGAAGGCCATTTCTGCGACCCCTGGTTCGAACACGATGAAGCGGCCACCCCCGACAATCACCTGTCCATCGCCTTCGCGGACAAGCGCAGCAAGCGCAACGTGATTTTTGAAGTCGACCTGCATGAAGTAGGCACGCTCCTTGTCCGAGAAGTGGCGCTTCATGGCAAAGAAGCGGCGCTGCAGAGATTGCGGGCTCGTCCGCTCGATCGCGGCCAGCATGTCCGCCTCGTCCTCGGAACGTAGCGCCCTGATCTCGACCGGGCTCCCGTCCTTCAAAAACTCCTGGGCTGAATAGTGTGCCGCCTCTGTCATGAGGGTCCCGATACCATCTCGGCCTGGCTCACTGCCGAGCGCCATATCTCGACATCGCTTTAATGGTCCCCCCGACGTTGACCTAGATCAACGCTTGCCAGCGGACACGCACCTTGAATAACGCAGCGCGACAGCGAGGTCGGAACATGTCCATGGACAAAGCACAGCAACTGGACAAACCACAACTGGACAAACCACAACTCCCTGGCGGTCCCATGTCTGGGCTGGTTGCGTCCGCCGTCGAATATCTGGTGGATGCGGGTCAGCGCAGCGTCCTGTTCCTGGACATCATGCGTCAGCGCGGTGACCAGTACCGGGAACATGTCGCGCAGACTGCGCCGCATGTCCTGCAATATGCCGCCGAATTGATCATGGACGGCCGCAAGCTGGACGAGCCGGTCAATTACGCGCTGGTGCGTATCATTCCGCCCAAGGGCGTCGAAATCGATATGAAGCGGCGGCCATTCATCGTGGTCGATCCCCGCGCGGGCCACGGGCCGGGCATTGGCGGCTTCAAGGCCGACAGCGAGATCGGTGTCGCCATGAAGGCGGGACATCCCTGCTATTTCATTGGCTTCCTTCCGGAACCGATGCCGGGACAAACGATAGAGCGCATTGCGCGTGCCGAAGCGCTGTTCATCGAAAAGGTGATCAGCCGCTATCCCGAGGCAGACGGCAAGCCCTGCGTGATCGGCAATTGCCAGGCCGGCTGGGCGGTCATGATTTTGGCCTCGCTGCGGCCGGAACTGTTCGGGCCGCTGATCATTGCCGGTGCGCCGCTCGCCTATTGGGCAGGCGTGCATGGCAAGTACCCGATGCGCTATTCGGGTGGGCTGCTCGGCGGAAGCTGGCTCACGGCGCTGGCGAGCGATCTCGGCGGTGGCAAGTTCGATGGTGCCTGGCTGGTGCAGAACTTCGAGAACCAGAATCCCTCGAACACGCTCTGGACCAAGCAATATAACGTTTATTCCAAGGTCGACACGGAAGCCGATCGCTATCTCGAATTCGAGCGCTGGTGGGGTGGACACGTCAACCTCAATGCCGAGGAGATCCAGTTCATCGTCGACGAGCTGTTCGTCGGCAACAATCTCGCGGCCGGCAAGATCGAGATGTCCGACGGCCGGAAGGTGGATTTGCGCAACATCCGCTCGCCGATCGTGGTGTTCTGCTCCAAGGGCGACAATATCACCCCGCCGCAGCAGGCATTGCACTGGATCCTCGATTGCTATGCCGATGTCGATGAGATCAGGGCCTACGGGCAGACGATCGTCTACACCGTGCACGAAAGTGTCGGCCATCTCGGCATCTTCGTGTCCGGCGGCGTCGCCAAGAAGGAGCACGCGGAATTCTCGAGCAATATCGATCTGATCGATGTGCTGCCACCGGGACTCTATGAGGCCACGTTCGAGGCGAGGGGTTCCGATACTGTCCATGCCGATCTCGCCACTGGTCAGTGGATCATGCGCTGTGAGGCGCGCACACTGGACGATATCCGCGCCATGGGCGGCAATTCGCCCGAGGATGAGCGGCGCTTTGCCGCCGCCAAGCGCGTCTCGGAACTCAATCTTGCGGCCTATCAGAGGTACGTGCAGCCCTGGATCAAGGGCATGGTGACCCCGCAAATGGCGGAATGGGCGCGCAACGTTCATCCGCTGCGGTTGCAATACGAGGCCTTCAGCAGTCAGAATCCGTGGATGTCGGTGGTGAAATCGGCCGCCGACGCGGTCGAGGACAAGCGCAAGCCGGCCTCGAAGGACAATCCGTTCCTGGCGTTCCAGGAACAGATGTCCAAGCAGATCGTTCACGCGCTGGACAGCTGGCGGGATTCGCAGGAGGCGCTGAGCGAAGCCATCTTCCTCAATCTTTATGGTTCGCCCGCCTTGCAGGCGGCAGTCGGGGTGGATCCGAACGCCGCGCCATCCGGCAGGCGAGAGATGACGGCCGAACACCGAGCGATGTTGGAGAAGCGGATCGCCGAGCTGAAGTCGAAGATCGGCGAAGGCGGCCTTCGCGAGGCTGCCATTCGTGCACTGCTTTATGTCGGATCGGCGCGCGGCATGGTTGACGAACGAAGCATCGAGGCGCTGCGCCAGATTCGACGCGACCATACCGGAACGCGGTTGACGCTGGCTGAGTTCAAGATGCTGGTTCGCGAGCAATTCTTCATGTTGCTGCTCGATCGGGACGGAGCCCTGGCTGCGATTCCGAAGATGTTGCCTGACGACGTCAATCAGCGGCGCGGAGCTTTCGCGGGGATACGCGAAGTGCTGTCCGCGAGTGCGGACATCACGGGCGAGCGGGCAAAGCGCTTGAAGCAGGTTGCCGGGCTCTTCGGCCTCGGTGAGGAAGGCGAATCGAATGTCGCCCCTTTCGATCCCAAGGCAAAAGCGTCGTAGCGCAGATTGGCAGAATTGGGAGCAGCACCATGTCAGCCGACACGACGCAAACGAAAGCAGGCAGCAAATACGACCGTCTGATCGTGGCCGCCAAGGCCGTGCCGCCCACGCCGACCATCGTGGTCCACCCCTGTGACGAGACTTCGCTGCGCGGCGTCGTTGACAGCGCGAGTGCGGGCATCATCCGGCCGCTGCTGGTCGGGCCGGAGCGGAAGATCAGGGAGACCGCGAGCCGGTTCGGTCTCGATATTGCCGGGTATGAGATCGTCGATGCGGCACACAGCGACGCGGCCGCAGCCAAGGGCGTCGAGTTGGTTCACGCGGCTCGCGGCGAATTGTTGATGAAGGGAAGCCTGCACACCGACGAGCTGATGCGCGCCGTCACGGCCAAAACCGGCGGCCTGCGCACCGACCGGCGCATCAGCCACGTCTTCGTCATGGACGTGCCGGCCTATGCCGAGACCATTTTCGTCACCGATGCGGCCATCAACATCTTCCCCGATCTCGACGCCAAGCGCGACATCATCCAGAACGCGATCGACCTCTACAATCTTGCCGGCTTCGGCAAGGCGCCGCGGGTAGCGATCCTATCGGCGGTCGAGACGGTGACGTCGAAGATTCCGTCCACGATCGAGGCTGCTGCGCTCTGCAAGATGGCCGATCGCGGCCAGATCACCGGCGGCCTGCTCGACGGTCCGCTGGCCTTCGACAACGCCATCGATCTCGAAGCGGCGCGGATCAAGGGCATCAAATCAGAGGTGGCCGGCCGTGCGCAAATCCTCGTCGTGCCCGACCTCGAGGCCGGCAACATGTTGGCGAAGAATCTGGCTTACTTCGCCAAGGCGGACGGCGCTGGCATCGTGCTCGGTGCGCGCGTGCCGGTTGTGTTGACCTCGCGCGCGGACAGCCCGCGGGCGCGGATGGCGTCCTGCGCCGTGGCCGCGCTTTACGCCTATGCACGGCGCCACAAGGCGCCGACAGTTGCCGCGTGACTGCCATGGATACGATCCTCGTCATCAATGCAGGTTCCTCGAGCGTCAAGTTCCAGGTTTACTCGGTCGAGGGTGAGGGTACGCTCCGCCGGCAGATCAAGGGACAGATGGACGGCATCGGCAGCCGGCCGCGCCTGCGGGCGAGCGGGGCGGATGGCGATCCCCTGGCCGATCGGGCCTATCCGATCGAGGCGATCCCGGACGTTCCGGCCGCGATGCAGGTGGCGGGTGAGTGGCTGAGGGACGAGGCTAGCATTCAACCCTTGGCTGTCGGGCATCGCGTCGTCCATGGCGGGCCGGAATATGAGCGACCGGTCCTCATCGACCACGGTGTGGTGGCGCGTCTGGAACGCTTTATCCCGCTGGCGCCGCTGCACCAGCCGCATAATTTGGCGCCGATCCGTGCGATCCTCGCCGACTTTCCTTCGCTTCCGCAGGTCGCCTGCTTCGACACCGCGTTTCATCGCAGCCATGGGCCGCTTGCCGATCATTACGCGATCCCGCACCAGCTCCATGCCGAAGGCGTGCGGCGCTATGGCTTTCATGGCCTCTCATACGAATACATCTCGAAGACCTTGCCGCAGATCGCGCCCGGCATTGCGAAACGGCGGGTGATCGTTGCGCATCTCGGCAGCGGCGCCTCGATGTGCGCGATGAAGGGTGGGCAGAGCGTCGAGAGCACGATGGGTTTCACGGCGCTGGACGGCCTGCCGATGGGCACGCGTCCCGGCCAGCTCGATCCCGGCGTCGTGCTCTATCTGATCTCCGAGAAGGGCATGTCGCCTGCGAAGGTGCAGGATTTCCTCTACCGCGATTGCGGATTGAAGGGGCTGTCCGGCGTCAGCAACGATATGCGGGAACTGGAAGCGAGTGCGGACCCGCGCGCAAAGCTTGCGATCGACTATTTCGTCTATCGGATTGGCCTTGCCGCCGGAATGCTCGCAGCCGCCTTGCAGGGCCTCGACGCATTCGTCTTCACTGCCGGCATCGGTGAGAACTCCGCCAGCATTCGAGCGCGCGTCGCGGAGCAGCTCGGCTGGCTCGGCGTCGCGCTCGATGCTGCCGAGAATGCGCGGCACTCGCGGCTGGTTTCGCGTCCGAACAGTCTCATTCCCGTCTACGTGGTGCCGACCGACGAGGAACTGATGATCGCGCAGCACACGCTGTCGCTTCTGATGAGCGGACAATCGCAAAACGCCAGATCTAAGAGGGTGTCATGATTCCCGTGTATCCAGAGACCAAGGTTGCGCTGAAGGGCAAGAAGGGTCTGGTCGTCGGCATCGCTAACGATCAGTCGATCGCCTGGGGCTGCGCACGGGCGTTTCGCGCATTAGGCGCCGATCTCGCGGTGACCTATCTGAACGATCGCGCCAAGAAGCATGTAGAGCCGTTGGCGCAGGCGCTCGAAGCGCCGATCTTCATGCCGCTGGACGTGATGGTCGAGGGCCAGACCGAGCAGGTGTTCGAGCGCATTGCGAAAGAGTGGGGCCAGCTCGATTTCCTGCTGCATTCGATCGCCTTCTCGCCGAAGGAGGCGCTGCACGGACGCGTGGTCGACGTCGGCCGCGACGGCTTTCTCAAGACCATGGAGGTCTCCTGCTGGTCGTTTCTGCACATGGCGCACCTCGCGGAGCCGCTGATGAAGAATGGCGGCACGATGTTCACCATGACCTATTACGGCAGCCAGATGGTCGTGGAGAACTACAACATCATGGGCGTGGCAAAGGCCGCGCTGGAATCGGCCGTCCGCTACGTCGCCGCGGAGCTCGGGCCGAAGGGCATCCGCGTGCACGCGATTTCGCCGGGACCGCTGGCGACACGTGCCGCTTCAGGCATTCCGGAGTTCGACGAGCTCATGGACAAGGCGCAGTCGAAAGCCCCCGCACGCAGCCTCGTCAGCATCGATGACGTCGGCCATGCCACGGCGTTCCTGGCGCTCGACGGCGCCAAGCTGATGACAGGCAGCGTCATCTACATCGACGGCGGCTATCACATCATCGATTGAGGCGAGGCGGCGGTATCAGACCGCAGGAGGCAACCATCGGCTCTCTCGTGCCGTCGGCAGCGGCCAGCGTATTCAGCGGAAACGATCTCGTCTCGTTCTAGAGCATGATCCGGAAAAGCGTGTAGCGGTTTTCCGAAAAGATCATGCTCAAACAAGGAGCTAAAGCGCGATGACGGTTCAACCGAATCTCATCGCGCTTTAGCGCAAGGTGAATTGAAAGACTGCTCCACAAGGCTCATTCGCGCCCGCCCATATCCGTCCCCCGTGCGCTTCGACGATCGAACGGCAAATCGATAATCCCATGCCCATGCCACCGGACTTGGTCGTGTAGAATGCGTTGAAGATGTGGTCAGGATTCGCCGGGTCCAGTCCCGGACCCGAATCCCGCAGGCTGACGAGCACCCCATTCAACCCATCTCTGCCGGTGCTGATCAGCAACTCCCGCGCCCCTTCGCCGACGCCGCTGATTGCTTCGACGGCGTTGACGATCAAGTTGAGGACCACTTGTTGCAATTGGACCCGATCTGCTTGAATGAGCGGCAACCCCTTCGCCAGTTCCGTCCGCACCGAGATGCCGTTCTTCACCACTTCGGCACGGGTCAGGGCTATGACCTCAAGCACCGCCTCGTTGATGTCCAGGTCTTCCTTTCGCGGCGGCGTCTTCTTCATAAGGGCCCGGATTCGGCTGATGACGTCGTCGGCTCGCCGGCCGTCGCCGACGATCCAGCCGAGCGTCTTTCGGGCCTCCTCCAGATTCGGCGGTTGCGCAGCGAGCCAGTTCAAGCCAGCCTGTGCGTTGGTGATAGTCGCTGCAATCGGCTGTCTGATTTCATGGGCAATCGAGGCCATGAGCTGCCCCATCGTCGCGACGCGGCTCGCGTGCGCCAGCGCCTCCTGCACTTCGCGATAACGGCGCTCGCTGTCTCGTGCTTCGGCTTCCGCCTGCTTGCGCTCGGTGATGTCATTGAAAAGAATTCCAACGCGTCTGCGCTTGGGGTCCTCGACCCGGAAGGCGTAAACGTCATACCAGCGTCCGAGTTGTTTGGCTTCATTTTCAAAGCGCATCGGCTCGCCCGTCAGAGCGATCCTGCCGTAAATCTCGAACCAATGTTCTTCGTGCTGCGGCGCGATTTCGCGCATCCGTCTGCCGGCGGCATTCTTGATTCCTGTCTCCCGTTCAAACGACGGGCTGATTTGCAAAAAGCGATAATCGACCGGCTTTTCGTTCTGGTCGAATAATACTTCAATCGTGCAAAATCCCTCGTCAATCGATTCGAACAGCGTGCGGTAGTTCTGTTCCGACTCGCGCAATTCCGCCTCGGCGCGCTTGCGCTCGATGAACTGACCGATCTGGCTGCCGACGGTAGCCAGCATATTGAGCAGTTCCTGATCGGGCTGCCTGATCTCGCGACTGAAAAACTCGATCACGCCAAAGACGTCTCCCCCGAGCAGGACAGGAAAGCCGATGGCCGCGTGCAGTCCTTCACGTTGGGCGATGAGTCCGCGCGGAAAGTTGCGATCGGGAACGACATCGGGCACATATTCGGGCTTAAGGTTGGACCACACCCGGCCCGGTAGTCCCACCCCCCGAACGAAGGTGAACTCACAACCGGCGTTTTCAAATTCCGGGACGTCTATCGACGCTTCATGCCAAAGATCGACACAGCGTAGCGCCTCGGCGTCTCGGTCCACGCGCCAGAGCGCGCCCACGTCCCATCCCAGACACTCGCCCATAGCCCGCAGTATCCTGGGAGTGGCCTCTTCGATCGTGACTGCCTCGGCCAAGATCTGCGCGACGATGTGCTGCACGCGAAGGCGCTCCTCTGCGCGCTTGCGCTCCGTCAAATTGAGCACGAATGCGACACCTTGGGTCCCGACTTCCTGGAAAGTCGCCGCGCCGATCAGCACGGGAACACGGCTACCGTCTTTCCGGAAATACTCCTTCTCGAACGGCTGCGAACTCCCGGTCCTCCTCAATTCGGGCACCCAGCGTTGTTCATCGCGGTCAAGCCATTCCGGCGGCGTGAGCTCCGTCCAGCGTATGCGACCCGAGACGAGAGCCTCTCGGTCGTAGCCAATTATGCGGAGAAATGCGTCATTGGCCTCGATGATCCGACCGTCGAAATCCCAGATCACGATGCCGATGATATTGGCATCCACCAGGCGCCGGATCTTCGCTTCGCGCTCGGCGAGATCGCGGTACAAACGGTTATTCTCCAGCGCGATCGCCGCTTGCGAGGCGAGTAACTTCAGCACCGCGATGCGGGCCGGCGCGAAGACGCGAGGAGTCAGGTTGTTCTCCAGATAGAGCACCCCGATGAGCTTGCCCTGGTTGAGCAGAGGCAGACAGAGAATCGAACGGGCACGGTGCTGATGGATATACGGATCCGCGGAGAACGGGTTCTGTGCCGCGGCATCATCGAGGATCACACCCTCCTGCGTGCGCAAGGCGTAATGTAGAACCGACTCCGGCAACATTGCTGCAGTTACGGTCTCCTCGCGGAGTTGCACGATGACCGCGTTGCCGCTGGTCGTGGCTTCTGCCGCGGTTCGCTGCTCAAGCCCTCGCGAAAGAATCAACAGGCCGCGCTCGGCGCCAGCTTGAGTGATTGCGGTGCGTATGAGTGTGTCGATCAGCTTGTCCAGCATGATCTCGCCAGAGACGGATTGCGACACCTTGATCACGGTCGCGAGGTCGAGGTGTTCGACTGGGGTGCCGATCGTGCCCATCGCAGCGGGCGCCGGCACTTCCTTACGAAGGTTCGGGTATATCTCATCGAGCTGTCGCGCCTTGCCAAGGGCACCCCAACGGAGATAACCATCGCGCGCGCTTGTCAGATATAGGCGCGCGAACTCATCGAACCCGCGCGCCGCGTAGAAGCGCGCGGCCAGTTCATACGCAAGCGCCTCGTTGTGAACAAAGCCGTTTGCGCGCGCCGAGTGGATCGCTTTCTCGTATAGACGCGCGGCCTCGAGCTCCCGGCCTTCGATCCGCGCGATCTCGGCCCCTACGAGCGCGGCGCGGTTCTCGAAATTCTCCGGGCAATTCGCGGCCCAGATCTCGATCTGTCGGTGGTGCGCGGCGAGGGACTCCAAATGCTGTTGCCGCTCGTCGACCGCAGCGATATCCCACGATGAGGCGCGCGTCAGCGCGCCATAGAAATGATACTCTGCCGTTTCCAGGTGTGACAGCGATGGCCAAGGCAGCGGTTGCGCCCTCGACGCAGCATCGACAGCAGCCACATAGTCGCCGGCAAGAAAGCGTGCCTGCAGCTTTCGTATCCAGTACCCGCACTCGGAAAGCCCCAATGCCGGCTGACTTGACAGATGGCGCTCGAAGGCACGTTCATCGAACTGCCCATCGTTGAAGGCACCGAATTTCGCCGTCAGGCCACGCAACGTCCGGATCAGGGCGAGCTGCCCGGTGATCCAAGCGAGGACGAGACCAAACCGGAATTTCTGCGCAAACTCGAGACTATTTTCCGCTTCGATTTGCGCCTCCACGAGTGGGTCGCCTGCCATGAGAAGATTGGTGTTCAGCTGGGCACAGCTGTATCCTGCATAAGTGAGATCGCCGACACGGTTTGCGATTTCAAACGCGCGACGCAGGAAATCACGGCCGGTCCGGACGTGTCTCCTCCAGGGCACGACGAACCCGAAAATCTCGAGCGTCCTGCCCTGGAAGCGCTTCAGCTCCGGTTTTTCGACGAGCTCACAGCCGAGGCGGCCAAATCGAAATCCGGCATCGTAGTTGCCGAAATACGGCCCGGCCAACATGGCAAGCAGCTCATAGGCGGGACACGAGGCGTCGCTGTGGCCGTGCTCGAGACTGAGGTTGACGGCTCTACAGGTTGCCAGGGTTCCCAAATGGGACGACGTAAAGAAGGCGGGCAGTGCGATCCTTATCAGGACGTCGACTGTCGCGAGCGATTCCGGATCGCTCATCAAGGGTAACTTGACGAGCTCCTCGATCGTGCGTTTCCCGAGCTGCGACCAGATGCGCTCGTATTCGCGGTGTGCCTCCTCTTCTGTGGGGTGCGAGGGCCAGTTGATGCCAAGGTGCTGGAGGTAGTCCAGACCGACTGCGATGGCGCGGTCGCTCTGATCGATGGTCATATACAGATCCACGCGCAAGCACGCCACGGTTGCTCGCTGGACCGTCGTTGCAGTGCGCGGCGCAAGCGCAGCCAGGCGCTCGTCCGCTTCCGTCAGAGCGCCCGTCACGAACTCGCATTCGGCCCGGTGCAGCTCCAGCTCGAAGATCAGTTCATGCCGGCGCTCCCACCGGTCCTCCGGCAGCAGTGCCGCACCGGCGGCGAGATAGGTGAGCGCCGAGGCATAGGCGGTAGAGGCCTTGGCGCGCTTGCCCGCGATCAGGTTGAGCTCGGCCAGCCGCTCGCGCTCCTCCGGTGCCGTGATCAGCGTGGCGCCGCGGTTGAGGTGATTGACAATGTCGAAGATCGCTTCCTCGCGTTTCTCGGGAGGGATGTGTGCCGCGAGCAGTCTGCCGATTCGAAGGTGTGCTTCGCCGCGAAGCGCCTCCGGGATCAGCGAATATGCGGCTTCCTGAACGCGATCGTGGACGAACCGGTAGCCGTCGGCCACGCGCTCTACAAATTCCTGCCAGACCGCCGGCAGCAGGGCCGTGTGGACGTGCTCCTCCGACGTCCCGTGGACGAGTGAAAGGGTCTTGATCTCGGCGATGTTTCCGAGACAGGCCAGGCGCCGCAATGCATTCTGCGTTTCGATTGGCAGGCGGGTAAACTTACCGACCACAAGGTCCACGACGTTGTCGGTGTATTGTTTGGATCGAATGCGGTCGAGATCCCAGGACCAGCTCGCGGCATCATGATCGAAGGCGAGCATTCCTTCTTCGGCCAGCGAAGAAATGAACTGAACGGCAAAAAACGGATTCCCACCTGTCTTCTCATGCACAAGTTGCGCGAGCGGCGCGGCGCGCTCCGGCTCGCAGCGCAGCGCGTCCTCCATGAGCTGCCCAAGGTGCTCGCGAGAGAGGGGTGCAAGCGTGATCTCCGCCACCTTTCCGCCTGCGCTCTTGATGGCGTCGAGCTTCCGCATCAACGGATGGACGGCAGTGACTTCGTTGTTGCGATAGGCGCCGATCAGCATGAAGTGCTGCAGATCCGACCGGGTCAACAGATCCTCGAGCAGATCGAGCGTCGCCGCATCGAGCCATTGCAAGTCGTCGAGAAAGAGTGCCAGCGGATGTTCCGGCCGTGCGAAGACACCGATAAGTCGCCGAAACACCAGCTGGAAGCGCCGTTGCGCGTCCTGTGCGGCAAGCTCAGGGACGGGTGGCTGTTCTCCGATGATGAGGTTCAACTCGGGGACGACGTCGATCATGAGCCGTCCGTTCGGGCCCAGCGCCTCCTGCAAGGCGTCGCGCCAACCGCTTAGCTCGGCGTCGCTTTTGCCGAGAAGAGGCCGGACGAGACTCTGAAAAGCCTGAGCGAGCGTCATATATGGGATGTCGCGCCTGTACTGGTCGAATTTTCCGGAGGCAAACAGGCCGTGTCGCGGCACGAGCACCTTGTGCAGCTCATGGACGACCGAGGACTTGCCAATGCCGGAATATCCCGAGACCAGAACCAGCTCCGGCGAGCCGCTCTTGACGATGCGATCGAAGGCGGCGGTCAACGTCTCGACCTCGCGCGCTCGCCCATACAGCTTTTCGGGGATCAACAGCCGGTCCGGCGCGTCGTGGTCGCCGAGCGCAAACGGGTCGATGCGCTGCTGACGCTGCCATTCGGCAAGACAGTGCCGAAAATCGGTCTCGACGCCGGCGGCAGTCTGGTAACGGTCCTCGGCGGACTTGGCGAGCAGCTTCATGATGATCTGGGAGACCGCAGCCGGGACATTCTCCAACCTCTCGCTCGGTGCCACCGGCTTTCTGGCGACATGGCAGTGTACCCATTCCATGGGATCGGACGCGGTGAACGGCAGTGAGCCCGTGAGCATTTGGTACAGCGTGACACCCAGCGCGTAGAGGTCGCTGCGGGAATCGATCGAACGGTTCATGCGCCCGGTCTGTTCGGGCGCCATGTAGGCGAGCGTCCCCGCAATCGACTCGGGCGGATCGGGCGCCTGCCGCTCGCGCGGCAGGCGCGAGGCGAGGCCGAAGCCGGTGAGCCGCACTTCGCCGCCCGCACTGGTCACCATGATATGGGCCGGCTTGAGGTCCTTGTGGGCGAGACCGCGCTGGTGGAGCTGCCCCAAAGCCGAAGAGATGCCGACGGCGAGGCGCAGGAAGCGTCCCATCTCCATGGGGCCGCCGAGCAGCGCGGCGAGCGGCTCGCCCCCGGAGTCCTCGAGCACCAGAACGGTCCGTCGGCCATCGCGCCTGAGGTCCAGCGGCCGCACCGCCCAGGCACCGTCCAGTTCGTCCTTCAATCCGAATTCGTGGCCAAGGCGATCGATGCAGGCGGGCGTTGGGTGCTCGGCAGCGGGCCGCACGGCGAGCACGGCCTTGCGCTGGCCATCGAGGTCCAGCCACCATTCCCGGCAGACGACGCGTTCGCTGTCCTGCCACAACACCCGGAGGCTGCCGTCCCCATCAGAGCCGAACTTGGAGGATGGGTTCATATGCCGGAGTTTATCACTCACGAGCCGCCGTGACGACGTCCTTTCTCACCCACGAAGTCGGTCCGCTCCCTGCGGTCGTGTCGCGCGCGAAGTAGAACAGGGCGCCAGCCGAAAGAACGAGAATGCCAGGAGATCGTGAGACAGGTTGCGGTAGTTTCGAAGCCGAGGTGATAAAAACTGCAGCATCCAGGCCGCCCAGCCGCTGTCAGCGGACAAGCCGACATCAGCCGCGCCACTGACCAACCCAACTATGGGTAAACGGCCTAGGACACCAGGTCAGGACAGTTGCGGCTGATCATGGCATCTTGCCGGTGATTTGCCCGACGCGTCAAGTCGAGTTCTGTTATTCCGCAATAGTCGTGTCGCTCCCTGGCTACTTTGCATGGGGTTGTTTTTCAGTTTTTTGTTTTCAGCGGTAGTGCAGGGCGATCAGCTCGGCGACGCAGGCGGGCTTCTTGCCGCCTTCGATCTCGATCACGAGATGATAGTTCACGCGCAGGCCATCCGGCGGAACGTCCTCGGCTTCGGCGACAGTGACGCGGCCGCGCAACTTCGAACCAGCCGGCACGGGCGCGAGATACCTGATCCTGTCGGCGCCGTAGTTGAGGGTATTGCGCAGGCCCTTCAGGCCAACCACGGAGCGGATGAAGAGCGGCGCTAGCGCGAGCGACAACAGGCCGTGGGCGATCGTCCTGCCGCCCGGCATCTCCTTGCTGGCGCGCTCCTGGTCGACATGGATCCACTGCTCGTCGCAGGTCGCCTCGGCGAACCGGTTGATGCGGCCCTGCGTGATCTCGATCCAGTCGCTGGCGCCGATCTCGGTGCCGATGGCGGATTTGATCTCCGCGAAATCGCTGAATATCCGCATGCTCTTGCCCGTCAGATCTTCATTTCCGGTACGCTATCGGGAACAGCAAGCTCGGCGTCCGTCACTGCCATCACTTCGCCGATGCTGACGCCGGGCGCGGTTTCGAGCAGCGTCGCCCTGCCGTCGGGAAAGCCGATCACGGCCATGTCGGTGACCACCAGGCTCACCGGCCGCGCCGAGGTCAGCGGCAGTGTGCATTTCGCGACGATCTTCGACTTGCCCTTGGCCGCGTGCTGCATGGCGACGATGACACGCTTGGCGCCGCTCACGAGGTCCATCGCCCCGCCCATGCCCGGCACCATCTTGCCGGGGATCATCCAGTTGGCGAGGTGGCCATGCACATCGACCTGAAGGCCGCCGAGCACGGTGACATCGACATGGCCGCCGCGGATCAGCCCGAACGACATCGCACTATCGAAGGTGGAGGCGCCGGGCAGGGCGCTGATCGGGCGCCCGCCGGCGTCCGTCAGCGTCGGATGCGCCATGCCTTGTTCCGGGATCGGCCCGGTGCCGATGAGGCCGTTCTCCGATTGAAAGTACACCTTCAGATCGGGCGGAACGTAGTGCGCCACCAGCGTCGGAATGCCGATGCCGAGGTTGACGAGGTTGCCGCTCTTCAGTTCCTTGGCGACTCGCCGGGCGATGATGGTCTGTGCATCCATGATCTCACCCGTTGGTAATGAGAAAATCGACGAGTGGCGCCGGCGTCACGACGTGATCCGGCGCAATGACGCCGACCGGAACGATGTTATCAGCCGTGACGATGACGGTGTCGGCGGCCATCGCCATGACGGGATTGAAGTTGCGGGAAGTGAGGGCGTAAGCGAGGTTGCCGAGATAGTCGGCGAGAAAGGCATGCACCAGCGCGAACTGCGCCCGCAGCGCAGTCTCGAGCAGGAAGGGCTTGCCGTCGACTTCGATCTGTCGCTTGCCTTCGGCGACCAGCGTGCCGACGCCGGTCGGGGTCAGAACGCCGCCGAGACCACACCCGCCCGCGCGAATCCGTTCGACGAATGTGCCCTGCGGAACGAGATCGACGGCAATCTGGTTCGCCAGCATTTGCTGCTGCGCCTTCGGATTGAGGCCGATATGCGTCGCGGTCAGCCGCGAGACTAGCGTCGCATCGAACAGCTTGCCGACACCCTTGCCGGGGATGGCCGCGTCATTGCAGATCAGCGTCAGGCCGGTCTTCCGCTGCCGGACGACCTCATCGAGCAGGCGCTCCGGTGTCCCGACACCCATGAACCCACCGACCATGACACTCGCGCCTGCCGGGATCATTGCAACGGCTTCTTCGACGGAAACGGCCTTCATGGCGGCAACTCCGATGAGATGCAACGAGCGGATGTTTGCCGGCTGTCACAGCCTTCCTTTGATTTGCATCAAGGCTTCTCGTCATTTGGATCGGCGATGCCGACGCTTTGCAGCATTTCGCGCCACAGCCTGCGCACCTCGGTATGGCGACGTTCGAGGGCGGAGTTGACGGCCTCGCGATGGGACACGAGGTCGGGACCCTTCAGCGACAGGATTTGTGCCTGGAGCAGGCGGCCGCTTTCGAACTCGATGCGGCGCAGCGCCATTGCAAACGGATCCTCCGGATTTGCTTCGGCCGGCAACAATGCTGCCGGCCGGATAGCCGCGTGAACGGCGTGGGCGAGCGTCGCAAGACCGGCTGCCACTGCCAGAGGCCAGTCCGAAATCTCGTAGACCGGCGCCGGAAACCAGGCGCTTTCCCAGGCCACGGTCATATAGCCCAGGCCAGGGTCAGGCGCCCAACTCGTCGCGCGCATCAGAAGTGAGACGATCTCGGTCTCGCGGAAGAGCTGCGTGTTCAGCTCCGTCTGCCAGGCGGACTCGAGCTTTGTGGGCAAGGTGAATGCGGACTGTCGCGCCAGCGCGCCGTGGGCGGAGATGAGGAATGCAGCGACACGCGTCTGCTGGTGCGGCGGCACGCGGCCCTCGGTGTCGAGTGGTCCGAAAAATCCGCTCATGTCGAGGCCCTCCGTACAGGGATCGCGCGGAGGTGATCATAGCCTTCGGGGAACGGCGTGAGCTCGCCGCCGGGCTCTTCCGGCGCGATCCAGACCGCCTTGTCACCTCGCCAGCGTCCGGCGAGCAGGTCCTTGGCGAAGCGTGCGAGCAGGTCGGCCGTAAGCGCCCCCTTCTCGAGCGTGAAGGCATGATAGGCCTTCGGGATGATCACCAGCGAGCTGTTCGGGATTTCGACCCGCAGGGTCTCGTGCAGCGCGCGCGGCGTCAGGAAGTCGAACTCGCCGTTCAGGATCATGGTCGGCACCGTGATCGACGCAAGCTGTGGTGTCAGCGGCTTGAAGTCAAGGAAGGACTCCATCAGGTTCTGTAGGGCGTAGACGTCGTTGACGAGCCAGCCCTGCCGCTTGACGCTGTCGAGCTTGTCCAGGAGTGGCTTCAGCCACTGGTCGGACAGGTTCATCGGCAGCAAAAGATCCTGGAGATAGCCGGTGCCGCCGAGGATCAGGCCGGTGCGCAAGGCGTTGCCGATCAGGAGCAGTTGTGGGGAGAGTTCCGCAAAGCAGCTCATCGGCACGAGGCCGGACAGCCGCTCTCCGTGCTCGATCGCGTAGCGCAGTGCAATGAGTCCGCCGAAGCTGATGCCGCTGAGGAAGATCGGTCCATCGCCGAGTTCGCCGATCACGCGATGCAGCGCGGTAACCTGGTCGTCCTGGTTGATGAACAGGGCCGGCTTGTCTGAGCCGCCCTGGCCGAGCAGATCGAAGGTCGCCACGCGGAAATGCCGGGCGACGAGCGCTTCGCGATAGGCGGCCCAGAGCTCGGCATATTGCGTGAGGCCGTTAACCAGAACAAAGGCGGGGGCATCCTGCGGCCCTTCGAGCTCATAGCGTATCCGATATGAGCCGTGATTAAGGAAGGGCATCGCGACGACCGGTTGCCATGTCTGATTGCTGCAATCTTCAATCTCTGGTCGGAGATTCCATTGAGCTAAATCAAAGCTCTCCCGGGCGACGTCCCTAGCGTTTTTGCAAAACACCGCCAGGAGGATTCCGCCATGACCGGGAGAGACGTGCTCAAGCGTTGCGTCGTCAGCCTGATCGTGTTGCTGGTCGGCACGGCGCTCGCTGTCGCCCAACCCTTCACCCGCCGCTCATCGCAGATGCAGCATGATGGGCTGAAGAAGACCTACGAGATCGCCAACTTCCGCCTCGGCGGCAAGTACGATCTGTCCGATCCGTCCAAATGGGAGAATGGCGGCGAGGGCGGCGTGACGCTGGAATCGCTCGGTGCCGGCAAGCTGCGCGCCTCCTACATCGCGATCGGCAAGGCGCGGCGCAATGCCAATGACGAGATCACAAACGCCGTGGTCATCAACTCCTACTATTCCGGCGACTCCACCGACATGTTCGAGCAGTGGGTCAAGGGCGCTCCCTTGTCTGGCGGCGTGCCCATCATCGGGCCGGGCCGCCCGATCGATACCGACCGCTACTTCGTCATCATGGTCGATCCGCTCGGCACCTGGGGCGACAGCAAGCCGTCCGACGGGTTAGGCGTGAAATTCCCGCAGTACAGCTACTTCGACATGGTGCAGGCGAATTACCGCCTGCTGCGCGATCATCTGAAGGTCGCGCGCGTGGCGCTGGTGACCGGCGTCTCCATGGGCGGCACGCAGACCTACGTCTGGGGCGTGATGCATCCGGAGTTCATCAACGCGCTGATGCCGATCGGCGGCACCACACAATCAGACGCGGGCGATCCCGTCGGCAACTGGACGTTCCAGATGATGACGGCCGCGATCGAGTCCGATCCCGTGTGGCAGGCCACGAACGGCGACTACTACAAGCTGCCCAAGGAAAAGCATCCCGTGCCGGGCGTTGCGTTCGGCTGGTCCATCCTTGGAATGACCGGGTACGACTTCGGTTATCGCACGACCCAGAATTTCACTGCGGTCCAGCCCGAGATATTCTACTGGGATCCGCCAAATGAGAAGGCGGGGTTGAACGTCACCAACCGTGCCAAACTCTATGACGCCGTCGATCTCGTATGGCGCAATCGGGTCGGCGAAACTCACAACATCAACGCGTATCTCGGTCGTATCCAGGCACGCACGCTGGTGATGCACATCACCAATGATCTCTGGTTGAACTTCAAGCTCGCCCAGCAGGCCGTCGATCGTGTGCCCGGTGCAGACCTCATCGCAGAGGAGAGCCCGGTTGCCCATTATGGCGTCTTCCCGCTCATTAATAACCGCAAGAACGATCCGAAGTTCGTCGCCTTCATGGACGACGTCGCAAGCCTCGACCGCGCGCAGCGATTCGTCGACAAGAACTATCGCGTGCCGGGCGTCGCCGAGAACATCGATCCCAAGAAATCCTTCTGGAAGGATTTCGTGACATATCCCTATCCGGTCAAATTCGCCAACGCCAAGGACAAGAGCGGCAACACCTGGCAGATCGGTTACATGGACGAATATGCCGGCACCACCAAGGATCCGAAGGTTCTCGTCATCATCCATGGCAAGGGTGCGTTCGGTGGGCACTACGGCAATATCATGCAATACGCCTTGCGCAGCGGCTTGCGCGTGATCGTGCCTGATCTGCCGCATTACGGCATGTCGGGGCCCGGTAATCTCGATAAGAGCCCGGCGCGCACCATGCAGGACATGCGCGAGGTCATCTACGACCTCGTCGTCAACCAGCTCGGCGTCAAGAACGCCTATTATCTCGGCCATTCGCTCGGCGGTCAGTTCGTGATGGGCTATGCGTTGACCTGGCCTGATGCTGTGCAGGGCCTTGCACTGGAGGCGCCATCAGGCCTCGAGGAATATCCGCGCGACATCACCATCGCCAAGGACAAGAAGGTCCGCCTGTTCGACCAGGCCTTCGATCACGACTTCGATAAGTGGAAGGCGACGTGGGACCAGACCGGCATTCTGGCCGCGGAGAAGGCTCGCGATGAGCAGAACATCCGCGACTTCTTCTACTTCAAGAAGCGCGACACGAACACCGGCGCGGTGTCGGCGGCCAAGAGCGGCTATTTCTTCAGCGACAGCGAATATGCCCGCTTCCACACCGAGCAGCGCGTCGGGCTGACCAAGGGCAATCCGAAGGAGCTCGAGCAATGGTGCAACGTCTTCATTTACGACATCTACACTATCGGCTCTGAGCTCCAGCAGGACGACCCGAAGAACCTCTACGAGCGACTCACCCAAATCAAGGCGCCGATCTTCCTCGCGTTCGGCGACAAGGAGCCCTTCATCCCGACGCCTGCGTTCAACGGGCTAACGGATCTGGGGCGCGACGTCATCTCGCCGTTCATGACGCGGATGACCAATGCCGGCAACCGGCCGATCCTGAAGATCTATCCGGAAACCGGGCATTTCATCCACACGGACAATCCGGTCGAGTTCTCGGTTGACGTCGTGGACTTCGTGACCAAGGGCAGCGTCGACACCTCGTCGCCGCAGGGTATCGATCGCATGATCAAGGGGGCCGTGGTATCGGCCTTGCCCGTGGCGCCGACGCCGGCTGGCGCTGCGCCCACGGCCGGCCTGAACAAATAGGCCCGCTCATGCCAAGGGTGCAGGCGGGCGAGGTACAGTTGAGCTGGCGAGAATGGGGAGAAGGCGAGGTCACCGTCGTCTTCATCCACGGCAATCTCGCCAGCAAGGACTGGATCGAGCTCGCCGCGCCGATGTTTCCCTCTGGCCTCCGCGTGATCGGCATCGATTGGCGCGGTTGCGGCGACAGCGACCGGCCGAAGCCCACGGCCGACTATTCGAACTACTCGATGCAGCAGCATGCGCAGGATATGCTCGCGGCGCTCGATGCGCTGGGCATCAGCTATTGCCACCTCGCCACGCATTCGACGGGCGGCATCATCGCCGCGCGGATGCTCTTGATGCAGCCGCAGCGCTTCGGACGCGTGTTCGCACTCGATCCGGTGACGCCGCTGGGCATGGCCTTCAATGCCGATCAAATCGGGCTTTTCCGAGCGATGATGGCGAGCAGGGAGCTGACGCGGACGGTGATGGCGACGGCGGCCTCCTCGCTGTTCGTGCCGGAGAGCATGGCGCCGAATGCAACTCCCCGATTCCGTGACGGGCTGGGGGATATTCCGGCGTTGTTCGACCGCATCGTCGAGCAGACCTTTGGCGTCTCTGAAGGTATCTGGATCGGGACGCCAGTCAACCTCACCCGGGAAAAGGAGACCCGGGAGCTGGGGCGCCGCATGCCGGAGATGGGGCATCCGCATCTGGTGCTGTGGGGCGAATGGGACGGCTGGATTCCGCCCGCTGACTTGCGCGCGATGGCCGAGGCGATGCCGGACTGCCGGCTGATTGTGGTGCCCCGCGTTGGGCATTCGATGAATCTTGAACTGCCGGCTTTGTACGCTGGTTATTTTGGGGCGTGGTTCGGCGGGCTTGCAGCGTAACCCCTAAGGAGCGACATCATGGCGGAAATCCCATCGACCGAGAACATGCGTACGATGATGAGCGAAGCACTTGGCCGTCTGCGCAAGGCCAATACCGAGTACTTTGATCTGCTGGAGAGAGGCTTGAGCTCCTCGCCGCTGCCGATCGCGAATCAGGCCAAGGAGTTCTGCAGCCATCTGCAACGCAACGTCTCCGCGACGTTCGATCTGGGTGACAAGCTCGTCCAGGCCAAGGACATGCAGGAAGCGCTCAAGATCCAGTCCGATTTCTTCCAGGACCAGATGCGCTCGCTGACCGACCAGGCCAGAAACATGGGCGAGTCCGCGATGAAGGCGGCAAGCGGCATGTTCACGCCGAAGAGCTAGGCACCCAAATAGAGACGAGAGGACGATGGCGCTTCAATTCCTGGTCGGCACCATCGTCAGCCTAGCCAATATCATGATCCACGCATTGGTGACCGTCGGCGCCATCGGTGTCGAGCGCTACGCCGGCTTACGCCACACGCTCTGGCCGCGATTGCATCTGATGGTCGTGATGGTCGAGACCGCGGCTGCCCTGATGGTGGCCCACACACTCGAAATTCTCGTATGGGCGCTCGCATATCGGGTGGTCGGTGCAGCGCCCGCCGGGAGCGATCTGCTCTATTTCGCCTTCGTCAACTACACCACGCTCGGCTACGGTGATATCACTCCGGTCCCGGACTGGCGGCTGGTCGACCCGATGACCGCGATGAACGGCATCCTGCTGTTCGGCTGGTCGACCGCCGTGTTGTTCGAGGTGCTGCGCAAGACGCTGGAGCACCTCGCGGCGAGCAAGGCCGAGGTTTCAGTTCTGGAGATCTAGGTTAGCGAGCTGCCGGCGGTCCAGGAGCACGATCTGGCGCTGGGTATTGCCGACGAAGCCGAGGATGCCGAG
>NZ_JBANBJ010000159.1:0-2786 GCF_059803515.1 Bradyrhizobium sp. UFLA05-125 | reverse complement strand
TTGCAATCCGCTCCAGCTTTGGATCACCGTTCAAGATGTCCGCTCCCTTGCGAAAGGGTCGGATGAGAAGAGATGGTTGCGCACGCGCCCTTACCTTGAAGAAGGTATCCCCAACCAGCCATAGTTAGTTGCATCAGGTAACCAGCCGGTTCAGAAATTGCCAGAGTTCTAAATGACTTCCAGCAAACTTCCAATGTTGCGGGTGCGAATCGAGCGCTTCCCGATCGCCGGCCTCTTCACAATCAGCCGGGGCGCCAAGACGGAGGCCGTGACCGTCGTTGCCGAGGTGGGCCGGGGCGGCCTGACCGGCCGCGGCGAATGCGTGCCCTATGCGCGCTATGGGGAGACCCCGGAGGCGACGCTAAGGGCGATCCAGGCCATGCAGGAGGCGATCGGGGGCGGACTGGACCGGCGCGCCCTGCAAGCCGCGATGCCCTCCGGGGCGGCCCGCAACGCAGTGGATTGCGCCCTGATCGATCTGGAGGCCAAGGAGGCGGGCCTGCGGGCGTGGAACCTGCTCGACCGGCCGGTTCCGGGGGAGCGCACCACCGCCTACACGATCTCGCTGGGTTCCCCAGAGGCAATGGCGGTGGCGACCGCCAGGGCCGCGCACCGCTCGCTCCTGAAGATCAAGCTCGGCGGCGAAGGCGACCCTGAAAGGATCGCCGCAGTCCGGAAGGCAGCTCCCGAATCGGAACTGATCGTCGACGCCAACGAGGCCTGGACGTCAGCCAATCTGGAGCGGAACCTTTCCGCCTGCGCCGAGGTCGGCGTCATCCTGGTGGAGCAGCCGCTGCCGGCCGGCCAGGACGAGGCGCTGGCGCGCATCAAGCGGCCGCTCGCCGTCTGCGCCGACGAGAGCGTGCACGACCGCTCCTCGCTCGCGCCGCTGCGGGAGCGCTACGACGCCGTCAACATCAAGCTCGACAAGACCGGCGGCCTCACCGAGGCGCTCGCCATGGCCGATGCGGCGCAGGCGCTGGGCTTCGAGATCATGGTCGGCTGCATGGTCGCGACCTCGTTGTCGATGGCACCCGCAATGCTGGTGACGCCACAGGCGCGGTTCGTCGATCTCGACGGGCCGCTGCTGCTGGCGCGGGATCGCGATCACGGCCTGCGCTATGACGAGAGCCTCGTCTATCCGCCGGAGGCCTCGCTCTGGGGGTGAGCGAAGAGGCGATGCCGTGCGGTCCACATCAGCATCGCGCCCGTGCCGGCCATCGTAGCCATCAGGTAATAAAGCGCCTCGCCATAGCGCGCGTAGATCGCGCCCGAGATGATCGAGGTCGTCGAGCTCAACAACCCGCTGATTGCCGCGTAATAGCCCTGCCCGCGCGCCATCTGATGCGCTGGCACGTGACGCACCAGCAGGGTCATCACGCCAACCTGGGTGAGGCCGAAGCTCAATCCGTGCGCGAGCTGGACGATCGCAAGCACTGCGACCGGCGGCTCCTGCGCGGTAATCGACCAGCGCGCCACTGCGCTCACGCCTCCGATCACGACCAGCAGCGCCGGATGCAGCGAAAGCCGCGGCGACACCGCAAAGACGATGATCTCCGCGAGCACGCCGAGCGCCCAAAGGCCGGCGATCGTCAGCCCGCCGAGCCCATGAGCCTGCCAGTTGATCGAGGCAAAGGTGTAGTAGGCGGTATGACTGCTCTGGATCAGCGCCGCCGAGGCGATGATCGCAAGGAAGCTCGCATCGCGCAGCAGGCGCTTGCCACCATGCGCGGTGGCGCTCTTTCGTCGCGTGTCGTCCAATGGCTGAAGCGAAAGGCCGGTGAAGGCCGTGATCACCGCAAGCGCGACGATGATCCAGATCAGTTCGCGCGCGGCGATGACGTCGACCAGAAGCCCACAGGCGAGCGCGCCTGCGATGAAGGCCACCGAGCCCCACAGCCGCAATGGCCCGTAGTCGAGCTTATAGCGGGCAACGCCGCGCAGCGCATAGGCGTCCGTCAGCGGCAGCTGCGGCGTCCAGAAGCAGCAGGTGACGATATAGAGCAGCAGCACCGGCAGGGGTTGATGCTGCGTGCCAGCCAGCGCGAAGCCGATCGCCGAGGCGAATGCGGTCAGGATCAGCGCGGCGCGCACGGCCTGATGCCGCTCGGCGATGCCGGTCACGAAGGGCAGTGTAGTGAAGCGCGTCACCGCAGGGACCGCGCTGATGATTCCGATCCACGCCGGCTCGATGCCGACCGCCTTCAGCCACACCGTGAAGAAGGGCAGATGCGTGCCGAGGACGGCGAACGAGACGCTGTAGAACAGCGCCAGGCGCACGGCGAATCGCCGGCCTTGCGTTGCTGCGATGGGGATTTGTGATTCGCTCTTCATCAAACCAATTGCGATTCGGTCGATATCGTGGTGATCGTTACTGTAACGCGCACTGATTTGCGCGACGAGATTGCCATGGCCACAGAAGCATTCGCCCTCTCGCCTATGTCTGCCCGCGCGGCCGAGCCGAACGAGCAGGATTACGATGCGATCCGCGAGGCCTTCATGGAGACCGCGCGCGGCCGCTGGTTCCTCGGCGAATACGCCAAGCGCAACCGCAACGCCGATACGCGCATGGTGCTCGATGCGGTCGCGAAAATCGAGGAATCCCTTGCAGCGCAGCGCCAGCCTGTCGTCGAGGACCGTCTGCCCGAGGCGCTCGTGGCGATCCGCCGGGCGATTCGCGAGGCCGAGACGATCGCGATCGCGGCCGTCGATCCGGCCCTGCTCGAGACCAGCCTCGGGCCGATCCATCGCGGTGTACGCATCATCAGGGAGATCTCCTGGCGCTG
>NZ_JBANBJ010000158.1:0-2896 GCF_059803515.1 Bradyrhizobium sp. UFLA05-125 | reverse complement strand
CCATGACGGTCTGGCTGCGGATAGTGTCAATCTCAACGGCACGCTACGTGCCGTGCTGCAGCCGGGGCTGTATCAGCGGACGACCACCTATACGACTGTGCTCGTGAGCCAAACGGCCATCGTTGGCCAGTTCTCGAATGCGACCTCGTCGTCGGCATTCTTCGACGCTGCGGCGACGTACAACGCCAACACCGTCGACCTGACGCTGACCCGCCTGGGCTTCGGCGCCGTCGCCGGCGAGACCGCCAACCAGCGCGCCGTCGGCAACGCGCTCGAAGCCGGCTATTCGACCGCACTGACGGGCGGCGCCGCGACGTTCTATAGCCGGCTGCTGCAGGCAGTCTCGGTCCGCGTGCTCGACCAACTGTCGGGCGAGGGCACCAGCGGGACCCAGAATACCGCGTTTGCGGCGGCAGCGCTGTTCGGCCAGACCATGGACGGCCAGATGGCGGCCTGGCGCGCCGGCAATCGGGGCGATGCGGCGACAGCCACGCCGCTCGGTTACGCCGAGCAACGGCCGAATGGGCCGATGTCGGCCTTCAACGCGGTGAAGGCGCCAGTGATGGCGCAGCCGGAATGGCATGCCTGGGGTGCGGGATTTGGTGCGGGACAATCCTTGTCGGGTGATGCGACGACTGGCAGTGCCGGCTTCAGCGATCGGGTCGCGGGCGGTGCGATCGGCGTCGATCGTCTGTTCAACCCGGACCTCCTCGTCGGTGTCGCCGCCGGCGGTTCGAGCGCGACGTTCTCAGCCAGTGACCGCGCCACGTCGGGCCGTCTCGACGGCGCGCATGTCGGTGGCTATGCGATGCAGAAATTCGGCGCAAGCTATGTGTCGGGGCAAATCGCCTACAGTCATTTCGACAACACGACGACGCGCACGATCAGCGGTGTCGGTCCGGACGAGACCGCCAAGGGCGCGTTCGGCAGCAATCAGTTGGGCGCCCGGTTCGAGATCGGCCGCTCCTACGCCCTCAATTCGTTTACGGTGACGCCGTTCGCGGCGGTGCAGGCCGCGCGGTTGTGGCAGGCGGCCTATACCGAAACCAGCACCGCAGGCGGCGCGCCCGGCGTGCTCGCCTTGAGCTATGTTTCGCGCGACATCTCGTCCCTGCCGACGTTCCTCGGCGCCAAATTCGACAGCCGGTTCTATTTCGGCAACGGCATGGTGTGGACACCGTTTGCGCAGGCCGCCTGGGTGCACGAGTTCGAGCCGACGCGCGCGGTCACGGCGTCGCTGACCACCTTCGCCCTGCCGGCCTTCACGGTCGAAGGTGCGCGCGCGGCTGCCGACGCCGGGCGCCTGGAGCTCGGATCGCGCCTTACGCTGAACCGCACGTGGGAATTGTCCGGGCAGTTCACCGGCGAATTCTCCGGTGCCGGCCAGAGCTACGCCGGCATGGGGGCGCTGCGCGCGAGCTGGTAGCGAGAGACGGCGGCGGGGGCGCTTGTCGAACTTGCATCGCCACGGCGAAGACCAACGAGCTCATCTCGTGGGGTCGCCGCGGCCGATCATTATTTGCGGACGGCTTGAACCATTCTCGGCTGGAGCCCACCAAATCCATGCCGTAAAGGAAATGATGCGGCTGCGCCGTGGCAGCCGTGCTTATGTTCGGAGCTTGCGCGCATGCCGATGATTCGGTTTAACGCCGAAGATTATCCTGACGCCGAGCGCTTCGACCGCTGGCGCGAGGAATTCGTGCGCCCGATGGCCGACGTCGTCCGCCTCGACAAACCTGAAGCGACCGACGCCATATTGCCATTCGACAACATTTCCCTGTTGCGATGTGCCGGAACGCCAAAAAGCTTTTTTCGGAGCCGCAAACATGTCGCCGACGGCTCCGATTGCTTCAGCTTCACTGTCAACCGCCGGGGTGCACTTGATATATCCCAACGCGGCTTATCTTCCACTGCCACGGCCCCGCGAATCATGATGGTGGATTTCGGCCGGCCGCTTGAACGAATGGCCTATTTCGGCGACACGCACGTCGAATCCTACAACTACCTGATACCCCGAAGCACGCTGTTATCGGCCGCGCCGAATGCTGAGCTGAATATTGGCAAGCAGCTGAATTGGCAGCATCCTGCGTTCAAATACCTGCTCTGGTACACCGAGAAGCTTGCCAGCGATCAGGATATCATCGGCGATGTCGCGTCGATAAAATCAATCGGCGACCACCTGATCGACCTGATCGCCTTGATCTGCGGTCCCTCCAGGGAGGCGGCCGAAGTCGCGGATGCGCGCGGATTGCGCGCCGGTCGGCTCATGGAAATTCTTCAATATGTCGAATCCAACATCGCCAATCCGACTCTAAGTGCCCAAATGGTGGCCGAGCATCACGGGATCAGCACCCGTTATGTTTCCAAGCTATTGGAAGAAAGAAGCGAGACACCGGGACAGCTCATTCTGCGCCTTCGACTCGAAAAGGCGAAGCGGATGCTGGAGGATCGATCGTTGCGGCACAGGCGGATCAGCGACATCGCTTATGCGTGTGGCTTCAACGACATCTCTTATTTCAATCAAGCCTTCAAACGAAAATTCTCAAAGTCTCCTCGGGATTGCAGAGAATGATCGTAACAACTGCGCCCTTCACAAGGGCCGGAAACCTGACTCTTCAAATAGTGAGTGCCTGGCTCAATTATGAATTCTAAAGCATGATCCGGAAAAGTGCGAAGCGGTTTTCCGAAAAGATCATGCGCGAACAATGACCTAAAGCGCGAGGAAGATTCATCCAAATCTCATCGCGCTTTAGGCATGCGCAGGTGAATCGCGCGAAGCTTGGTCGAAGCTCATCGCTCTGTAGCGCGCGCTTACAACCTGCGTAGTACCGCAGCACATGGAATCCGGATCATGCCGAACACAATCAGCCGAGATGGCGACAGGCTCCGCATCGAC
>NZ_JBANBJ010000157.1:0-3014 GCF_059803515.1 Bradyrhizobium sp. UFLA05-125 | reverse complement strand
GGGTCTGGAAGTTGTCGATCTTCGCGATCAGCTCCTTTTCCCTGGTCTTGTCGCCTTCCTTGCGAGCCTTGTCGAGGCTGCGGAAGATGTCGTTGAGCTCGCGGGAGTCGGCCTGACGCAGGAAGGTGTAGAGCTCCTCGATCAGGGCGGGCACCGAGGTCTTCTCGTGCATCGACTGGTCCGGCAGCGGCCCGAACTCGGAGCGCAGCGCCGCGATCATCCAGCCGGAGAGATAGAGATAGCGGCGATCGGTGTTGCCGAAGTGCTTCTTGACCGAGATCAGCTTCTGCTGGGCGATGAAGCCATGCCAGCAGCCGAGCGACTGGGTGTACTTGGTGCTGTCAGCATCATAGGCCGCCATGTCGGCGCGCATCAGCGCCGCGGTGTAGCGGGCGACGTCCAGGCCGGTCCTGAAGCGGTTCTGCAGGCGCATGCGCGCCACGGCTTCGGCGGTCACGCCGTTCCAGGTCTCCTTGGTCTTGAGGAGCGCTTCGGCCGCCTCAATCTCGCTCTGATAGGAAGCCGGCCCCTGGATCGCCCGGTCGCTGATCTCACGCGGTTGGAAATTCATAGTCGTGATCCCTTCGGTGGCGACAAATCTGCAGCGGTTGATTTATCGACATTCTTGACAGTGCATTGCGAAATGCGTGGCAAGAGCTAAACGCGAAAAAGGAAACTTCGTATAGATGCCTTGTTTTTTATTGGTGATGTCATGTAACATAAGAACATGTAACAGGTGTTATTTTGTAAAATTTGTAAAAATCTTGGGTCAAGGAACCTGTCCTTAACCGCTGCGGAGACCTGCAATGCCCGCCGATACCGGGAAAAAGCTCTTTGTCGGCCCGCGCTTCCGGCGGATCCGGCAGCAATTGGGACTGTCACAGACCCAGATCGCCGAGGGACTCGGGATCTCGCCGAGCTACATCAACCTGATCGAGCGCAACCAGCGCCCGGTGACCGCCCAGATCCTGCTACGGCTGGCCGAGACCTACGACCTCGACCTGCGCGACCTCGCGACCGCCGACGAGGACCGCTTCTTCGCCGAGCTGAACGAGATCTTTTCCGATCCGCTGTTCCGCCAGATCGACGTTCCCAAGCAGGAGCTGCGCGACCTCGCCGAGCTCTGCCCTGGCGTCACCCATGCGCTGCAACGGCTCTACGCCGCCTATACAGAGGCGCGCCAGGGCGAGACGCTGGCCGCGGCGCAGATGGCCGATCGCGACGTCGGCACGCGCTTTGAGGCCAATCCGGTCGAGCGCGTGCGCGAGCTGATCGAGGCCAACCGCAATTATTTCCCTGAGCTCGAGCAGGCCGCCGAAGCCCTGCGCGACGAATTGAACGTCCCGGCCGAAGGGCTTTACGCCGCCCTCGTGACGCGCTTGCGCGAAAAGCATTCGGTTCAGACCCGCATCATGCCGGTCGACGTGATGCGCGAGACCTTGCGGCGCTTCGACCGCCATCGTCGCCAGCTCCTGATCTCCGAGCTCGTCGATCCGCCCGGCCGCGCATTCCAGCTCGCCTTCCAGCTTGGGCTCGGCGAATGCGCCCAGCATCTCGAAACCATCATCGGCCGCGCCGGGCCGCTGGACGATGCGCCGCGGCGCCTGTTCCGCATCACGCTCGGCAATTATTTCGCCGCCGCCGTGATGATGCCCTACCAGCCGTTCCTGGCGGCGGCCGATGCGCTGAACTACGACATCCACGTGCTGGCGCAGCGCTTCAATTCCGGCTTCGAGCAGGTCTGCCATCGCCTGACGACGTTGCAGCGGCCGAACGCGCGCGGCATTCCGTTCTTCCTCTTGCGTGTCGACAATGCCGGCAACGTCTCCAAGCGCTTTTCCTCCGGCACCTTCCCGTTCTCGAAGTTCGGCGGCACGTGCCCCCTGTGGAACGTGCATTCGACCTTCGACACGCCGGACCGGCTGCTGAAGCAGGTGATCGAGCTGCCGGACGGCACGCGCTACTTCTCGATCGCGCAGATGGTGCGCCGGCCCGTTGCACCCCACCCTCTGCCGCAGCCGCGCTTCGCGATTGGCCTGGGCTGCGAGATCCGCCACGCCTCGCGGCTCGTTTACGCCGCCGGCATGGATCTCGAGAAGGCCGAGGGCACGCCGATCGGGGTCAACTGCCGCCTCTGCGAGCGCGAAAACTGCGCCCAGCGCGCCGAGCCGCCGATCACGCGCACGCTGATCCTGGACGAGACGACGCGGCGGGTCAGTTCGTTCGCGTTTAGCAACGCGCGAGAATTGTGAGGGCGGCGCCATACGCACCGCCGTCATGGCCGGGCTTGTCCCGGCCATCCACGCGCAACCGCGGATGAGGAGAGACGTGGATGCCCGGGACAAGCCCGGGCATGACGACGGAGGATGCGGCTTGAACGAACCGTCCAACTCCTACGCCAGCGTATGCACGATCACCGGGCCTGCGGCGGCACTGGCATGGCCCGCGAGCAGCGGGCCCAGGTCCTTTTCGATCCAGGCGATCGCGCGCCGGTTCGCCTCCTCGGCCTGCTCGAACTTGTCGAAGATGGAGATCGCGGTCACCGTGTCGTCGCCGGCATAGACCACGTAATAGGCGCGGAAGCCGTCGACATCGCTGATGATCGGAACGGCGCCTTCCTTGATCCGGCGCGCCAGCTCCTCCGCGCTCCCGCTTTTCGCCTTGGCCTGACGGATGGCGGCATACATGGAATCCTCCTTCCGGCTCGCTGATGCAGGGCCTGGTGCCCCACGGCGATGTTACGCCGAAGCGTGGGGCCGATCTACACCTTGGTTAACCCGGGACTAACCCGATCGGCGCGGTCTGCAACGAAAGATTAAGTACGCCTCAACATCGGCGCCTTAGTCTCACCCCAATCACTTTTCGCAAACAACGATGGCCTATTCTGGCGCGTGAAGTGACATCAGGGGGTTCATCATGCGCATCGCGTTGCTGCTGACCGCGACCATTGTCGGCGCGCTCTTCGCCAATCCGTCCAATGCCGGGCCGCTCGAGGCTGCGTCCGCGGACGCAGC
>NZ_JBANBJ010000156.1:0-3117 GCF_059803515.1 Bradyrhizobium sp. UFLA05-125 | reverse complement strand
CGAGGCGATGGTGGTGGCGCAACAGGATGGCCGCGGCGACAAGCACCTCGTCGGCTATGTGGTGTGTGCGCCCGAAGTTCGCTCGGATGAGCTGGATGGCGCAGACTTTGCCGGCGCCTTGCGCACGCACTTAGGTGCGCGCCTGCCGGACTACATGGTGCCGTCGGCATTCGTGCGGCTATCGGGGCTGCCGCTGACGGTGAACGGCAAGCTCGACCGCAGGGCATTGCCGGCGCCGGCTGACGATGCCTATGCGCGGGCAGCCTATGAGGCGCCGCGCGGCGCGATCGAGACAGCACTGGCAGAGATCTGGGCGGAGCTTCTCGGGCTCGATCGGGTCGGACGCCACGACAACTTCTTCGAGCTCGGCGGCCACTCGCTCCTGGCGGTGCAGCTCTTGAGCCGGCTGCAGCGGCTGTCGCTCGGGGTGGAGGTGCGCACGCTGTTCGCCACGCCGGTGCTGGCCGATCTTGCCGCAAGCCTTGGCCGTCCTCATGAGGTGGCGGTGCCTGCGAGTCTGATCACCGAGCAGAGCACGGCGATCACGCCGCAGATGCTGCCGCTTATCAAGCTGACCCAGCCGGAGATCGACCGGATCGTTGCCACGGTGCCTGGCGGCGTCCGCAACATCCAGGACATTTATGCGCTGTCGCCGCTGCAGGAGGGCATCCTGTTCCATCATCTGCTGGCCAGCCGGGGCGATCCCTATCTGCTGGTGTCGCAGATGGCGTTTGCCGACCGGAGCCTGTTGGAGCGCTATCTTGCTGCGGTTCAGCAAGTGGTGGACCGGCACGACATCCTGCGCACGGCCTTTGTCTGGGAGGGACTGTCGAGCCCGGCCCAGGTGGTGTGGCGTCGTGCGTCGCTGGAGGTGAGCGAGGTCGAGCTGGATGGCTGTGATGGCTCCGGTGCCGATGAGCTCCGGCGGCAGTTTGATCCGCGCCGGCAGCGCATCGATCTTGGCCGGGCCCCCTTGTTGCGGTTTGTGACCGCGCGCGATCCCGGCAGCGGGCGCTGGCTGCTGCTGGAGCTGCAGCATCATTTGATCGGGGATCACACGACGCTGGCAGTGATGCATGCCGAGGTGCGGGCCATGCTGGCAGGGCGGGCCTATGAACTGGCCGCGCCGCTGCCGTTCCGTAATCTAGTGGCTCAGGCGCGTCTTGCCGTCGATGCCAAGGCGCATGAAGAGTTCTTCCGAGGGCTGCTGGCCGACATCGACGAGCCGACCATGCCGTTCGGGCTAAGCGAGGTCTACGGCGACGGCAGCGGCGTCAGCGAGGCGCATCGGATGTTGCCGCAGGCGCTCAACGAGCGGCTGCGCGAACAGGCGCGGCGGCTCCGGGTGAGCCTGGCCAGCCTGTGCCATCTCGCCTGGGGGCAGGTGGTGGCGCGCAGCAGCGGCCGCGAGCAGGTGGTGTTCGGCACGGTGCTGTTCGGCCGCATGCATGGCGGCGCTGGTGCCGACCGCACCATGGGCCTATTCATCAACACCCTGCCGCTGCGGCTCGATCTGGACGGCACCGCCGTCGCGGCGAGCGTGCGGATCACGCATGCGCGGCTCGCCGAGCTGCTGGCGCACGAGCATGCCTCGCTGGCATTGGCGCAACGCTGCAGCGGTATTGCGGCTCCGGCGCCGCTGTTCAGCGCGCTGTTGAACTACCGGCATAACAGGCCGGCAGCCACGCCCGGCTTCGGAACGGATGATGTCCTGTCAGGCGTGGAATGGCTCGGCGGCGAGGAGCGCACCAATTATCCCGTGACCCTGTCGGTCGAGGATTATGGCGAGGCGCTCGGCCTCACGGCGCAGGTGGCGGAGCCTGTCTCTGCGGATCGGGTCTGCGGCTATATGCAGCGGGCGCTCGAACAACTGGCGGAGGCGCTGGAGCATGCCCCCAACACGCCGGCGCGCGAGCTCGACATCCTGCCGGCCGACGAACGCAGCTACCTGCTGGAGGAGTTGAACCGGACGGCGGCGGCCTATCCGTCGGAGCGGTGCATCCATGAGCTGTTCGAGCAACAGGTCCGGCGCGCACCCGAAGCGGTCGCGCTCGTTCATGAGGAGGAGCGCCTGAGCTATGGCGAGCTCAATGCGCGCGCCAACCAGCTGGCGCATCATCTGATCGCGCTCGGGGTCAGGCCGGATCAGCCGGTGGCGATCTGCCTAGAGCGCAGCGTGGCGATGGTGGTGGGGCTTTTGGCGATCCTCAAGGCTGGCGGCGCGTATTTGCCGCTGGACCCGGCCCATCCGTCTCAGCGGCTGCGCCAGGTGCTGGGCGATGCCGCGCCGCAGCTGCTGCTTTGCGATGCGGCCGGCCGCGCCGCACTCGGCTCCGAGGTGCTGACCGATGTGACAGCGGTCGATCTGGAGACGGCCACGCCGGCCTGGGCCGAACGACCGGCTTCGGACCCCGACCCGCGCACGCTTGGCCTCACATCCCACCATCTCGCCTATGTGATCTACACCTCCGGCTCAGCCGGAAACCCAAAGGGCGTCATGGTCCAGCATCGGGGGTTGGTCAATCTGGTGTTGGCTCAGGTCGGTCTTTTTGGCGCTTCTTCCAACAGCCGAGTGCTGCAGCTCGCCTCCGTTGGGTTTGATGCAAGCGCTTGGGAGCTTCTTATGGCGTTTGGCTCTGGAGCCGCATTGCACTTGCCTGCGGACGAGATCCGTCAAGCAAGTAACAAGCTATCGGATTATCTCCGAAACGAAGACATCACCCATGCGACGTTACCCCCGGCGTTGCTTCAGGTAAGCAAGAATCTGGAATGTTTGGCTTCGCAAGTTCTCATTCTTGCTGGAGAGCTGCCGAAGGCTGAACTCATCCAAAGTCTGGCCCCGGCATCAATTGTCAACGCTTATGGCCCGACCGAAACAACAGTCTGCGCGACAGTCTGGAATTGCCCGGCCAATTTTAATGGGGCAGTGGTCCCGATCGGCCGTCCGATTGCGAACACGCGGGTGTACCTGCTGGACGGTCATGGCGCGCCCGTGCTGTTCGGTGCGGTGGGCGAGCTTTACATTGGCGGGGCGGGAGTGGCGCGGGGCTATCTGAACCGCCCCGAGCTGACAGCCGAGCGGTTCATCGCCAGTCCCTTTGTGGAGGGCGATCGGCT
>NZ_JBANBJ010000155.1:0-3229 GCF_059803515.1 Bradyrhizobium sp. UFLA05-125 | reverse complement strand
GTAAGCCTCCGGTGAGGGCCGCCTTCCGGGCGGCGAGCTTGGCTGCGATAGTTTGCTAATTGATTTGCCAGCAAATGAGCAAACGTGAGCAAGGTTGCGATTCTTTCTGGTCCTGAGCGACGGCGGCGGTGGACGACGGCCGAGAAGCGTCGGATGGTGGAAGAGAGCCTGGCGCCGGGGGCCAGCGTCATCGAGGTGGCGCGGCGGCACGATGTGCATCCCAATTTGCTGACCGTTTGGCGGCGACAGGCGCGGACAGGTGCCTTTGGCGCCACACCGACATTGCGGCCGGAGGGCAAGCTGCAATTTGCGGCAGTCTCGGTTGCGCCGGAGCAGCCGGCGTTGATGGTTCACGCTGGAGCTGGCGGGACGATCGAGATCGCGTTTGCGAGCGGAGTGCAGCTTCGGATCACAGGCGCGGTCGATCCGGCGACGTTGACGGCAGCGGTGGTGGCGCTGTCGGGGGAACGGGCACGATGATCCCGTTGCCGACTGGGGTGCGGGTGTGGCTTGCAACGGGCCATACCGACATGAGGAAGGGCTTCGCGAGCCTGGCGTTGCTGGTGCAGGAAGTGCTGAAGCGCGATCCGCTGAGCGGTCATCTGTTCTGCTTCCGCGGCCGGCGCGGCGATCTGTTGAAGGTGATCTGGCACGACGGCCAGGGCGCCTGTCTGTTCACCAAGCGGCTGGAACGCGGCCATTTCCTGTGGCCGAGCGTGGCTGACGGCGTGGTGACGATCTCACCGGCGCAACTCGGCTATCTGTTGTCCGGGATCGATTGGCGCCATCCGCAGGAGAGCTGGCGTCCGACCTCGATGGGATGAGGATTGTGCTTGCGGTCGCTGATGGATGTGATTCCATCGGATTGTGACCGACGCTTCTGAATCGCTCCCCACCGATCTTGCGGCTGCGCATGCGATGATCCTCGCCGAGCGCGCTGCGCGCCTTGAGGCAGAGACGCTGGCGGCCAAGGCGCAGGCTGCGGCGGTGAGCGCCGAAGCCGACGCCGCCAATGCAAGGGCGGACCTGTCGAGCACGGAAGCGCTGATCAGCCACTACAGGCTCGAGATCGAGAAGCTGCGGCGCCAGCTCTATGGCACCCGTTCGGAACGCACGGCGCGCCTGCTGGAGCAGATCGAGCTTCAGCTCGAAGAATTGGAAGCAACCGCCACCGAGGATGAGCTGGCAGCCGAGCAAGCGGCGGCGAGATCGAAGACCGCCCAAGCGCTCCAGCGCAAGCGGCCTTCGCGCAAGCCGTTCCCCGACCACCTGCCGCGCGAGCGCATCGTGATCCCGGCGCCGGTCTGCTGCCCCTGCTGCGGCTCGGACCGGCTGTCGAAGCTTGGCGAGGACATCACCGAGACGCTGGAGGTCGTTCCGCGTCAATGGAAGGTGATCCAGACCGTACGCGAGAAGTTCTCCTGCCGGGCCTGCGAGACGATCAGCCAGCCTCCCGCGCCATTCCATGTGACGCCACGCGGCTTTGCCGGACCGAACCTGCTGGCAATGATGCTGTTCGAGAAGTTCGGCCAGCATCAGCCCTTGAACCGACAAAGCGAGCGCTATGGACGGGAGGGCGTCGAGCTGAGCCTGTCGACGCTGGCCGACCTGGTCGGCGCCTGCACGAGCGTGCTGCAACCGCTGCACGCGCTGATCGAGGCGCATGTGTTCGGTGCCGAGCGTCTGCACGGCGACGACACGAATGTGCCGATCCTGGCAAAGGGCAAGACGATCAAGGGACACATCTGGACCTATGTCCGCGACGACCGCCCGTTTGGCGGCCGGGCGCCGCCGGCGGCACTGTACTACGCCTCGCGCGACCGGCGGGGCGAACATCCGGTGCGGCACCTGAAAGCCTTCAGCGGCATCCTGCAGGCGGATGCCTACAATGGCTACAACGAGTTATACGATCCCTCGCGCACGGAGGGGCCGATCACGTCGGCGCTGTGTTGGGCGCATGCCAGGCGGCAGTTCTTCGAGTTGGCGGACATCGCCGCCAATGCCAGGCGCGGCAAGAATGCCGGAGCGATCTCGCCGATCGCACTGGAGGCAGTCAGACGCATTGACGCACTGTTCGAGATCGAACGCGGCCTCAACGGTTTGAGCGAACAAGAACGCCTGCGCATACGGCATGAGCAAAGTGCTCCTCTCGTCACGTCGCTGGAAGCCTGGCTGCGCGAGCAGCGTGGCCGCCTGTCGCGCTCGGCCTCGGTCGCCGAGCCGATCGACTATATGCTCAAGCGATGGGATCGGTTCGCCCACTTCGTCAACGATGGCCGGATCTGCCTGACCAACAACGCAGCCGAACGGGCCCTGCGCGGCTTTGCCCTCGGCCGCAAGTCCTGGCTGTTCGCCGGCTCCGATCGTGGAGCCGAGCGTGCCGCGGTCATGGCAACCTTGATCACGACGGCCAAGCTCAACGGTGTCGATCCGCAAGCCTGGCTCGCCGACGTGCTTGCGCGCATCGCCGGCCTCCCGGTAGGACGGCTTCATGAACTGCTGCCATGGAATTGGAGCGCCCATGTCCGGTCTGTCGCGCCGCATCAAGCAGCTTGACGAGGAACTGCTCGCCCTCGGCGAGGACACCATGCTGCTCGAAGAGCTTGATGGCTTCATCGCCGGCTTGCTTGTCTGTCCGGAGCTGATCATGCCCAGCGACTGGCTTCCGGTCGTCTGGCATGAGGACACCGCAGACCAGGCGCCGGTCTTCGAGAACCTTGACCATGCCAATCGGGCTCTCGGTCTCGTCATGGAGCACTACAACAACGTCGCGCGCACGCTGACGGAGCGCCCAGAGCGCTACAGTCCGTTGTTCTCCGTCGACACCCGCAATGGCGACGTGCTCTGGGAGCTTTGGATCGAGGGCTTCGAGAAGGCCGTCGCGCTGCGCCCGGCAGCCTGGAAAAAGCTGCTCGACGCCGACATCGATACGGCGGCGGCGATGAGCGGAATGCTGCTGCTCGCCGACATCGCCAGAGGAGAAAACGAGGTGGACGACCGTGACACACTCATGGCGGCCGCACCCGACAAGATCGCCGACTGGGTCGTCATCCTCAACGAATGGCGCCTTGCCAACTGCCAGCCAGTCCAGGACATCGACCCAAGGAACGTCACAGCCCCGAGGAAAAAGGTCGGTCGCAACGAGCCATGTCCATGCGGATCAGGCAAGAAATACAAGAAATGCTGCGGACTCAATTAGCCGCAGCCGCGGTGCTCACCGGAGGGTTAC
>NZ_JBANBJ010000154.1:0-3295 GCF_059803515.1 Bradyrhizobium sp. UFLA05-125 | reverse complement strand
TGCATTCGCATCGCCCCAGCGAGCGGTACTCGAATGCGTTGGAACTCGCGACTGAACCAGGACATGTGCGCGTGATCAGAAGGCGCCGAGCGCAGACAACTGAGGCTTCGTCGCGCTCACAAGTATCTCGCGTGAACATCGATGGTCGAACGCGCGCCGACATGACAAAACTTCGTCGCCAACCACGCCTCAGCGCAAGAACGTCCTACGTCGCGCAAATGAATGAGAAACTCCCAGTCCGCGTTATACTTGGAGGCGACGCCAAGGTCTTTCATGAACGATTCTGCCTCGATCGCGTGAATTAGCATCGTCTTTATTTCGTCACCCAGCGTACCTCTTTTGACGAGCTTGTTGGCGAACGCAATCGCCCGCATTTCGCGCATCAGCGACGAATTGAAGCTGATTTCGTTCAGTCGATTTAGTATGTCGCCAGACGTGCGAGGAATCGCCTCACGCACGATCGGGTTGATGTGAATGACTATGATGTCCGTGGATTGGCAGTCATAAATGAGCGGGAATATTGCAGGATTTCCCATGTAGCCGCCGTCCCAATAAGCTTCGCCATCGATTTCGATAGCCTGGAACAAGAGCGGAAGACACCCGGAAGCGAGAACGGCCGCCACCGTCACTTCATCATTCTCGAAGATCTTCACTTTTCCGGTGCGCACATTCGTCGCACAAAGGAACAGCTTGACGACGTTCTCTCTGCGCAACCGCTCAAAATCGATGGTCTTCTCGAGCACGTCGCGCAGCGGGTTGTAGTTCAACGGATTGAACTGATAAGGCGACAGAAGTCGCGTCATCATATCGAAGAATATGAACGCCGGAGAATTCTCGATCGAGCCTGTCTGCAATAGGCGATCGAATGGGGACGGCTGCAGTGGCCCCCACGCCGCAGCTTCACTGATACGTCGCCAAAAATCCGCAAGGCTGCGTTTTGCTCCCTCGCGCCCGCCGATTGTCAAGCCATACGCCATAACCGTGGCGTTCATGGCGCCGGCGCTCGTCGCGCAGATTCCCTCGAAGGACATCCGATCGTCCTCAAGGAGGCGATCCAAGACGCCCCAGGCAAATGCGCCATGTGCTCCGCCGCCTTGTAGAGCAAGGTTGACCGTCTTGCTTGTCGTATCCATCAGCGCCCGCCAGCTACGCCGTTGCGCGAGACAAGATTGCAATGGATTTGCACACAGCCGAAATGATCGGATAGTCAACTTAGTCTGGCTGTACGAAATCCAAAAGTGCAATCTCTCGTCAATTGTCGCGCTTTGAGACGTCCTTGTTTTTGTTCATGCTCGCAATGACATTTGGCGGCCAACGATGAGTTGACCCTGGGACGGCTCATGGTGCCTTGAAGCTGCCCGCCGCTGCACTGCCCTGCCAGCAGATAGACGCAACAAAAATCGCCGATCGCAATGCGGCAATGAAAAGTCGCTCCGGCCGGGAAAGGGTTCGGAGGGCCTTCAGATTTCAGATGCGGCGATTCAGAAGCCGTATCGAAATCCGGCGTTCAGCCCGAAACTGTTGGAGCCGTTGTTGGCGACAATTCCCTCGGCTGCGACATTGAAGCGCGCATTGGGCGCGAAGTTATACCCCAGGCCGCCAGACATACGGACATAGGCATCCCGGATCGGACGTACCGGTGTGAAGATCGGGACGTCCGGCGCGAGCGTGAACGCAGTGTGCAGGATGGGCATGGAATTGCGCAGGTCCTTCTCTACGGTCACGTCAAAGAAGGCGTCGGTCCTTGGGCCGAACACGGCGAATTGCGGTTGTACGCGCACGCCACCGCTAACCACCGCTGACTGAAGAAACTGATCTGCGACCGTCTGGGTCAGGAATGGATCGCCGGCCTCGGAATAACCCTTGACGTGGGTGTCCGTGTAGGTGAACCCGCCAATCGGACCGAGCCGCACGGTGCCGAGATCGAAGAGGTAACCGGCCTTGATTGCGGCAACCGAACTATTCGCGTCGGTGTTTGGCGTGATCGGTCCGAAAAAGCCGGTACGAGAGACGTCGAACTGATTCCAGCCGTACGCCGCGATCGCATGAACGAACAGCGAGCTGGTGTCGTAGGCCAGGAAGCCTCCGAGATGGAAAGAGTCGAGATCCGTCGAGCCCAGCCCTTGCTTGAGATCCGAGGCGATGTGCGTGTAGCCGAATGTCGGTCCTATCGTGAGGTTCGGCGTCACGTAAAACTTGCCACCGGCGAGGACGCCGGCCGAATCATAGCTGTACCTGGTCGATCCGAAGGCGTCCGCATGATCGCCATGCCGATAGTTGGCTTGCACGAACACTGAAGCTCGACAGGGAAGCGACGGTGCCTTGACGGGCAGAGGCTGATCGACGCAGGCCTCGCCACGGCCGGTGTCGAGCTGCGACAACAAGTCGCGCGAGAAACCTTGCGCGCTGATTTGGGCCATGCTCGGCAGCGCCGCTGCAGTTTCCGGTGCAAATAGCAGGTTCGACGCAATGCGCTCAAGGTATCCCGTTCCGGCCGCGGTGATCGTGGACGCCGGGAGTTGAATGACGATCGCAGATGTATTGTTGCCCGTCTGCGCGACGGCGGAGGCGTTAGTCGGTCCAACCTGAATGACGTAAGCGTGGCTGAAATCGCCGACCTGGGTAATGTTCGCGGTGTTGGTGCCGTCGACCTGGATGATTGCGCTGCGGCTGTAAAAGCCGTTCTGGTTGACGGTTGCCGTGGGATTCGGCGCCAGTTGGACGATGCCGGCAATGTTCCGCCCGTCGCCGAACGCCTGGTTCAGCGCGATCGGTCCGTTAAGCGGCACAAACCCGAAGCCGGTCGTATCGACGAATCCGGTTTGTGCACTGGCCGATCCGCCGAGCAACACGACCGCCGCGCCGACCGCATATCCAAGCCATGCCCGCTTGGCCGACTCGCCATTCATTGCCCACCCCTGCCGAGGATTGCATCAAGCTTCCAGCTGTTCGCATATTACCCGATACGAGAGGACTGGCTGTTGCGGCCAAGTGACAGCATCTGAAATCTTTTGAAATCTTTGCGAGCCGCGAAAGGCGCACCGGTATCCTGTTGCGGAATTCGCGCTACACTCAAGGCCGCCGAGGCGGCTCGCCTCAAGACACGTCTCGTTCTTTGATGGCTGGAACCGTCGCGTGCACGTGGTGCATGCGACGAGGTTCCAGTGGCCATGTACTCGCGCGATCGACGACGCAGTTCATGGAAGGCCGCCGAAGCGGGTCACATCTTGTTTTGCAGTCCCAGGGCTTTCATCAACCTGTCGAGCGTCTGCTGCGATTGCGGCGAGGCGCCTTT
>NZ_JBANBJ010000153.1:0-3238 GCF_059803515.1 Bradyrhizobium sp. UFLA05-125 | reverse complement strand
ATTGGCGGGGCGGGGGTGGCGCGCGGCTATCTGAACCGCCCTGAGCTGACAGCGGAGCGGTTCATCGCCAGTCCCTTTGTCGAGGGCGACCGGCTGTACCGGACCGGCGACCTGGCACGCTACCTGCCGGACGGCAATCTGGAGTTTTTGGGCCGCAACGACGAGCAGGTGAAGATCCGCGGCTTCCGGATCGAGCCGGGCGAGATCGCGGCGCGGCTCCTCGAGCATCCGGCGGTGGGTGATGCAGTGGTGGTGGCGCGCGAGGATGGCCGCGGCGACAAGCACCTTGTCGGCTATGTGGTGTCTGCGCCCGAGGCAGCTTCGAACGGACAGGATGGCGGCGACCTTGCCGGCACCTTGCGCGCGCACATAAGTGCGCACCTGCCGGAGTACATGGTGCCATCGGCGTTCGTGCGGCTGGTGGCGCTGCCGCTGACGGTGAACGGCAAGCTGGACCGCCAGGCGCTGGCTGCGCCGGACGATGAGGCGTATGCGCGCGCCGCCTATGAGGCGCCGCAAGGCGAGATCGAGACCACGCTGGCACAGATCTGGGCCGAGCTTCTGGGTGTTGAGCGGGTCGGACGCCACGACCACTTCTTTGCGCTCGGCGGGCACTCGCTCTTGGCGGTGCAGCTGTTGAGCCGGGTCTCGCAGGCCATTGGCTTCACACTGCCGCTGCCCACGCTGTTTGCCAAACCGGTGCTGGCCGATCTGGCCGCGAGTATCATGGATGAGTTGAGCCGCTCCGGCGCGCAAGACCTGCCAGCCATTGCGCCGGTGTCGCGTGACGCGCCGCTTGTGCTGTCGTTTGCGCAGCAGCGGCTGTGGTTTTTGGCGCAGCTGGATCAGAGCAGCACGAACTATCACATTCCGCTCGGGTGGCGGCTCAAGGGTGGGCTCGACCGCAGCGCCTGGCAGCGTAGCCTGGACCGTGTGTTGGCGCGCCATGAGGCGCTGCGCAGCGTGTTTGTCGCGCCGGAGGGCAAGCCCTGGGTGGAGCTGCTGCCGGAGGATGCGGGGCTGCCGGTTGTGGAGCACGATCTGCGGGACAGGCCAGATGCGGACGAGGCGCTATTGGGTCTGTGCAGGGAAGAGGCGTGCACGCCGTTCGATCTGGCGCGTGGCCCGCTGATCCGTGGCCGGCTGATCCGGATCTCGGATGAGGAGCACGTCTTGCTGCTGACTCAGCATCACATTGTCTCGGATGGTTGGTCGCTGGGCGTGTTGGCGCATGAACTCAGTCAGCTGTACCGGGCATTCGTGGCCGGAGAAGGCGATCCGCTGCCGCCGCTTGCAATCCAGTATCCGGACTATGCCGCCTGGCAACGGCAGTGGCTGTCGGGCGCGCGGCTGCAGCCCCAGGCGCAGTATTGGCGCAACAACCTGTCTGGCGCGCCGGCCCGTCTGGCGCTGCCGACGGACCGGCCGCGGCCGGCGCAGCAGTCGTTTGCGGGGGCGACGGTCCCGATCGTTATTGATGCGGAGCTGACGCGGGAGCTGAAGCGGCTGGGCCTGCAGCAAGGCACGACGTTGTTCATGACGGTGCTGGCGGGGTGGGCTGCGGTGCTGTCGTGTCTGTCGGGACAGGACGATCTTGCGATTGGCGTGCCGAGCGCTAATCGCGGTCGCCGCGAGATCGAAGAGCTGATCGGCTTCTTCGTCAACACCCTGGCGCTGCGGCTGGACCTGTCGGGCGAGCCGAGCGTGTCGGAGCTGTTGGAGCGGACGCGGCGCACGGCCTTGGGAGCGCAGGAGCACCAGGACCTGCCGTTCGAGCAGGTGGTGGAGATCGTGCAGCCGCCCCGGGCTCTTGATCACACGCCGTTGTTCCAGGTGATGCTGGCCTGGCAGAACAACGACGCTGGGACGTTCGACCTTCCTGGGCTGATGGTCGAGGCGGCGGCAGACGGCTTCGATCAGGTCAAGTTCGATCTGGAGCTGAGCCTTGGCGAGCAGGGTGAGGTGATCGCTGGCACGCTGGGTTATGCCACGGCGCTGTTCGATCGCGCGACCATCGAGCGGCAGCGTGGTTATCTGCTGGCGCTGCTGCGGGCGATGGTTGCCGATGCGCAGCAAGCGGTCGGGCGGATTGAACTCTTGTCATCCGCTGAGCGCACCTATCTGCTGGAGGCGCTGAACCGGACGGCGGTGACGTATCCTGAGCAGCAGTGCATCCATGAGCTGTTTGAGGCGCAGGTGCAAAAAGCGCCGGAGGCGGTGGCGGTGGTCTATCAGGACCAGCGCGTCAGCTATGGCGAGCTCAATGCGCACGCCAACCAGTTGGCGCATCATCTGATCGGGCTCGGGGTGAAGCCGGATCAGCCGGTGGCGATCTGCCTGCAGCGCAGTCCGATGATGGTGGTGGGGCTGCTGGCGATCCTCAAGGCGGGCGGGGCGTACCTGCCGCTGGACCCGGCCTATCCGCCGGCGCGGTTGCGGCAGGTTCTCGACGATGCGGCGCCGCGAGTGCTGCTGGCCGATGCGGCGGGACGATCGGCGCTGGGCGAGGATGCGCTACGCGATCTGACGGTGGTGGATCTGGCGGCGACGCCGGAATGGGCAAATCTGCCAGCGTCGGATCCGGACCCGCGTGCGCTCGGCCTCACCTCACGCCATCTCGCCTATGTGATCTACACCTCCGGATCCACAGGCACCCCCAAGGGGGTCATGGTCGAGCATCGCGGCTTGGTCAATCTCAGCTTGGCTCAGATCGGGCTTTTTGGCGTTTGTTGCAACAGCCGCGTGGTGCAGTTCGCCTCCTTCGGTTTTGATGCAAGCGCCTCGGAGCTTGTTATGGCGTTTGGTTCGGGAGCCACATTGCATTTGCCTGCGGATGAGCTCCGTCAAGCGAGTAACAAGCTATCGGATTATCTGCGAAGCGAAGCCATCACGCACGCGACGCTGCCTCCAGCCTTGCTTCAGGGAAGCCAGAAGCTGGAAGGCTTGGGATCGCAAGTTCTCATTCTTGCTGGAGAGCTGCCGAAGGCAGAACTCATCCGGAGTCTGGCTCCAGCATCCATTATCAATGCTTATGGACCTACCGAAGCAACAGTTTGTGCGGCGACCTGGAGTTGCCCCGATGGGTTTGATGGGGCCATTGTCCCGATTGGCCGCCCGATTGCGAACACGCGTGTGTATCTGCTGGATGATCATGGCGGGCTGGTGCCGTTTGGCGCGGTCGGGGAGCTCTACGTCGGCGGGGCGGGGGTGGCGCGCGGCTATCTGAACCGGCCCGAGC
>NZ_JBANBJ010000152.1:0-3444 GCF_059803515.1 Bradyrhizobium sp. UFLA05-125 | reverse complement strand
GTATACAAGGCTGTCGACGAACTCTGCATTGATTTCAAAACGTATATAGTCACAACGTCGGATAAAAGACGCCTACGGTCCGTAGAGTCATTCTTCGAAGCAGTTCAAATCTCTGTTGAGAATCAACCAGGCATGATCCGCTCGGCAGATTAGAAATCGCATCGCAGCCGCCTTGTGCGGATCCAAGGGGCATCGTCCGCGGTGGGTGCTGGCTCCACGATGTCGGGCACGTGGCTCAAGCAACTGTGGTCGTGAATTTGACGTGACCGTTGCCCTGTGCTCCTCGGCTCTGAGCAGGATATGCTTGGTACGGCCCTTGAAGCTGAACTCGATGAACAGTCGGGACTGGCAGCAGATGATGGAGAAAGCAAAAAAAGCCCCGGCCGAGTGCCGGGGCTTTCGATCCGCCGTTCGAACGCGAGGAGTTCAATATTTAAAGGTCGGCGGCCCGGCAAACCTGTAATTGAGCCGCACCGTCAGGAGGTCGAAATCCTGACGAATGCGATCGTTCCCTACCGTAGCAGCGGCCGATCTCGACCCTCCAAGAGCCGGCACCGCCACACTCGTCGGGAAGCTCATGTTGCCTTCCTGTGTAAACAGGTGGTCGTACTCGACGCCGAGGGACCAATTCGGTGCGAATCCGAATTCCACGCCAGCTCCGACCACGGCGCCCCAGCGGGCGCTATCGGTGCTGGCCAGCTGTGCTCCGCCGGCGTTAATTTGATAGGTGTTGCTCGTCACCGCGGCGCCACCCTTGGCGTAAAGCAGTAAGTTGTTGAACGCATAGCCGAGCTGGCCGGTGAGCAAGCCAAACGCATTCGTCTTGGTGCTGTTGATATCTCCTGGGAAGGCGAGGCTGGCATTGGAGCCGCTGAAATCGGCCCAGTTGCCCTGGCTTTCGACACCGAGCACCAGCGGCCCCGATTGCCAGCGGTAGCCGATCTGACCGCCAAGAGTGCCGCGGCTCGAATCATGCGAGCCCTCGGGCGTGACGCCACCGAAATCCCACGAGCTATGGCTGTGGCCCAAGCCACCGTTTGCACCGACATAGAAACCGGTCCAATCGTATATCGCAGCAGCAGGCGGCGGCGGAGCCAGCGCGTTGGTGTAGACCGGCTTCGGCACCAGATCCGCGCCGAATGCGGGAGCGACCGCGCCAAGTGCGACGATGCTCGCAGTCAGAATCAAGAAGTGTTTCATTCGAGTCCATTCCATTAGATGCCCCTGCGCCGCTCTTAACAGCGTCAGTCTGAATTGCTGTAACGGCCATACAACACTCGCCTCAGAAGAAATGACTTGAATCGCACACCGCGTCAGGTTGTAGAGTTTGGGATCGAGCACAGCGCGAACATCTTTGCTAGGTCGCGCTCATGAAGACGGCAACATCGACCCGAAAGCCTGGCTCGCCGACGTCTTCGCGGATCGCGAACAAAGTTTATTCCGTCACCGCCATCCCGAGGACGGCCTCACTGGATCTTCGGTCTGGAAGCGTTTGGCCCAACCGCTTTGTTCGCTGGGGGGGCAAGCACGACGTCTGGAGCCGCATCATAGATGCACTTGCCGCCGCCCATGATGCGGCTATCCAGATGATCGACACCTCCATTGTCCGGTGCATCAGCTTGGAGCAGTGCATCGCGAGGAACCAGAGACAGCAGATGGGACGGTTTCGCGTTGCGATGAAGTAAGGTGCATCGGCCACGCGCGATGCGTCTACATCCTGCTGTTCATTAAGGAGCCCTGGCACCTCTCCTAGCACGCGCTCCCGCGATGGCCGCAGCCGTTCAGTTCGCCCTCATCCGCAAATAGACCCGCCGTCGCTACGACAAAGATGCAATACGACAATTTCTCCGCCTTCGGCGGCAGCAAAGCCGCCAGCCTAGACTGGCCATGGAAGCGAGTAGGTCTTCAACTGCGTGAAGCTGCGCATCGCCTCCAACACGCCCTCCTTGTGCCCAAGCCCGGACTGCTTGATTCCCCCGAATGGGGTCAGTTCGGTTCGATATCCGGGAACTTCCCACACGTTGACGCAGCCAACGGCAAGACCGTTGATGAGCTTCGTCACATGATCAAGGCGGTTGGAGCAGATTCCGGCAGAAAGTCCGAACTTGGTCGCGTTGGCGATTGTTATGATCTGATCAACGTCGCTCGGGCAACGTATGATTGGCAGAACAGGTCCAAATGTTTCTTCAACTACCAGTTCGGACGTCGGTGAGACATGGTCCAATAGGGTAGGCGGATAAGATGCGCCGTCAGGCCGGTTGCCGAGCAATAGAGTAGCACCAGCATCGACGGCATCGGTAACGCGTCGCGCAATCAGTTGGGCCGCCTCTCGATTGATGACGGTGCCAAGGTCAACCGATGGATCGCTCGGATCGCCGATCGAGAGCTTCCGCATGTGATGGAGCGCGCGTTCGGCAAATTCGTCGGCGACGGAGTCAACCACCAGTGCCCGCTTGACGGCAGTACATCGTTGACCCGAGTTCTTGATCGCTCCGTGGACAGCCAGATGCGCCGCCCGATCGACATCGGCGTCCTCAAGCACGATAATTGGGTCGTTCCCACCGAGCTCCAAGATGAGCTTCCGGTAGCCGGCCCGTTCTGCAATATGGTGCCCAACGCCAACAGAGCCAGTAAATGTCACCAGCTCCGCATCGGGATCAGTGAACACCGCGTCTCGTAAGGCGCCAGGGGCTCCTGTCACGATCGAAAGCATACCCTCCGGCAGCCCTTGCTCGTACAAAATCCTGCCTAGTGCCAAGGCAGTCAACGGTGCCAGCTCAGAAGGCTTCAGGACCACGCGGTTGTTTGTCGCAATGGCAGGGGCGAGTTTGTGGCTGACGAGATTGAGAGGATGGTTAAACGGCGTGATAGCTGAGATCGCGCCGACGAGCGGGGAGCGCATGGAAAAAATGCGCCGGTCATGAGGGGTTGCGCCAATGTCAGATGGATAAATCTCGCCCTCGCTTTGGATCAAGGCATGGGCAGCAAATGACCAGACATCGCATGCACGCCCGGTTTCATGCAAGGCGTCCTTCAGGCAGAGGCCGGTTTCCGCCGTGATAAGCCGAGCGAACCGGTCTTGATCCCTTTTGAGGGCGCTTGCCGTCCCCAGGAGGATATCCGTTCGCTCACGGCGTGTGAGCCGCGCATCAGTCCGTGCGGCCGCCTCAAATGCTTGGCGTGCATGCTCCGGTCTGGCCTGCGGGACTCTGCCAAGAAGCATTCCCGTGAATGGATTGCGGACTTCGATTGTCAAGTCCGAATGGGTAGGCGCGCCCGCGATGAGCATTGGATGATAGTCATGATCGTTATCGTACATGCCATAACTCAATTGGTTGGGTCGATCTGAGATCCATAAGAGGGCTCTCGTTCCTTCGAAGCGGACTGTCGATCCGAAAGGGCCAGGCGGCCGCCTCTCTGATGACAACCCGATTCATCCTATGC
>NZ_JBANBJ010000151.1:0-3604 GCF_059803515.1 Bradyrhizobium sp. UFLA05-125 | reverse complement strand
GACATTCCCTTCGATATCCCGCAGCCGGATCTCCTTGGACGAGCCGACGACGTGGCTGTTGGTGAGCACCAGCCCATCCGGCGAGATCACGATACCCGAACCGAGGCCGCCGCGCTCACGACCATTCGGCACCTTTGGCCCGGTCTCGACGCGCACCACGGCCGGCCCGACGCGCTCCGTCACGCCGATCACGGCATTGGAATAGGCATCGAGCAGGTTCTGGTCGTCGACGGGGGTGGATGGGACGGGTTGCGATGACAGGCTGGCATCGCTGAGATCTGAGGTGAAATCTAACATGGCGAATTTCCTTCGCGGGTCAGATGGTTACCTCGGACTTATAATGCAAGCCGGCCACTCTTCACGAACTGCTTAACTGACCTGACGCATCGTGTGAGCTCGGGCCTTGACCACGTCGAGCAGAGACCAATCGCCGTCCTCCAGCACGTGCCCTTTGGGGAAAGGCGCGCGCGGCTCGAGCCCGAGCGAGCGCAGCACGCGGTCATCGCGGTAATAACATTGCAGCACGACACGCACCAGTGTTGCGCCCGGCGCACCGCCTTCGGCTCGGAATGCGCCGATGACGCCGTCCCGCGTCGCAGCATCGAGTTCGGCAAGTGGCATGCCGGCAAGCCGCGCGAGATGATCGAGTGCCACGGCAACCGGCTTGGCGTCGCGGCCGAGCGTCGCGAGGATGTCGGCCTGGATGAGCTCGTCATCCGCACCGGGCATCCGGTACTCATCGCTCGTCGGGATGATCATGGCGGCAATGGTGCGCAAGTCCTGGCGCTGCCGCTGCGTGAGGGTGGCTTGGTCTGACATGGTCATCCCTAATCGAAGAGATTGGCGAGGCGCTGCTTCATCTGGTCGGCGACGTAGAGCGCGATGGCCTGGATGGTCGAGGTCGGGTTCACACCGCCCGAGGTGACGAAGACGCTGCCGTCGACGATGAACAGGTTCTTGACGTCATGCGAGCGACCCCATTCGTTGACGACGGAGCTTTGGGGGTCAGTGCCCATCCGCGCGGTGCCGAGCAGATGCCAGCCGCCCCAGGGGATCGGACTGTTGACGCAGATGTCGGTGGCTCCCGCGGTTTCGAGAAACTCCCGGCCGCGCGCCAGCGCGTGCTCCATCATCTTCCGGCTGTTCTCGCTGATGGTGTAGTCAATCTTTGGGGCGGGAATGCCGTGACTGTCCTTCAGGACGGGATCGAGCGTAACGCGATTGTGCTCTTCCGGCAGGTCCTCGCAGATCGCGGAGAATCCCAGCCGATGGCCGTTGAGCTTGCGGAAGACGCGGTGATGATCCGCGCCCCAGGGCAAAATGCCCTTCTGCTCGCTCACGACGGCTTCGAACACCGGTCCGGCACCGCGCACGAACTGGACGCCGTAGCCCCGCACGAAACCGCGTGACAGGTCTGTGTCGTAGAACTCCTTGCTCCACAAGCAGGTCGGCGGCGCGCGATTACTGTCAGTCGGCTCCGTGACATAGCCGTAGATCTGCGCGTAAGGGTGGAACATGAGGTTCTTGCCGACGAGGCCTGATGAATTGGCAAGCCCATTCGGAAAGCGCCCCGACGCAGAGTTGAGCAGCAGGCGCGGCGTGCCGACGCCGTTGCAGGCGATGATGACGACGTGCGCGCCCTGGAACTGCTCGACACCGTCCTTGTCGTAGTAGACGACGCCCGACGCCATGCCGTTCTCGTCGGTCGTGATCTCGCGCACCCGGCAATGGGTGCGCAGCTCGACGCCGGCGCGGATCGCCTGCGGCCAATAGGTGATGTCGGTCGAGGCCTTCGCACCTTGCGCGCAGGCCGGCGTGCAATGGCCGAGGTTGATGCAACGCGCCCTGCCCTCGTAGTCCATCGTCGCAACCGTCGTGTCCGACGGCCACCAGTGCCAGCCGAGCTTGTTCATGGCCTTGGCGACGAGGGGACCGGAGAGCCCCAGCGGCTGCGGCGGCATCGGCGGATGCGTCAGCGGCGAGAGCGGATCGCCCGAGAGACCCGAGGTCCCCATGATCCGGTCGTTCTCCTCGAAGAACGGCACCAGCCTGTCGTAGTCGATCGGCCAGTCGTCGGCCACGCCGTCCAGCGTCTTCACCTTGAAATCGGAGGGATGTAGCCGCGGCCAGTGCGCGGTGTACATCACCGTCGAGCCGCCGACCGCGTTGAAATTGACGACCTTGATCGGCGAGTTGTCGTCGTTGATCGGATAGTCCTCGGGCCGGCCGCGGATGTTCGGACTGGTCGACCATTCGCCGTAGAACCTCGCTTCCCAGTCCCGGCCGGTGCTCGGATAGTCCGCCGGCTTCATCCAATCGCCCTGCTCGAGGCAAAGGATGTGCATCTTGGTCTCGGCGAGTGACCAGGCGACCGCGGCTCCGGAGGCGCCGGCGCCGATGATCAGGACGTCCACGGGGTCGTTTGCCAAAGTCATCCTCCCGCCCTCGCCGCTTCCCGGGCGATTAAGCCTTGCGTGCAACGTCAAACGATAGGGTCAGAGCGGCCGGCGAGTAAAGCCGCGGGGGACGAATGTCAGGCTTCGCTGGGCGCAGACCATTGGTGTTGCAATGTCGAGATGCTAGAGAACCCTCGCGAAAGAGCAAATCGATAGCGAGAACGTATGTCCTTCCAGAATTTCTTTGCCACCGCCCGCGCCGCCGCACTTGTCTTGTTTCTCGCTATCCTCGGCTGCGTCGCCGATACCGGACCTGGCTTCGCCGTGACGGCCAGCGCAACGGTACGGGACGGCAACTCCATCCAGCTCGGCGATGCGACCTACCGGCTGGACGGTGTCGACGCGCCGGAACTTGACCAGGTCTGCATCGACGACCACGCCGATCCCTGGACCTGCGGCCTGGAGGCGCGCGATCAGCTCACAAAGCTGATCAACGGCCGCAACGTACGCTGCGACGATGTCGGGCCCGAGAAGAGCTTTGGCAAGCGCCACCGCGCCATCTGCACGGCCGAGGGCGACAAGGCGAGCCTGAACGAGCAGCTCGTCCGCCTCGGCTTTGCCGTCGCACGCGAGCCGATCAAGGCGAACGTCAAGCCGGCCGCCGCCGAGGCCAAGACCAATTCGGCCGGCATCTGGAAGGGCTGCTTTGTTGCACCGCAGGAATTCCGCACCGGCAAAAGGGATGGCACACTGCTCGGCGCTGCCTGCCGCCCCGACCGCGACAAGGAAATCCGCACGGTGCTGTTTCCGGACGAGCTGACCATGCCGCCGAACTGCAGCATCAAGGGCAAGCTCGCGGTGCGCGCACGCGTCACCGGCAATATTGGCATCTACCATTTGCGGGGCTGCCCCAGCTATCCGGCAACGACGAAGCCCGACCGCTGGTTCTGCTCGGAGGACGACGCGCAAGCGGCGGGATTCCGCAAGGCTTACAACTGCCGCAGGCCGAAGTGATCTGAGCGTGGGCGCGACCTCGCCTCTCACTGCATCTGCATGATCTGGTCCATCGCCGGCATGTTCTCGTTCAGGTGCGACATGATCCAGACCGAGCCGCCGACCACCAGGAAGACGATCAGGAGCCCGAAGGCGAGTGCGAGGACGTTGTTGGTGTTGTCGGGACCGGTCGTGATGTGCAGGAAGAACACGAG
>NZ_JBANBJ010000150.1:0-3835 GCF_059803515.1 Bradyrhizobium sp. UFLA05-125 | reverse complement strand
TCCGCGGTGTGGTCGAGCACTCATGGATTGATCTGGGCAGGGCCGGGTCAATGGTTGCTAGTGGCGCGACATCGACAGGGTTTTCCTGATCTTCTTGCTTCGCTTTCAGTGGATGCGGCGGTGATGGACCAAAGTCACGCCCGTGCGGTGCTGCGCGTCTCCGGCGGGCGAGCCCGTGAGGTGCTCGCGAAGGGTTCAATGGTCGACCTTCACCCTTCCGTTTTCCCTGTCGGCGCGACTGCTCTGACGAGCGTTGCGCATGTCGGTGTGCAGTTGTGGCGAGGCGACGATGGACCGGAAGGTGCCGTCTTCGAGATCCTTGTTGCACGCAGCATGGCCGGCAGCTTCTCGTCTTGGTTCACCGCTTCGGCAGCCGAGTTCGGCTGCCAAGTCGTGATCGGCGGAGGTTGATCCAGTCCGTCCGCCGCTCTTCGCACGATCTTCCTTCAGAACTGTCGATGAGAGGGCTGCCGCCGGCGGTAACCGATATGCCTGATCGTTCCATGATTCTCGTTTTATCCTGTCCCGACCGTCCGGGTATCGTCTCGGCGGTCTCGACAATTCTGTTCGAGGCGGGGTGCAACGTCCTTGACGCCCAGCAATTCGAAGATACCGAGACCAAACAATTCTTCATGCGAGTCGTCTTCGATCGCCTCGACGAGGCGAAGTCGCAGACTGAGATCGCCGCCTCGATCGATGACCTCGCCAAGCGCTTTGCCATGACATTCCGCCTGCGGGAGCGTTCCGCAAGGAAGCGGGTGATGCTGCTGGTTTCCAAGTTCGATCATTGTCTGGCGGATCTGCTCTATCGCTGGCGCATTGGTGAGCTGCCGATGGAGGTCACCGCGATCGTCTCCAATCATGGCCGAGAGCATCTTGCTTCGAACGATCTCGATGGCCTGCCGTTCCATCATCTGCCCGTCACGAAACAGACCAAGATGGAGCAGGAGGCGCAGATCTGGGATCTTGTGCAGAAAACCAATACGGATCTCGTTGTTCTTGCACGCTACATGCAGATTCTATCTGACGGGTTTTCGGCCAAACTGATAGGGCGCTGCATCAACATTCATCACTCTTTCCTGCCGGGTTTCAAGGGCGCCAAGCCTTACCACCAGGCGCATGAGCGAGGCGTCAAGCTGATCGGTGCGACGGCGCACTATGTCACCTCCGACCTCGACGAGGGACCAATCATCGAGCAGGATGTCGAACGGATCTCGCATCGCGACGCGCCGGACGATCTCGTTCGTAAGGGACGCGATATCGAACGGCGGGTGCTCGCCCGAGCCGTGCGACACCACCTCGAGGATCGTGTGATGCTAAACGGCAAGAAGTCGGTTGTCTTTACAGGCTGACCAGGGTCGGCTCGGCAAGTTGTTCGCGCCTTGGTCCGCTCTCAAAGGTCTGCCAGATCGACGGTGCCCTGTATGTTCGACGGACCGAGAAGCTGGCGCGCTACACGATCCTTGAATAGGTCCGAGTGCCTGGCAGCAACGTTGTCTGCCTCATCGGGCTTCCGCTGTTCGATGGCTGCAAAAAGATCGCGATGATCCACGACGATCCGTGAGATATGTGCTTCGAGCTGGTCGATCGTGTTGTCTCCCGCCTCGAAGCACTGGCGTGAAAGCCTCATCGCCTCGAGCAGGATGTCCGAATACGTTCGCTCCAGGAACGCGGAATCGGCGGCCCGCGCGATCTCTCTATGAAAGCGAAAGTTGGCTTCGTTCATGATCACATCCGTGCCTTCGCGAACACTCTTTTCAAACGCGAGCATCTCGGTTCGGATCTTCTCGAGCTGGGCAGGAGTTCGTCGGATCGCCGCAAGGCGGTGCAGGGATCGCGAAAGCAGACGGTTTGCCTCGAAGAACGGGCGCAGTTGACCGACCTCAAAGGAGGAGACCCGAATTTGCCGGCCGTCGCGGCGCAGCAGCCCCTCCGAGACGAGCCTGATGACCGCTTCTCGGACCGGCGTGCGCGAGACACCGAGCTCGCTGACGATCCGCGCTTCATCAAAAATCGAACCCGGAATCAGTTCTAGAGACAGGATCCGCTGACGCAGATCTTCGTAAACTCGGTCACCATCACGGACCGCAGCGTCGGATCCAACCGCCAGACCCATCAAAACCTCCTGCTGCTTCGAATCCTCGCCGGATGCTCGAAACTACACTGGATTGACAATGTGTCCAACTTGGATATTTAATGTATCCAAGTGAGGAGGCGGCATGAGCTGGACTGTCGGAGTGGATGTCGGCGGAACCTTCACCGACTTTTACGTGCTGAACTCATCGACCCGGGACGTCTTGGTCCACAAGCGCCCATCCACTCCTGATGATCCATCCCGCGCCATCCTCTCTGGCCTCGCCGAACTGGCGGAAGCTTGCGGTGTCGGCGCCGCCTCACGATTTGCGCATGGCACAACGGTCGCGACGAATGCGTTGATCGAGCGCAGCGGCGGCAACGTCGCGGTGATCACCACCAAGGGTTTTCGCGATTTGCTGGAGATCGGGCGGCAGGTTCGTCCGAAGATCTACGACCTCAAGGCCGACGCTCCGTCGCCCGTTGTGCCGAGACAGAATCGTTTTGAGATCACGGAGCGAATAGGTCCGCTCGGGGAGGTCGTGACGGAGCTCGCCGATGCTGAGATCGATGCTGCGATCGAGCGAGTCGCTGCCAGCGGCGCGGAATGCTGTGCAGTCTGTCTATTGTTCTCGTTTCTGAACCCTGCGCACGAGCAGCGCATCGGCGCAGCCTTGCGCAGACGGTTGCCGGAGCTGCACGTGTCGTTGTCGTGCGAGGTGCAGCCCGAGTTCCGCGAATATGAGCGGTTTTCTACAACGGTGCTCAACGCCTATCTCCAGCCAAAGGTCACGCGCTACATGGCGCGCTTGGCCGCGGCTCTCGAAAGCCGTGCAGCCGGTGCCGCGATCGGCATCAGCCAGTCCGCGGGCGGCTTGATGGCGATCGATAGGGCGGGACAGTTGCCAATTCGTACGGCGCTATCAGGACCTGCGGCTGGCGTAGTCGGTGCAGTTGCGGTTGCGGGGCGCTCGGGCGAGAGCGACCTGATCACCCTCGATATCGGAGGAACAAGCACCGACGTCTGCCTGATCGAAAACGGCGCTGCAGCCATGACCTATGGCCGCGATATCGCCGAGTTTCCAGTTCGGTTGCCTTCCATCGACATCAACACTGTCGGTGCCGGTGGCGGCTCCATTGCACATGTCGGCGCGGACGGGTTGCTCAAAGTTGGCCCCGAAAGTGCCGGCGCAGTCCCCGGACCTGCCTGCTATGGCCGTGGTGGCGCGCTACCGACGGTGTCGGATGCAAACGTCTATTTGGGACGCCTTCCGACTGCTTTGGTCGGCGGCGCCATGACCCTTGATCGTGTCGCAGCGGAGCGGGCGATTGCTCCGCTGGCGGCGCAGCTCGGGCTCGCCTTGCCGGAGACGGCGCTCGGCATCGTCCGAATCTGCGTCTCGAATATGGTCCGTGCCATCCGCGCGATCTCAGTCGAGCGCGGCTACGATCCCCGCGACTTCACGTTGATGCCGTTCGGCGGAGCTGGAGGGCTGCACGCCGCTGACGTGGCTGAGGAACTATCGATCCGGAAAATCCTCGTGCCGCTCTCACCGGGCATCCTTTGTGCGGAGGGCGTAGCAATGTCCGACGTGCAGGAGAGCTTCGTTGCGACATGTCGCGTCAATCTGGACGGTGATTTGTCTCCCATTGTCGAAGTCATCAAACGCCTGACCGACCAGGCTAAGACGTGGAGCAATGGCGCGAAGGGGCTTGTTCTTAATACGTCTCTCGACATGCGTCATGTTGGCCAGAACTATGA